>PAJA01000046.1 GCA_002705185.1 Nitrospina sp. | reverse complement strand
CATGCCAATTCATCCTAGATAAGGATCGAATGGTACCCATCCAGCTCATTAGCCAGATATCAGCAAAGCCTAGAAAAATCAGAACATAAGGACCTAATGGATTAACTTTTCCGTAGTGAACTTTCCCGGTTTTTGTGGCGATCGTGTAGAAAATGTAATTGATGAATGTAACAGTTACAAGACAGAATGCTGCCGTATTCTTTGAAATCATCAGCGCGAGAAAAGCCAGGTTATCAGGCAAAACCATATCAGGATTCATACTTGGTTCGGGAAGCATCGTTGCGAAGAAACGTCTGGGAGTGAACCAAATAGTTGCTGAAATTACAATCAAAACGAACCCAAACTTCATCGCAGGAAAAAATCTCTCGGCATTTTCAATACGCTTCATACTAACCCACATATAAATATTGCTGGCACTGAACATGGTGCCGACAAGCAGTCCTTGAACGAGCATAAACATGGATTCCCGATCAGACATTATGTACATACCTATGGTGGCATCATATTGGTAAATCTCACGTACAAAAATATAACCCATTGCTGGTAGTGGGATCATGATAGCAACGCCGATTATGTTCCCGATGTATCCAACCCAGTCATAATATTCACGTTCTTCAGTTTTGTCTGACCATAGATACATATAGGCACCAATGATACAAACCATATAACCACCAAAAGTACCGTTACCAACTAACCTGTGATAGTTCAGAGGCATCCAAGCCATATTTGCAATTTTATCCCACTCACTGATATTTAGAAGTTGGTCAAGCGGTTTTGGTGGCGTTTGCATAAATGTTGTAGGACCATCAAGAGCGAGTAGAAGTGAAAGACCAAGAACATTGAGGATTACACCTGTAACAATATGCCTTCCTTTCTTGTTTGCCTTGTTCAGAGGATCCCAGGAATAAACATAGATATACATGACCACTGTTTCCAAAATAAACAGGGTAGGGTAGGCCACCATAAATAGTGTTGGAAACGATGATATGAGATAACTTATAAAGTCTTGATAGGCGACAAGCATGACGAAAAGAAAAAGCCCTCCAGTCAGTGCTGTGAAGCTATAACAAATACCAATTACCTTTGTAATTTCATGAGCTAAACGCTCAAACTTGTAATCTGACTGGGCAAACATGATGCCGTTCGATATTAAGCCACCTACCGCTCCATTGACCACAGCGAGGATGATACCGGAAACCTCATAATGCTCGACTGGTGTCAGAGCCATAGAAATTAGAGTACCAAATAAACCCCCAACAAAGGCAGATGCGCGGATATTCATCAAACGGTGAAAATAATTCAAAAAACTGACGATTAATGCCCCGAAAGCGCAGGCCCATAGGCCATAAAGCACACCATGATGGATTCCAACTATAACTTCACCAGTGATTCCTATTACAACGCCTATAAGAATCGCTAAAAATACGTTTGAAAGGATAATTGCTTTACGAACACCTTGTGTTCGACGGGCACCCATGACCTCCATAATAACCACGAACATGGGGCAACCTAGAATGAAAGAGGCGAATAGTATATGCAACTGAGCAGCTGCCCAAGTAAACTTACGATTACTCATGCCAAGAAACGAGTAGTCTTCAAATTCGTGCTCTGCTGCAGGTCCGATATCAGTTAAATAGGAGAGATCTTCTTCTTCACCTTCTTCTTCACCTGCGGACTCGTCTTCACCACCTTCTTCATCTTCATCTTCGTCCTCATCTTCGTCCTCATCTTCGTCCTCATCAGCGTATGCAATAGATTGAAGGCTAATGTTCGTGAATAAGGAGTTGGTGGAAGCAGGAAGGAAAGTGGATAAATGCCCTAGCATATAAACAAAGATAAGGCAGAGCAGGGATCTAAAAAAGGTGCTATTGAAAGAGCTTTGAGGTTGTCTCATCATCACTGAAATGAAAGGCCTGAAAAAGGCGGTAAGTACACGTTTCTAAAACATAAAAAAACTTAAGTTCTCTAAAAATTTAACCTTTTTTGAGGATAAATTGACTTAAAGAATGTAGAGAAATATCATACAGCATGGTTATTGTCAAGAACTTTCAAAACTATTGCTAATAAAAGGCTTGTAGAACTTTTTTGGGGGTGAAATAAGCTGATTTTCTCATAAAAACAATTGCAAAAAAGGAATACTATTCGGAGTTGGAATTATCTTCTTCTAAATCTATTGGCATAATTAAAATAGCAAACCCCATAGCTGTGCTAAACACTGATAGTAAGCCCACAAATATTTGTGGCCATTCTGACTGAATATATTTCACAGACCATACAAAAAGGATACTACCCAGAATCATGAGAATTAGTCCAGCTATTCTAATCTTCCAGTTACTCATTATCAGCTCCCACTGATGCCAAGGATTTTCGTTTGCGGTCGATGAGTATTAGATTGCGAACATATACGATGCTTCCCAGACTCTGCCCAACAATAAATACCGGATCCTGTTTGTAAATAGCATAAGTTAAAAGGACTACCGCCCCACCTATACTACAATACCAGAAGGCGAGGGGTATCGTGCTCTCCCCTTTTTTCTCTGAAACAACCCACTGGATTATAAAACGGGCACCAAAAAGGGCTTGCCCCACAAACCCAATGATCAACCATTGGTTTGTTGTCATTCAATCCTCCTTAATAATATCATAATTGATTTTTCGTTTTTTCATCCATCGGATGGCCAGCAAATCATGAAAAGAAGAGAATAGGCGGTTTCGAATATTGTACTTTGATTCTCCATGAAGCCTGGGGTGATGGCTGACCTTGACTTGTGTTACCCGAAACCCTTCCATTTTCATTAAAGTTGGGAAAAACCGATGCATTCCTTTAAAGAGTTTTACATTATCAAAACACTCCCTACGAAAGGCCTTAAGAGAGCAACCTGTATCGGCTATTTCCTCTTCACTCAATCTATTCCTTACTGCATTACCTATTTTTGAGGAAACTCTCTTGATCCAGGGATCGTTTCGTTTATGACGCCATCCACACACCACATCATAATCTTTTATCTTCTCAAGGAGTAGAGGGATGTCGGCAGGATTGTTCTGTAAATCAGCATCAAGTGTAACGAAAATATTGCCTCTTGCTGCTTTGAATCCAGCTGCGAAAGCCGCAGATTGACCGTGATTATGACCAAACTGGATAAATCTGATAAGTGGATTGTGTTTTTGCATGGACTCAATCAAATGCAAACTCCCATCGTTACTTCCATCATCAATAAAAATAATTTCATAACTCAAATTCAGCTTTTTTAGCTCTCTATCCAGTTTGTCTTCAAGGGGAATCAGGTTATTCCGCTCATTGTAAACAGGGATAATAATAGATAGATAAGGGATTTTTAGGTTAGAGTCAGTCATGGGTATATTGAAAGTATAATTTACTCAACTTGCTCATCGAGGTGGGCCCTGCTAGGAGGGAATACGGTAATGACCATTTACGACGTTCTATAAAATCGAGTCATACTAACATACGCTATCAGACTTTAAGAATAAAATGAGTTTATGAAAGATTAATGGAGAGGACTTGGAAAGACCATTGAAAATTGGGACTCCTTTTTTGTTATACATGCATTTATTCATTAATTTTAAAATATTGGTCCATTAAAGATTTTCTTTTTTTCTCATATTCTGATTTGTCGATAAGTTCTTCGTCTAAAAAATTTTTAAGCGTATCCAGTTTGCTTTTTAGTTCCGATTCTTGGCGTTGAGAGTGATTGATATTATTGGATAAAGGTTTTGTTGGGGGATTAGATTTCGATCGTCGTTTAGGATATGGAATATTTAGATCAACGACAAGCTTATTTTTAATTGCTTTTTTTGATCTGCCAGATTGTAATTTTTGATATTGCTGGCCAGGAATACGAACCAATTTCCAGGTAGGTTTTCTTATCCTTAAAGGATCATTAGAATAAAACTTATTATTTATTTTGATAAATTCCCAGTGGAGTTTTTTGGCTGTAGCAAATACTTTACCTTCAATAAGACCTTTGGGTGATTGAAATTCAAAATGAAGATATTTACCGCTCTCTACTTGTTTTAGTGCCTGTCTGAAAAGAGGCGCCAGTTTGGCCCCTTCATCAAGACTAAATACTGGCTTAGGTTTTCCCGGGGATACAATATTATTATGCCAAAGAGATAGAAGATGATTTAGTAACTGTTTTTCAGAAAGGATTATTGGATATATAAATCGGTAGTTATTTATATTTTCAAGAGCGTTGATGCTTCGAAAAGTAACCGTGAGACCGCTCTTGGAAAAAGTTTTTTCCGGCTTAAATAAAGTACTGCAAGACGAGATAAGGAAGGTCAGAAAAAAGGCAACTACTCTCAAAGAAATAGGATACTGGGTGATCATAAAAATAAAACCGTTGTACTTTAAGATTAATTAATTTCTTCGCGTGATAATTATTCTGCCATTGATGACTTTACCATATCTATAGCTTAGGTCATGCTAGACCTTCATATGAATAAAGGGTAGGAATTTTTTTGAATAACAAAGAGATGTAAAACTAGTAAAGCCAGAACCCGGGCGTAAGCTCAAGTTCTGGCTCTACTATTTTCATGCAAAAAAGTAATCCCTTGGAGGAGACATTATTTTAAGCATGGGGCACGAGTGTTTGTTTACAACTGAAACTCTAAACCAGCCATCATTGAGAATGGTAATCCAGGACGTGGTCCCAGAGGTTGTCGAGATACCATATACTTTTGGTTGGTAATATTTTTAAAGTTTGAGAACATTCGAACATTCTTATTGAACTGCCAACCTACTGTCGCATCTAGAACATGGTAGGCTTTAATTTTACCAAAACGTGCGTCCGCGGCTCCAGATACTGGGTTTACCTGAGAACTTTGGTTAGAACCGTCTGCAA
Organism: Nitrospina sp.; assembly: GCA_002705185.1. GTDB lineage: Bacteria > Nitrospinota > Nitrospinia > Nitrospinales > VA-1 > LS-NOB. The sequence goes on along the minus strand of PAJA01000046.1, from coordinate 23,437 downwards.
AAGTATCTCCATTGTAATTAAAATCAAAGTTAACATTGAGCTTTTCATAAATCATACCGATTCCAAAGCTAATGACTTCAGGGGTAATGTAAGGAAGTTCGTTACCGTTTTTTGCTCCAATCCATATGGACTCTTGATCTTCTGAAGTAACACTTGCATCGGTGAAAGTTGCATCAGTATATGTCGCTGCAATATACATTGGCGTTTGAAATTTCCAGCCTTTTCGTAAACCATGGTCATAGTTTACCGCAAACTCTATGCCTCTGGTTCGCACATCTCCAGCTTGTTGGGTGCTACCTGATCCAACTCCACCAACTGAATCTGGAATGATCAGGTCACTAATATTGGTTAAGAAGAAAATCAATTCAGTTGAGAATGCCTTTGGAGCGTCCGCATATCGCATTCCTAATTCGTAACCCACACTCGTCTCTTCACGCATTTGTGAATTGGCGGAAGCAGATGGAGATGGGGGTGAAACACCTCTATTGATTCCTCCGAAGAGATCAAAGTCTTGACCACCTTCATCGTATACGTCCATCTTCAAGTTTGCTCCACCCGCAATCATCCCGTAGTTCTCACTAACATTAGTCGTTATGTATTGGGCGTGGTCACCTACAGAGTCTTCATTGTACTTGATATATGTTGCATGAATATTTTCTGCACGTATGCCGGGCGTAAAAGTAAGTTTTTTAAACTTTATTTGATCTGAAACATTAAGAGAAGTTGCGTGAGTAAACTGCAATCGGTTTCCGTCATCACCGTACATAGTTGAGGTATGGGAAGTGATATAACCATTCGCATCCTGCGTGTAGGTATCTGAAGCTTGGAGGCGTCGAATCTGATCGTAGTGATATCTTACTCCTATATCAATTTTATGATCCGTTTCACCCAGTTTTAGTTTATGGGTTAAGTTACTTTGGATTCCATACAGATAATAGGTGCGGTTGTTGTCTTTTACTTTGAGGGTTCCCGCAGCCTTACCCGTCATGATCTCATAGCCACCGCCAGCCGACATGTCCATTATAGCTAGGCCCTGGTTAACACCTCCAACTTTGTCAAGCTTTTGCCAGCTTCTAGAAAAAGTATTACCATAAGCTGTAGTAATTAAATTGGTATCTTTATCGATCTCTAAAAAATGACGTAGGTAGTTTCTAGTATGGGTAGATTCAATTTCATCAAACCTGGAACCGGCATAGCGACGGTTTGGGGTTTGCCTGAAATCATCATCGTTGAGTCCCGCATAGGTTTCATTTGCATCGAGATTGGTATAACCCATCTTCAACTCAAACCTTTGATACATATTTGATTTAGGTTCAAAAGACATTTTAAGCATGGGTTCTGATTTGCGAAAACCAGTATCTGCCTCACCATAGCCTGTGGTACCACCAAAATTATTGTCTAAAACTTTAAAACCGTTGTTACCTCTATCGAAATACTCAATTAAATAACCTATTTTTCCGTATTTAGTTACCTCTTGATTACCGAAATAGGCATGACTACGCATTTCGTTAAAGCTTCCCCAGGATGATTTCAAGTAATACGTTTCATTCGTTGGAATAGCAGTAGAAAGAAAGTTAATCGCACCACCGGTTGTGTGAGGTCCGTACTTGACCTGGCTGGATCCTTTGAGCACTTCAACCCCAGACATTCGAGCGGTTGATGGAGAGTAATATGCTGAAGGAGCTGAGTAGGGAGCAGGTGCTGTTAAAATTCCATCCTCCATAATCGTTATCTTATTATTTCTTGCAGCGTCTACACCACGTAAGGAAATGTTAGGAAATAAACCGAATCCATCCTCCTGTCGTAAATTTACACCAGGAACCCGCCTTAATAATCGGTTCACATCAGCAACACCATGTTCGCGAATATCCTGGGTGTCCAAGAATGCAGCAGAACCCGCTATATCTTTTAGGTTAAACTTTGAACCAATGATTGCAACCTCCTGCATTAAGACTTCGCTCGGAGTCAGTTCTTTTACCTCAATAGTATCTGCGGCAAAAGTGGCAGATGTGGATCCCAGCAACATTAAAATCGCCAGGCCAATTTTATTAAATCTTAACTTCATCCGTAATCTCCTCTTAAATTAGTGAAGTTTGTGGTTCATTTTTAAATATTATCTTTAAATAATGACAACGACTTTGATAGTCGTTATCAAAATAAAGGTAAAACGTTTTATTGTCAACAGTTTAATTGCTCAAATCGTTATTTTTTTATTGTAGGGTTATGCTGAAATAGATATAAGGTTTGATCCTAATTACAGGGCAGGTGCCTTATCCATAATTTTAATTGAGTTACATCAATTTCTTTTTGTATTAACGACTTTGAATATCGTTATCAAAATTAAAGGTTTAGCAATCGATTGTCAATGCATAATTTGCTAAATCATAATTATTTTTTTTGGGTCAGGTCAATTTTTCCATCAAAATTACGATCCAACTGAATCTTTTTAAGCTTACCTGATGAATCAAAAATTTCCCAGCGATCCGCTTTCCCGTCGCTATTTGTATCGTACTCGGCTTTTTTTAAAGATTGGTCATCATGATAAAACTGCCATTGATCCGCTTTTCCATCTTCTGTTGTATCAAAGGCTGTACGATCCAATACTGAGTCGTCGCGAAAATGACTCCAGCGGTCTACATTGCCATCAAAGTTTGTATCTGTTTCTATGCGAGCCAATTTATCCGATGAATCATAATATTGTGTGGTATCAGTTTTTTTATCGCCATTTTCATCAATTGCGATATGTGTTAACTTTTCATTTTCGTTAAAGTATTCCTTCCAATCAAAAGCATCATTAAACTTGCTAGACTTTTCTACCCTGGAAAGTTTTCCGCCATTTTCATAATATTGCATGTGATCCATTTTACCGTCTTTATTTCGATCAAACTCGACGTGCTCTAGAATCTTTTCGCCTTTAAAATATTCTATTTGATCTTTCTTGCCGTCAAAGTCGCCGTCGTGTTCGATTTTCTCGACCTTTCCTTCATCATTAACATACTGCCATTGATCAATTTTACCGTCAAAATTTGAATCGACTTCATTAACTTCAGCCATGCAGGGTAGGGCGCTGATAATTAAGACAAGCATAATTATGGCTAAAAATTTGCTGATTCTCATAAGAACTTCACCTCCATAACCGATTGAAAATTTGCTTTTGCATTTTATTTTATTAATGTGAAGAAATTCAACATTTAATATTCGGTACTTTTTAAAAATCAATGCAACTCAAACCTGAATGGTAAGATGAGGCTCACAGACTTTTCGCCATATGCGTCAGGTAACCCGGAAAATGGAGCGGCTCTTTTAACTGCTTCCATAGCCTCTTTGTTCAGGTTCGGATAAGGGGTTTTAGAAAGTAGTTTTATATTACCCACTTTACCATCTCTAAAGATGGTGAACTGAACTTTTACCTTACCTTCCCGTCCAGCTCTCCGAGATGCTTCAGGGTACTTCTTAGCCCCTTCAATAATGCGTTGCACTTGTCCAATATAACTTTTTAAAGCACCCCTGTCGATTATGTTTGGAATTCCCCTGGGGTTTGTTGGAAAAGATAAAGCGGCATGTTTCATTCCCGTTAGGACAGGGGTAATACGACCTTTAGAATTCTTATTTCTAGATTTACTATCAGATATCCTCGCGACCGGCTTTGGAATATTATGAGCTTTAAGATGACTTCTACTGTTAACCATAGCCATTCTTGTTGTGCCTTTTTGTGACTTTTTGTTGTCGATAGATGCAAATGATCTGGCGGTAGGGATATTGGAAGTAACACGTCTATGAACCATAGCCATTCTTGTTGTGCCTTTTTGTGACTTTTTGTTGTCGACGGGTACAAATAATCTGGCGGTGGGGATATTGGAGGTAACCCGTTTGCTCATTGTTGACTTGGAAGTATGTATAACTGTCGATTTGATAGTAGGAGCCTTGTGTGATTGAATCCTTTTAGGTACATAATTGGGGACAGAGACAGCAGGGCGAGCAGTACTAGTTGGTTTAACATTAACTTTAGGCTTTATAATTGGTTGTGTAATTGGCAAGACTTTGGGTTGCAAGCTAGCCAATTTAACTTCTTTACGAACAACTTCTTTACGTATTTTTTTCTTTATAACCGGAGGAGGGGTTTTCCTTTTTACAAATTCCAGTTTATATGTTTTCTGGGTAGCAAGGCTTTTATTAATGTTTATAAGAAAACTTCCTGCTCCCATAGTGAGCATCATATTAACGGCGAGGGAACCGGCTAGTGGGTATAATGTGGATTTACTATGAATCATTATGCGCTCTATATTAAAAACCCATTTAATTTAATGCTTGTTCTGTTGCCAATATGAAGTCTTCAGCCCCAGCCTGCTTGGCAAGCGCAATCACTTTGCCGAATAGTTCAAACTCAATTACCTTATCTGCATGGATAGAAATTACTATGTTTTTTTGCCCGTTGACTTTCTTTTCCAATTGAGCTGGCAATGCATCAAAGGTGATCGTTTCCCCCTCTAGCTGAAGAACACCTTTTTTATCAATTGTCACATTGACATACTGTTTATTACTTTTCTCACCAGTCCTTGCCTTGGGCAATTCTACTTTGGTGCCTTCTTTTGAAGGGGTCGTGGCAGTCAACATAAAAAAGATCAACAAGAGAAAAACTATATTGATCATCGGTATTAAGTCGAGTTTAAAAGGTGTTTTTTCTTTATATTGAAATTTGACCATTATTTTATGATAGAAAAATTTTCTGCTCCTGCCTCGCGTGAAATATCCAAAACTTGAGCAAACAGGCCGTATTTAACTTTTGGTGCAGAATCAATTACCACTAGTTTGTTAGATCTGCTTTTTAACTTTTCTCCTAGTGCTTCTTTAAGAGAATTAACCGCTATCTGTGTATCATTTAAGTGAAGGGTATCGTTTTGATTTATTTTTACGATGATATCTTTTTCAACTTTTTTCTGATCTGTTTCTGAGCCTTGAGGAAGGCTTATACTTAACCCTTGACCCTGTATTGCAAAAGTCAGCATAAAAAAGATTAGAAGCAGGAATACTACATCGATCAAAGGAGTCATATCGATTCCGTAGCGTTTTACTTTTGTCGGAGATAAATTAAGCATATTCGTCGTATTTCTTTTTACACCCTCTGTTCTGTTAGCTCGGATGAAGCTCCTGGCTTTGAGGTAATCCGACTGTTATCACTAGTTGATTCTCCTTGCTCTTCATGAAGATGATGTACTAAGTACTGCCCGTATTTTTCTAGCAGGATAGTGATCGATTCTACTTTTCGTTCAAAATAATTGAGCATAATGACAATTGGAATTGCTATGGCAAGCCCTGCAGCAGTTGTTAATAATGCTTCCCAAATACCCCCTGCCAAAAGGCTTGGATCAACTTGTCCTTTGTATTGGGCAACTTTATTAAAAGCTTTAACCATTCCCATTACAGTACCGAGTAAACCCATAAGAGGAGAAATTGTGGCTATAACTTCCAATCCCCGCAGGTTTTTTCTTAAACCTTGAATTTCTTCTCTTCCATTTACCGCTAACTTCTCTTCAAGTTTCCAGAGGGGATCTTTTTGTGCTTGTAAACCGACTGTTAACATTCGAGAGACAGGGCCTTCATTACTTTGCCTGGAATCAAGGGAGCGTGTATTCTTGTTATTTACTAAATCTTTGATTGCTTGAAGAATATCATCTGGGTTTTCTTTGCTTTTTTTAAAAAAAATTATCCTTTCGATAATAATTGCGAAAGCAATTATGGAAGCAAGAAATATGGGGTACATCATAAAACCCCCTTTTCCCATTAACTCAATTCCAGATAAAAAAGTTTCGATCATAATTTATGGCCTTAATAATTTAATCTTCTTCTTGGTTTTTAAGCACGGTAAGTGACTAACATACTTATCTGGCACTAATATATTTGTCTCACATATTAGGCAAGACAAACAAAATCAGCCTTTTATATTTGAAAATGATTATCAATACTAGTGGTTATATTAAAAATTGGGGAGATATGCAACGAAAATTATCATTTATTGGTGTTAAATGATAATTTGGGTTGTTGGGTGGGGTGTATTTCTGGTCTTTATATTAACCCCAAGGATATTGAATCAAATGAAACCTCAATCTTTTACGATTCAAGCCTGTTTAGCAAGTTGTCCACAGGCACCAAGGATATCGGTAGCTCTATTCTTCCTTATGAAGGCAGAAAAATTACGTTTCATTAGGTAACTTTGAAATTCTAAGACTCTATTCTCAGATGGGGGTCTGTATACAGTAGAATCAAAAAAATTAAATGGTATAAGATTTATCTTACATGGAATACCTTGTAACCATTTTACCACCCTCTGAGCATCCTCATCAGAATCATTGATGCCTTCCAGCAAAACATACTCTATTGTGTGGCGCCTCTGTGGTTTTAATGGATATTTTTTAAGGCAATCTATCAACTCCTCAATAGGGTACTTCTTATTGATGGGCATTAAAATATCCCGGGTTTTATTATCAGAAGCGTTGAGTGATATGGCTAAATTTATATGCAGGCCTTCCTCTTGAAAATCTTTTATTTTATTAACTAATCCTGAGGTTGAAACAGTTACTTTTCGAGTAGACACTTTCATAGCTTCCGGGGAAGTCATAATTCGTAATGCATCGACAACAGGAACATAATTATCGAGAGGTTCTCCCATTCCCATAAAAACAACATTAGTGATTTGGTCTTTTTCTTCAAGCTCTTCATTAATAGCTATATGTTGACCGATAATCTCACCCGCGGTTAAATTTCGCTTAAGCCCAAGAGAGGCTGTTAAGCAAAATGAGCAATTTAAACGGCAACCCACCTGGGTCGAAAGGCAAAGAGTTTTCCTGGAATCCGAGGGCATCCAGACACTTTCAACAATTGCCCCGTCGTTTAATTCCATTAAATATTTAATCGACCCATCTTTTGAATGAGTTCTTTTTTGAATTTTAGGAAGTGAAAAATGGAAATTTTCTGCCAACTTAGACCGTAAAGATTTAGAAATATTACTCATCTCGCTGAAGTCTCTACAATTGTAATGATAAACCCATGTGAACACTTGATTAACACGGTAGGTTTCCACGTTCCATTTGCAAAAAATTTCTTTTAATTCGGTTTCCGACGTACCAAAGAAGTTTTGTGTGCTCAATTTGAGATTCATCTTCATTTAAACTAAATAACACCGATATAGATGGAAAATTAAACTAATTAAAAAAATGTATGTAGCTAAAACTTATATAAAACTAAATAACTTTCATTACTGATAAATATAACTCATTGAAAAATAATAAACTATAAATTTTGCGGACATTTTTACGTTTTTCTAGGTTGCAACTCACGGCAAAAGTGGATAGTTTTATATCTTATTGATATTTAATGCGCCAACGAAAATTAAAGGTTTGACGCGAAACCATGGGTCATCTTATGCAAATTGCTGAATGTTTTCAAATTCTGAATGTAACCCCTGAAGAAAACTGGTCAAGTGTACGTAAAGCCTATCATTCTCTTGCCCGTCAACTCCACCCCGATATCAATCAGGGAAAAGACAATGTCGATTTAGGTGATACACGACTTAAAGAAATTAATCGGGCTTTTGCCAAACTAGAAACTTATTATAAGACTGATATTACTAATCAGGAGCCTTATGTTAAAGATAAAGTTAAATGGCAGCCCTTTTTTAAAACTCTGATTGATAATTCCATGGTTCAAGCAGTATATCTCTCCGGGTTAGATTTTCTGGAGCATTTGGATAATAAAATATTTCAATTAGATATTCAAAAAGACATACAATTATCGGAATCAACTATACGTAAAGGTGGCAGCCTTTCTTTGAAGTCTGGTAAAAAACAATTTAAAGTCAAAATACCTTCTGGAGAGTGGAATCAAATGTCTTTGAAGATTTCGGGGGAAGGTGAGAGTAGCCTATTTTCTCATCGACGTGGAGATCTTTTGTTAAATCTCCGTGTGCCTATCCGTGTGCCTATTAGAGAAACAGAAAAACCGCAAAACCCACGTTTTTCTTATGAGATGAAAGTAATGGCTAATAAAATTAATGATCGCCATGCCATGACTTTGAATTCTTCAGAAGGACCAATCAAGTTCATACTTCCCCGCGATACTCGAGATGGGCAGAGTTTTATTCTGAGGTCTAACTCTGGGACAGAAACTCTTCATATTCTCACTGTGCGTCTAGATTGAGCTAGTCAACCGAATGTTTTAAGCATGTAAAGCATAATGCCGGCACTTGTAAAAGAGATAAACAGAGTGCAAGCCAAAAGGCTAATAAGTGGAGCGGGTGGATTTTTTTTGTTTTTTATCACCCACGAGGCCCCTAATCCAAAGGCCAATAAGGCTATTACGAGTCCAACCCATGTTCCTATAGCCATGTTGCTGGTGAATATTATATTACCCTCCATATTTCCCAAGAGAGCAACTGCCCACCCCATGGCAGGCATACTCAATATATAAGCCCAAATACCTATATTATTTTCTGGAGAGCGATGGCGAAAGAAAAATCGTAATCCCAGAAAGGACATACCTCCCATTAATAACCAGCCAGTTAATTCGTTCAGATCTTTTTTGTGTTTATCGTCACGGATATGTTTTAACGCCCCTAATACATATCTTGAAACTTCGTCTTCCTCCATTTCATAATATCCACCTTGCTCACTATCATAAGCGAAGACCCTTGCTGTCGTAGATTCTGCAGGAAGAGAAACGGCCCTGTATCCATCCTTACCAGCATTTTCAATTTCAAGATAGACGATGCCGGAATGATATTTTAAATTGTATTTTTCAATTTCAGCATGGCCGGTAGCATACCTCTCGTTTTCTTGATAAAACTTGTCCTGTATTTGCATTAAGTCTAGCAGGGCTTGTCGGGCCTGTACATCTGCATCGACCTCGAAAATCTGGCCACATGAGGTCAGAAATAAAATAAAAAAAGAATATGAAAATAAATTAAAAAATTGTTTCATTAATTTTAATTGGTTAAGTAATGTGTATGAAGGAGCTTTAATGATACAGAAAAAATCACTGTATCGCAAATGTGTGGTGACCCAAGAATATATCTTAACGGTATACTTAATTCTAATGTTATTACAAATCTTTTCTTTCTATTTTAAAAGCTAAGTATGGATATTATATTAGCGTACTCCTCTTGTTGAGGATGAGTAATTATTTTTAATAATAACTATTGAGTGACTTGTGTTTAGTTATTTTTTTAATCGCACCCAAAAGACAAGATGGATACTTAGGCACTTCGTATGTTAGATCAATTTAAGTTTGTAACAGGGAACCCCAACAAAGCTCGGGAAGTGGGTGAAATTCTAAATCTTCCTATTGACTTTGTTCAGGTTGCGGACCTCTTTGAAGTCCAATCACCGGACCTGGATGTTGTGGTTCGACATAAAGCTCAGCAAGCATACGAATCTTTACAATACCCGGTAATGGTTGAAGACTCTGGGTTATTGTTCCATGCTTGGAATGGCTTACCTGGCGCATTAGTGAAGTGGTTCGAAGAGAGCGTTGGCTGTGAAGGTATGTTAAAAATGATGGAAGGTTTTGTTGAACGGGGTGCAACGGCAATGTGTTACTTCGCTGTTTATGATGGATGCAATATGAAGATTGCCCGAGGGCAAGTGAGAGGAACTTTGTCAAATAGGATGCGCGGAAAAAATGGTTTTGGCTGGGATGTGATTTTTATTCCGGAAGGCCATGAGAAAACTTATGGAGAGCTGTCTTCTAAGGATAAAAACACTATTTCCCATAGAAGAAGAGCATTGGAAGAATTGAAGCTGATTTTAAAGTAAGCTTTGCAACTTTGAATATAGGTTTTGTAAAGTTTGTTGGTAGTCAGGTAGTTTTTGATAAACGGCTTCTGTCTTTTGATTGTCGGGATTTTGATTGATGCACTGATAGTCTGTGATCATTTCCTCCCATTTGTGGGGGTCTAAAGTCCAGCCTTTTTGTGTAGCGAGTTTAATGCATTCTTCGTCTTTGATTTCTTTTATTTCATCGGGTGCCCCAAACCCATGGATACTTTTAATTGCCATAGCATAAGTATGACCAAAGCGTTGTAAAGCAGCACTCTTAAAATAGTCAGTTTCACCTTGTTTTAAGACTTCATCCAACCTCTGGAGGTTCCAGTCTAGATGAGTTAATAAAACTTTTTTATGAGATGCTGGTGTATGAGACACTTTAAAATCTAACTCGCTTTATGAAACATTATAAAGGTTTATTGTGTTTTCAAAACTCTTATTCTTGCCCAATAAAATAACAATTCATTATCTTCAAAGTTTATCCTCTGAATAATGATTGTTAAATATGTTATTTTATCTTAATTTTTTAACCTGAGTCGAGCTTTATAACATTATGAATTCTGATGACAATATATTTTTTGATAACGGGGATGGTACTATTACCTCGGATTCCCATAAACTGATGTGGTGTAAGACTGATTCTATGCTTGATTTAAAGAAATGGGTTAATTATCAGGATAGTGTCGATTATGTGCGAGGGTTAAATGAGAATAAATACGCCGGCTATGATGATTGGCGGCTACCTTCGAGAGATGAAATGTTTACCTTGTTTGATAAAAGCTTTGAAAATAAGGACCAGTTTGGCAAGACAATTCATATAAGCGATCAATTTGCTTCTGGAGGTGGGTTTTCCATGATTGCTCAACAGGTACCTGGTCGTATGCGAGTTTTTGTACTTAATATTCGAGATGGAGAATTCAGCCAACCAGATGGACTCTGGACTTTGACCGAGGCGGCAAGAGCTGTTCGTCCTCTTTTATAGTAAACATATCTATCACAAACGATTTAGTTGGAGAAAATTTATGAGTGAGGAAATATATAATCCTCCTGAGTCTGTTGCCGCAAAGTCTTTAATCAAGAGCATAGATAAATATCAAGAAATGTATGATCGTTCGATTAACGATCCAGATAATTTTTGGGCGGATGAAGCAGAAAAGTTTACATGGTTCGAAAAATGGGATCAGGTACGTGATTACAACTATGATGTCAGGAATGGGGACATCCACATCGCATGGTTTAAAGGAGCAAAAACCAATATTACGATCAATTGCCTAGACCGCCATTTAGAAAAGCGAGGAGACCAGACTGCCATATTATGGGAGGGAAATGAACCCGGTGATAATATTTGTTTGACTTACCGTCAACTCCATCAAGAGGTTTGTAAATTTTCCAATGTTCTTAAGGCTCATGGAGTAAAAAAGGGAGACCGAATTTCTATTTATATGCCCATGGTGATTGAGTTGTCCATTGCTATGTTAGCTTGCGCTCGGATAGGAGCAATACACTCTATCGTTTTTGGCGGTTTTTCTCCAACGGCCCTGGCCGACCGAATTGTAGACTCCAATTGTACAGTTCTTATTACCACCGATGGAGGGTTTCGTGGTGCTAAACCAGTTCCTTTAAAAACTAACGCTGATGAGGCCATGACGCTGGCCGAAAAGGAAGGGGTAGTTGTTACAACCTGTATTGTGTCTAAGCGGGTAGGTGATAAGATCCCTGCAAACATGCAAGAGGGTCGGGATACTTGGTGGCATGAAGAAATGCTAAATGTTAGCTCTGTGTGTGACGCGGAAATCATGTCTGCGGAAGATCCTCTATTTATTCTTTATACCTCAGGATCTACGGGAAAACCCAAAGGTGTCCAACATAATGTTGGTGGGTATATGATTTACACTGCGTTAACTCATAAATATACCTTTGATTATCAGGATGGTGATATCTGGTGGTGCACAGCAGACATTGGTTGGGTCACTGGGCATTCCTATATTATTTATGGACCGTTAGCGAACGGTGCAACAACAGTTATGTTTGAAGGTATTCCGACTTATCCGGATTGTGGAAGGTTTTGGGATGTAGTGGACCGACTTAAAGTCACACAGTTTTATACTGCTCCAACGGCGATTCGTGCTCTTATGGCCTATGGGGAAGAGACACCTTCCAAATATGATCTTTCTACTTTACGGGTTTTGGGGTCAGTGGGTGAGCCGATAAATCCTGAAGCATGGCGATGGTATTACAAAAATGTAGGGAGAGAACGTTGTTCGATTGTCGATACATGGTGGCAGACCGAGACAGGTGGTATTTTAATTACTCCGCTGCCTGGTTGTACTCCTGCAAAACCAGGTTCAGCGACTCTGCCTTTTTTTGGAGTAAAGCCAATAGTTATTGAGGCGGAAACAGGCAATGTACTTGAAGGCAATGGAGTTACAGGTGTGCTGGCAATATCTGAACCTTGGCCCGGTCAAATGAGAACTGTTTATGGTGATCATGAACGTTTTGAGGAGACTTATTTCAAACTTTACCCTGGTTATTATTTTACTGGTGATGGTTGTCGTCGTGATGAAGATGGTTATTACTGGGTTACTGGCAGAGTTGATGATGTTATTAATGTTTCAGGGCATAGAATGGGGACAGCTGAAGTGGAATCCGCTCTTGTGCTTCATGAAGCCGTGGCCGAAGCTGCTGTTGTGGGATTTCCACATGACATAAAGGGGCAGGGTATTTATGCCTACGTTTCTCTTATGGATGGGGAGGAACCCGGTGATGTATTGAAGAAAACTCTAGTACAGTTTGTCAGAAAAGAAATAGGACCAATTGCCGCACCCGATGTTATACACTGGGCACCTGCTCTTCCTAAAACCCGTTCTGGAAAAATAATGCGACGTATATTGAGAAAAATTGCCGCAAATGAATCTGATCAACTAGGGGATGTTTCGACGTTAGCAGACCCTTTGGTTGTAGATAACCTGAAGTCTTCTTATTTAGAAATGTTTCCTGAGAAAAAGTAAGTGAAGAAATCTTGTAAGTAAAAGAATGTCATTAAGTCGAACAAGTTTCTACTCTATTCATTCTTACCTCTATAGTTAAAAGAAAAATTTGCCACGCACTCCCTGAAGATATAAAAATCTTTAAACTATATAAGCCAATGTATTGGGAAGTTTTTAAGCTAAGCATGTTGCCTATCAATTAAAAACTTCAACATTCGCTATATGACTAATCAGTTAGTTGAGGCTTTTTTAAAGGGATTAGAAGAGGTGAGTCGACTTTGTTTTTTAAACTCTCTTCAGTAATAGTCTGTTTGGCTTTTACAAGACCTTTATGTGCCGAGTTATTTAAAGGTTCTAGGTTGACTGCGGTTGCGAAAGCGGATCTGGCCTCCAGAGCACGATTATTCTTTAACAAAGCCCATCCCAAACCGTCATAGGCATCGGGCTGATTTGAGTTTAGGCGGATTTCTTCGTTATAGGCCTTAATAGCCTTTTGGAAGTTATCCTTTGCATAGTGAGCTCTGCCTAGTTTGGTTCGGGCTGTTGTTTGAATATTGAAAGGGCCAATAGCATTAGAACCGGTCACCCGTTCAGATACCGGGTTTGGATTTGGGTTTAAAGCCAGACATTGTTTGAGCATGGTTATGGCGGAGTCATAATGACCCAACCGAAAATAGAGATAGCCCATACCCTTTCGAGCTTCAGACTTATTGGGTTTTAGCTTTAACGAGTATTTGAACATTTGCATGGCTTTATCATTCAAATGATTTTGGTAATATGTCCAACCCAAGGTGTTGTATACCTGCCAACCAAAACGTTCCTTATCAAGTAATGCCTCAAATTCCGGAGTTAAAGCGAAATCAGGATCGAGAGAAATAGCTTTAAGAAAATACTCTACTCCCAGGTCAAAATTTTTCCAATTGTAGTGAATCCATCCAAGGGCCATATAGGGAGAAGCAAGCAGAGGACGATCTTTTAAAATATTTTCAAAGTATTTTTGAGAAACTGTTAGAGACTCACTTCTCAGAATACTCCAGTCGAGTTTGTAGGCTAGACCCGTGTTTAGAGGATCATGCTTCAAAGCTATTTGCAGATAAGGAATAGCATCCTGATAATTTTTTATGGCAAATAGAGATAGACCGAGTCCTTTGGCAGAAGAAACCTTATAATCTTCATGCTCTATGGATTTTGAAAACTTATCAATCGCATACTGATATTGTTTTTTGTAGAACTGGCTCCATCCTAGGCCATTATAGGCATGGGCTAGTCTGTAATTAGGTGATGGCCATGTTTCATCACCCACATAGTCGTGGTAAATAATGGTAGCTAATTTGTAGTCACCCTTTTTAAAAGCCTGATCGGCTTTGTATAATTGTTTGTCAAGAGCCAGTTGAACTTGCTCAAGCCCTAGTTGCGAGGGACTGTCATTTGGAGAAAGNTCTTTGGCACGTAGAAAATTTTCTCGAGCTTTACCATAATCTTTNCGGGCAAGATAAATTTTTCCATATTGATTGTATANGTGAGCCCAATTATCATANCGAACAAGNAAATCATCTAGTTTGTTCGTTGCGATTTGGTATTTACCTATATCAATATAGTTTTGTACAAATNGGGCCTGGCGTTTTTTAATTATTTCAATTTCCTGCAAGCCTTTGATTGCTCCTATGAATTTAGGATAGAACTCTAGAATTTCTTTGAAGACTTTTTCCGATTTTTTAATTTGTTTTGTACGCAAAAGGCTCCAGCCAAGTCCGTTTACAGCATCTATACTTGGGAGCTTTGATCGAACCAGATGTTTAAATAGCTTAGAGGCCTTTTTATATTTTTCTTGATAATAGCTTTCCCATGCTAAGTCCAGACCCTCTAAGTATTTTGAAGGCATCCCTAAAAGAAGACTGCGGTACCTTGGGGACTCAACTTGTAGACTAAATATAGATTTGGATTNAGGGTTAGATGGAACGATCTCCCAGCGCCTTGATAGATTATCGCGGTTTGCGTTTTCCCAGTCCTCTAAGATCTCGTTCACCTTTATTGGATGAAAAATATTTTTAAGTTCTTCTTTTGCAAGTTGACTTTGTCTTTGCTCAAGATGGATGAAGGCCTTACCCTTATGGATCTCATAAGAGTTAGGAGAGAACCTTTCAGCGCGCTCAAAACTTTCCAGAGCTTTTTGGTGTTGTTTTAAGCTGAAATAACTCCAACCCATACCCAGTAAAGCGATAGGATCTTTTCTGTGAAGTGTGTGAGCCTGCTTGAATGATGCCAATGCCTTGTCAAAACGTTTTTGAAAAAAATAGGTCCAGGGCAAAAGATTGATAGCCTCGATATTTTCAGGCTGATTTACTAGAGTTTTCTTAAGATAAAACTCAGAAGAGGCATATTCTCTGCGATTAAATTGGTGTCTGGCAAATTGTAGGTCAATATCTTCGTCAAACCCTAAAATAGGCCGATAGCTATCTTCGGCCTCATGAACAAGTTTGGTAATTGCTTTGCGCGACTTGAGATAGCTTTTTTCCAAGGTACTACAACNTGACTGTGACAAGANCAAAAAGAGCAAAGAGATAAAAACAGTAGAATGGCNGAATAGTTTCATCAATCCCAAAATCAAACTCCCATGAAAAGATATATATTTCTTAATTTATCGGCCTTTGAGCAAAAAATTTAAGCTAATTATTGAATATTATGTGACTACAGGGGTATTTATANAGGTTATTAGAAAAAAAAATTACCGTAACACACTAAATCGCATATTATTTTTGTAAAAACCCTGTAAAATGGTATTATTCAGTCTTTTAACAACTCCCGCTAAAACAATGCGTTTTTATAAACTATTCATTATTTTTAGTATTTTTTCTCTGCTTTCAGCCTGTACTGAGAAAGCTGAAGATCAAGTAAGCGAAGATATTCACCCCAGCTTTTCGGAACTNCCAGAGGTTTCNGAAGAATCCTCAACTCTCTCGCAGCAACGGGTAATACCGGTTCAATTTTCTCCTGAAGATCAAACAAANGCCGATAAAGCTCCTGAGGGAATGGTGTTTATTAAAGGGGGGTGTTTTATTATGGGTAATGATTATACTCAAGAAGATGAAAAGCCTGAACATGAGGTTTGTCTTGATGGTTTTTATATGGACAGACATGAGGTCACTCAGGCGCGTTGGGAAAAAATTATGGGATTTAATCCTTCTAAGTTCGTGGGAGCCAACCTGCCTGTTGAACAAGTAAACTTTTTGGATGTGCAGAAATTTATCAAAAAATCTAAAGGTGTCTGTCGCTTGCCAACTGAAGCAGAATGGGAATATGCAGCACGGGGAGGAGCGACGACCCGATATTTTTGGGGTAATATGGTTCACGAAGATTATACTTGGTATGAAGATAACTCATCAGAGACCTCACACGCTGTTGGAGNTAAAGCGCCTAATCAGTATGGACTGCATGACATGATGGGGAATGTATGGGAGTGGGTCAACGACTGGTATGAACCTTATTACAAAATGCGATCAAAAAATAATCCGCCAGGACCTGAGACGGGAGAATCAAAAGTTGTAAGGGGTGGATCTTTTGATTCCTCAGCTGGTGCATTGCGGATCACTAATCGAGTTTGGTTACATCCAAAAAATAAAGTTTTTCCTAAAGTGACCACCTACGGTCAGATCATGAATGAAGTTTTTAACTACATAGGCTTTCGCTGCGCACAGGATCTTCCAAAAAACTAACCCTATAAAGCTCATCTCTTTTATTGTTNCTTCAAGTTTAGGCTGNTCCTAAGTAACTTGAGTGTTAGCGACATTCACTACAAAGACCAAACATGTCGAGTTTATGAGAGGTTATAGTAAATCCGTTTCGGCTTGCTACTTCTTCCTGAAATTTTTCTATTAAGGGATGATTAAATTCGATTATTTTTCCACACTCTGTGCAAATCATATGATCGTGGTGACCGTGCATATATTTATGTTCATAACGTTTTTGGCCATCACCAAAATCTAGGTCCGAAGCCAGGCCGCTTCGGGTCAATAATGCCAAAGTGCGATATACCGTTGCTAGTCCAACCTTAGGGTCGGTTAGGATGACTTGATTATAAAGTTCTTCGGCACTGACATGTTTATCACACTCAAGAAAAGCGTTTAATACAGCTCGTCTTTGCTTGGTGATTTTCAGCTTATTTTGAACAATATAGTCTTCAAGAACTTCTAACTCTGTACTAGCCATTTTTTTAGACAAAAAATATAAAAGGTTAATCTAGCATGGTCGTCGAAAACGATCAATAGCAGACAAATTCATTAGATGCTTTTCATCAGAAAAAGTTTTGCCCAGCC
Organism: Nitrospina sp.; assembly: GCA_002705185.1. Taxonomy (GTDB): domain Bacteria; phylum Nitrospinota; class Nitrospinia; order Nitrospinales; family VA-1; genus LS-NOB. Next base: position 6,322 of record PAJA01000046.1, on the reverse strand, counting down.
TTAACTATTATGAACTATTGAGTAGCTTATCTATTTCGATTGAAATGTCTTGGGCTGAACATTCTATTTGTTCGCCAGTTTCCATATTTTTTAATACATATTTTTTGGAGTGGATTTCATTTTCTCCAAGAATAAGAGTTAACCGGCATTGAGTTTTGTTAGCNTTGCGCATTTGGCTTTTCATGCTNCCGAATTCATAATCTCTCTCGACGCGCAATCCTTTTAAGCGAAGTTCGTGTGCNATTTGAAATGNNACTACTTTAGCTTTATCACCTAGACAAACGATAAAAATATCTGGCTTTTTCAGCAGTAACTTTTGATTTTCAAATGGTACCAGAGAAACTAAGCGTTCGAGGCCTAGGGCAAAACCAAAACAAGGTGTTGAGGGTCCATCAAGTTCTTCAACTAGAGTGTCGTAACGTCCGCCTCCACAAATAGCATTTTGAGCACCTAAATTTTCCGAGGTGACTTCAAAGGCAGTACTGTTGTAATAATCTAATCCNCTTACCAGATTTGGGTTAACAGAGTAAGATGTNCCGGCGGAGTCTAAAAGAAACTGCACTTCGGAAAAATGTTTGGCACTAGCTAGGTCAAGGTGGTCGATGAGNTTGGGTAGTTCTTGTTTAATTTTACCGCATTGTTCCACCTTNCAATCAAGAACTCTCAGGGGATTTCGCTGATAACGGTTTGTACAGTTAGGGCAAAGTTTATCTAAATATTTTTCTATTTCTGCTTTTAAAATATTTCGATAGTGAGGACGGCAATCTTGACTTCCNAAACTATTTATCTGAAGCTTAATATTGGTAAGGCCTAGTTCCTTGAAAAACTCTATGAGCATGGTCATTACTTCTACATCCACAATTGGGCTGGGTGAACCCATAGCTTCAACCCCGATTTGATTGAACTGTCTTAGCCGCCCTGCCTGCGGTCGCTCATAACGAAACATTGGACCAACATAAAACATTTTTAGAATTGAAGGAGGTGTATGCATTTTGTGCTCTACATAGGCACGCACAACTGATGCCGTCCCTTCAGGACGAAGTGTGATAGAGTCGCCACTCCGATCTTGAAATGTGTACATTTCCTTCTCGACAATATCTGTGGTTTCGCCAATGCTACGCGAAAAAAGTCGGGTATCTTCAAAAATAGGAAGGCGAATCTCCTTAAAACCGTAACGAGCATAAACTTTATGAGCGATGGATTCTATATGCTGCCATTTCCAGATTTCATCGGGTAGGATATCTTTAACACCACGTATGCTTTGAATTTTCATAATAAATTTATGATATGGAAATTAAAAAGACAGGGGAAACTTCTGATTATAAAAAAATGTGTGTAACATTTTTTAGGTTATCCATTCAACCACTTTAACCACCCACCTTTTTTTACTGTGGCCGCGAGGCGTTGTTCAGCTAGCTCTACATCATTCTTACTTCCAATGAACAGGGGTAGGCGGTCATGAATGCCAGTTGGGATAATATCAAGAATGCGTTGTTTACCTGTAGAAGCTTTACCTCCAGCATTTTCAACAATAAAAGCCAGAGGGGCGGCTTCAAATGAAAACCTTAATTTTCCTTTGGGACTGTTCGTGTCACGGGGATACATGAACAGTCCTCCCTTTAACAATGTTCTNTGAAAATCTGCAACCAAAGAACCTATATAACGTAATTTGTAAGGTCGTCCAGAAGTTGGAGCCTCTTCTTTTAAATAAGCAACTAAATCCTTTTGTGATTCATCCCATACTGCCCAGTTGCCTTCATTGGTGCTATAAGTAGATCCTTGTTCAGGGATAACTAGATCCGGATGAGAGAGAAAAAATTCTCCCAAGGCTGGATCAAGTGTGAAGCCATGAACTCCATGACCGGTTGTATAGACAAAAATTGTGCTGGAACCATAAGCTATATAACCGGCAGCAATTTGAGCATCTCCTTTTTGTAGGAGATCTTCATCTGTTACTTGATCTCCAGGACTTTTTTTTCGGTAAATAGAAAAAATTGTTCCGATGCTAACATTCACATCAATATTAGAGGATCCATCTAGAGGGTCCATCATAAAAATATATTTTCCTGGATTATTTTCTGGAGGAATGATGAAAGCATTTTCTCTTTCTTCAGAAGTAATGGCACATACTGCTCCAGACTCTCCTATGATTTTAGTAAATGTGATATCAGAAAACTCATCCAGTTTTTTAACTTCTTCTCCTTGGACATTTATTTTTCCAGTAAGCCCAAATATATCTTCTCCTATTCCCGCGCTATTGACTTCCAGAGAAATAATTTTGGCTGCCACCATAATTTCATTCATTAAGCTGGTGAACTCTCCGGTGGCTCCCGGAGTAGCTTTTTCCTGACGCCTGATGTGTTGAACCAAGGTTGTATGTTCCATATCAATCCAATTCTCGGATGAACTTTAATCCGATTTATATTCTAAGAAGGCTTGTTTGTAGAAAAAATTTTAAGAGGCTTAAAAAAGAGAAAATATTTTTTAGAAAGAAACCTTGATATTTGAAAGGCAGATGATTCTACAACATTTCAAAAAACAGGGCAATCAAAATGGAAAATCTAGGAGACGGAAACAGGAATACTGTTTCTTGTTTTCCCATATCTCTTTCTGTCATTTTCGTTCAGAATCTTTTTTCGTAATCGTATGCTTTTGGGAGTTATCTCCGCCAACTCATCCTCATTTAGAAAGCCCAAGATCTGTTCAAGACTCATTATTACTGGAGGTGTAAGAATGATATTGACATCTGACCCTGATGCGCGCATGTTGCTCAACTTTTTTTCTTTGCAAAGGTTGACCACAAGATCATTATCTTTTTTATTGGAGCCCACTATCATTCCGGTGTAGAGTTCTTCACCTGCTCCAACAAACATGGATCCTCTTTCCTGAAGATTGAATAGGGAGAAACCAGTTGACTTTCCATTTTCCATAGCAATGAGAGCACCATTAGTACGTTGGGCAATTTCACCGCAATGCGGGATGAAGTTATGAAAGTTGCGGTTAATAATACCTGTACCTTTTGTTAAAGTAAGAAACTCAGATCTAAATCCAAATAGACCACGTGTGGGAATGACAAATTCAAGCCTCGCAGTATTTTCTCCTTGATTCATATTTTGCATAGTTGCTTTTCGCTGGCCCATGGCCTCCATAACAGCACCCATATGAGACTCATCAATATCTAGAATGACAAATTCTTCTGGCTCATGTGGGACACCATCAATATTTTTAATTAATACTTCAGGGCGGGAAATGGAAAACTCATAGCCTTCCCGGCGCATAGTTTCAATTAAAATAGTTAAATGTAATTCACCTCGCCCAGAAACTTTAAAGGTATCTTGTGTGTCTGTTTCTTCAACCCTGAGAGAAACATTTGAACGAGTTTCTCGAAATAATCGATCACGGACTTGTCTTGATGTTACATACTCACCTTCACGGCCCGCAAATGGCGATGTGTTTGAGGAAAAATGAATTGATAAAGTAGGCTCGTCAATTTCAATGACCGGAAGTGGCTCTGGGCAACTGGAGTCAGCTATGGTTTCTCCGATCTGCACTTCTTTCATCCCGGCAATACCAATAATATCTCCCGTTGTAGCACCTTCAGATTCTACTTTTGATAGTCCCTGGTAAGTATATAATTTTGAAAGAGAAAATGCATATTTATTTCCTTGGCGATCTATCTGGATATAGTTGTTTTTTGCCTGAATATGCCCACGGGTTATAGTACCGATAGCAATCCTTCCCACATAGTCATCATAGTCCATAGATGATACCAGCATCTGAAAAGGGCCCTCTGAATCTCCCAAATGAGACGGAACCTTATCGATAATCATGTCTAGAACAGGGGTGATATCTCTATCTGGCTCATCAGGGCTCAATCTTGAAATACCTTGTTTGGCCGAAGTATAAATGACAGGGAAATCCAATTGTTCATCATTTGCGCCAAGTTCGACAAATAAATCAAAAATCTCATCAACAACTTGTTCGACCCTAGCAGCGGGACGGTCAATTTTATTAACAACGACAATAGGTTTAAGGCCTAGTTCGAGAGATTTTTTTAGAACGAATCGAGTCTGCGGCATTGGTCCCTCTACTGCATCTGCCAGAAGTAGAACCCCGCTTACCATTTTTAAAATTCGTTCTACTTCACCACCGAAATCTGCATGCCCAGGTGTGTCGACAATATTAATTTTGTGGCCCTTGTAAACTATGGCCGCATTTTTGGAGAAAATTGTTATTCCCCTTTCTTTCTCCAGTTCATTACTGTCCATGATACAGGTTTCTGAGAGTTCGCTATCTCGGAACATTCCGCTATGTTTAAGCAGGCAATCCACCAAGGTAGTTTTTCCATGATCAACATGAGCAATGATTCCAATATTTCTGATAAATTCCTGATTCAACATAGTTGTATGTATTCTGATTAAATTGTGAATGAATAAATATGGTAATTAAATATAAAAATATGAGTAGTAGAACTCGACCTACGGATGGATCAAACTGTCCAAAGCTTATGGAAGGGTAAAAACCAGTAAGGGGCTAATTTCATTGCGCTAACTATTCCATCTTTTAATATTTAACAATAAATCTTAACAGATTGAGTTGAATTAACCTAGCGTAAAATATTATTTGTAACTTATTGAATTTTATAACATAATTTTAATATGATTGTGCTAATTCAAGAGTTTTCAGAATATTTGCGGATTGAAAAGAGGAATTCTCCTCATACGGTTGAAGGATATTGTCGTGACCTGCAACGTTTTGCCGAGAACTTTTCAAATACTGAAGTGTCTTGTTTGACAACGGCGGATATTCGTGACTTTCTTATGATGTTGCGTATGAGTGGATTGTCACCATCTTCGATCGCACGCAGTTTATCAGCAATTAAGTCCTTTTTTCGTTATCTTTGCCAGGACAAACAACTCAATGTAAATCCCGCAGAGATTTTGGAGACTCCTAGTAGGCGGAGAAAGCTCCCATATTCTTTATCTCTTGTAGATGTAGATAAACTATTAAGTTGTCCCGATAGCAATACCTACATAGGATTACGTGACCAGGCAATGCTAGAGGTTTTATATGCTACAGGAATGAGGGTTTCAGAACTCATCTCAGTTAAAGGGCATAACTTGAATTTTGAAACAGGTTGTTTAAGAACAATGGGAAAGGGTTCCAAAGAGCGGATTGTTCCAATTGGCAGAGTAGCAAGAAGGTCCGTAGAGGATTATTTATTAAACTCCAGACCTGTATTCGCAAAAAGTCAAAAAGTAGAAGAGTTATTTCTAACTCGACGCGCCAAGCCCATGACGCGGCAAGGATTCTGGAAGATTCTTAAATCCTATGCGCGCAAGAGCAATATTAAAGCAGATGTCTCGCCGCATACCTTGAGACATGCCTTTGCTACCCATTTATTGAATAGAGGTGCCGATTTAAGGTCTGTCCAACAGATGTTGGGTCATGCAGATATTTCATCTACACAAATCTATACCCATGTTCTAGAAAAGAGAATGCTCGAAGTCCATGACCAGTTTCATCCTAGATCGGGTAACCTAGTCACTGAGCAGAATAGCTTGATTAACAATCCATCTTCCTGACGTGGACTTTAGATGGATGCTAAATATGGCAAAAATATAGTTTGTTCGAATAGAGTAAGGAAAAGTAAGTATTACCTAATATTAGAAAAATTATTTGCTTGACTGAAATTGCTATAAAAGTTAACATTCAAACGTTTAATCTCTCCTCTGAACTGAGCTTCCGGAAATGTAAACGGTTTGAATTCAAGGTTTTTTCAAGCCATGATTTTTTATATTGAGCAAATTTATGAAGAGGGCCTAGATTTTGATGTTCTTGAACCTAAGGAGCGTTTTGATTTAGACTATGCTGATATCGTTTTAACGGATGATGTTAAAGCTAAGGGCAAGTTGGAAAAATCTGGAGAGATGATACTTTGCCAGGGCAGTTTGCAAACGAAACTTTCTGCCAATTGCACTAGATGTTTGCAGGTCTTTAGTTTCACTGTTAATGCTAAGCTAAGTGTTAATTTCGTTCCAAAGGTTGAAAGTAATAGGTCTGCCGATGATATAGAGTTGTCTGGTATGGATGTGGAACAGGAGTTTTATGACGAGGGTCAAATTGACCTATCCAGCCCATCCCGAGATTTGATATTATTAAGTTTGTCACAGGTTATGCTTTGTGGGGAAGATTGTTTGGGCTTGTGCTCTGAGTGTGGGGCAAACCTCAATGATAATAAATGTAATTGCAAATACGTAGGATCTGGTGATCCTCGATTAGCAGTTTTACAACAATTAAAAGACAAGTTGAAATAGGGAGA
>PAJA01000045.1 GCA_002705185.1 Nitrospina sp. | reverse complement strand
CTTCCTTACAAGATCAGGATGTCATAGCCTATTGTTCTGAAAAAGATCAGGCTATGGCCCAGGTTTTGATCATTCGTTATGGGAAAATGCTAAGCGAAAAAATATTTAAGCTAAAATCGCTTAACGAAGTGGAAGAAAATGAAATCCTGTCTTCTTTTCTTAAGCAATATTACGCAGAGGAGGTGGCCCTCCCTACTGAAATTTTATTACCCCATTCTATTGAAGATTCCGAGTTAATTGTCGACTGGCTATCAAAAAAGAAAGGAGCTCAGGTAAGGCTCGAAACTCCTGTTATTGGGAAAAAACGTGATCTTGTGAAAATGGCGGAAGAAAATGCTCGCTTCGCAATGAGAATGGAGCGAGACAAGGGGGATGTTGGTACTCGTTCATTAGAAGAACTGCAAACGGCTCTTGGTCTAAACCATTTCCCCGAAGTGATTGAAGGGTTTGATTTGTCTAATATATCGGGTAGCCACGCTGTGGGTTCAATGGTAACGTTTGAAAATGGACTACCTGAAAAATCAAAATACCGCCGTTACAAAATAGCTACCGTGAAAGGAATTGACGATTATGCCATGCTCAGAGAGGTAATGACCCGTCGCTATCGACGTCTTCTGGAAGAGGACAGTTCTTTGCCTAACCTCGTGCTTATCGATGGAGGGCGAGGTCATTTGAATTCTGGGCGTGAGGTCCTTGATGCTTTGGGGCTCCTAGATCGAATCGACTTAGCCTGTATTGCCAAAGGGAAATATCGCAACAATCTAGATACGGACGAGGTTTATTTGGCACATAAAAAGGAACCAGTATTATTTAAAGAGAATTCTCCTTCCAGGTTTCTAATGCAACGCATTCGTGATGAGGCGCATCGGTTTGCTATATCCTATCACCGTCGACTACGTAGCAAAGAAACTTTGAGCTCACCGTTGGAAAATATTTCTGGGATCGGGAAAAAACGCCGGTTACAGCTTTTAAAGGAATTTGGTAGTTTGGAAAATATCCGCAACGCTTCGGTGAAGGAACTGATTGCTCTGCCAGGTATCACCCCTTCTCTGGCAGAAAAATTACGCCAGTATGACGGGGGATCTAATTAGAAACAGTTGTTTTTGTCAATAAAATTTGACTCGTCTGATAAAGCTCCAGACCAACTTCCCGCAATAATAGTTGATTGCTAAACTTAATTTCAGGTATTGCCGATAAGACATCTGTATAATGCTCTGTTGACGATAAGGACTTGGTAAGCTGATATAATTCAGGAGGTTCATAAATAATGGATGGTATTAAAAAAATAACAAGTTACATTTTGAGCGTAATGGTTTTGTTGGTCACCATCTCCGGAAAAAGTTGGGGGCAGGTATCCGACGAAGTTTTAAAAGAGGCTAAAATACTGGCAAAAATAGAAAATGCTTACTTCAAAAAACGTTTGAATAATGACTTAAAGGGTGCATATCAATTTCAGCACCCTGCCTTTAAAGAAAAAATTTCGGTCGAGGAGTTTTTATATTTTGAAGGCCGAGTTGTATCAGATTATAGAGAAGGAATAGAGTCTCATATTTCAGGCGGCTTGCTTCCGTCAATAAATTTTATTAAAAAAAATCCAACTAAAAGAGATCCTTTAGGTTTCCCTCGCCCTTCGTATTATCAATGGTACGCAAATCCTTTTATTACTGTAAAAAGCTTTTCTCTTGAACGTGTATCTATCAGTAAGGATGGCAAATATGCAAAGGTAGAAATCACTATCGAAGGTGAGGAGCAACTGAATCCAGCAGCAGTCAGAGCAGATATTAGGTTCGACATAGAGCGTCCACATGTTGATTATTGGGAAAAAGTCGATGGGCAATGGGTGGTAACGGTATTAGCTAAGAACGCCTCCATAAGCGGTGCAAGGACAGCTTACCGCTTTATCCCTAATAATAATGATGCTTGGCAAAAAATGGATTATATCGAGATCGATTCAGAAAGTTTGTTGGCAGAGCCTGATCCTGAGCGCCATGCTCTTCAAAACTAACTTACATGAGTGTTGACCTGCCTTTTCATAAATCCTGGTTGGGGGAAGAAGAACACCAGGAAGTCGAAGATACGTTAAGCTCAGGTTGGTTGACTACGGGTCCTAAAACCCAAAAGTTTGAAGAAGCTTTTAAGGATTATATTGGTTGTAAGCATGCAGTTGCCTTGAATTCTTGTACCGCTGGACTGAATTTGGCACTTGCACTGCAAAATTTTCCAGAAGGGGATGAGGTAATCACTACCCCAATGACCTTTCCTGCTACTGCTAATGCTATCCTTCTGCAGAGATTAATGCCGGTATTTGCTGATATTGAACCGGGTACACTCACCTTAGATCCTAAAAAAATAGAAGCTAAAATTACCCCGCGTACCCGTGCGATAATTCCTGTTCATTTCGCCGGACATCCTTGTGATATGACCCCGATTCAGGAACTAGCCGATCAGTACAATCTTGTCATAATTGAAGATGCTGCTCATGCGCTGGAATCTAAGTACAAAGGACAAAAAATCGGCAACTCAGGGAATGCAACGGCGTTTAGTTTTTACGCCAACAAAAATATTACCACTGGCGAAGGGGGTATGCTGGTCACTAATGACGATGAGCTAGCCGAGACTGTCCGCGTCATGCGCTTACAAGGAATCAGCAGAGATGCCTGGAAACGTTTTGGAAAAAGCGGATTTGCACATTGGGAGCAAACCTTGGCCGGGCATAAATGCAATATGACCGACCTTAATGCTTCGCTCGGATTACACCAGATCAAAAAGATAAAACAGTTTACAGAATTGCGCAAAAAATATGTGTCGATGTATGACCAAGCTTTTGCCGGTGTGTTGGAACTCGAAACTCTAGCAGTGAGAAATTATGCTATCTCTGCTCATCATATATATATAATTGCTCTTCATTTAGAGTGTTTGACCATCGACCGTGATGGATTTCTCGATGCTATTCAGTCTGCGGGTATCGGCGTGGCTGTTCATTATATAGCTTTGCATTTACAGCCATATTTTGTTAAAAACTTTCATACCAAGCCTCAGGATTTTCCAGTTGCATCGAGTTATTCGGAGCGTGTTATCAGCCTTCCCTTATATCCGAAAATGTCCTCCGCCGATGTTGAGCGTGTGATCAAAACGGTGAAAGACCTAGTCAAAAAATTTTCCCGCTCTAACTAAGCCGAACCCCTTTGGAAATTATAAATGCGAAGGGGCTATCACGTCTGGTTAACTAGTAATCATGATATTGAGTCAGCAACAGGATGTCTGGACTGCTAGTTGTTAGACTGAAATCACTTCTTCCTTCTGTATTCTTTATTAAAACCCTATCAAGGGGAAGGCTTGGTTGTGGGTGTGTATCTGAGTATAATATCTTCAATATTAACTTAATCTTGCAGTACGCGAATTTGGATAAAAAGTACATTAGGCATGCGCCAGATGTATGTATATAGGGCGAAAAGAATTTTTATCCAATACTTTTGAAGATATTAACTAACTGTTCTACCGAGCCCGATTGCAGGGCTTTGAATATTTTTTCTACTTGTTGTGATAATTCTTTTTCGCTTTGGAATTTCAGTTCTAGTTTTAGATCATTACTTTCAAACGTATCTTGAAACCGTAACTTCGTTTTATCGTCCAGCCCCATTTTATCTAGAGCGCAGACGATTTGTTTCTTAATATCGGATAGAACAGGATAGCGAAGGTTGTAAAGTATATTATAAATTTCATCATATTTTTTTGGCAGGTCAGGCGTAATCAAAATTTTCTGTATATCATCTTGGGCTAAAATATTGCCTTGCGTAGTATTTTCTCTGACTGCAATTTCATTAACGAGTTCCAGGAGATCGCGCCATTTGTTGACTCCCGGCTTGAGGATGGAAAATAAATTTTCTGCTAGAATGAGGTTATCCCACTTGTAAAAACTGGAGAAGATTTTAACTGAAACGCCTGCACGGTGCAGCATGGTTTGCATATGGAGGCTTAAGGATTTGACATTAGATAAGTCTGTGAATATTTTTTTGCTGCGCTCAAGGCCGAGTAAGGGCATATAATCTGAAATAATAGTTTCGTCAGAAATCCTGGTGTCTCTAAACTTGTTGAGGATGCGGCCTTTCTCGATATCGCTATAATGACGATGTCCAAAATTTTCATTCAGATTAATAACCAGCCGCGTAGCATTGTCCAGTTCGGGATTAATGGCGACAGGAATGTGGGTTAGTCCTGCTCGGGGTGCTGCCTGAAAACGTTTGTGTCCGCTGACTATGGAATAACGTTTGGCGTAGGGGCAGACAGAAATAGGGTGTCTGATACCGATCACTTTTATAGAGTCGATTAGCTTTTCCGGGCAGCCGTCCATTGAGAAATCGGTCAACCGATTTTTTTCTTCAATATCTGTTAATGGAACTTCAAAAACGTTAGAAAATTTCATGCAATTGACTCAATCAAAATCACTTCATATCACCCTAATTTTGGTTTCTTTTCTTTCTGGTTGTCTGGAAAAAACTCCTAAAGACATGGTTTTAATTCCTTCGGGAGAGTTTACCATTGGAACTAATCAGGTTGATGAAAAAAACCACGCACTTTCTTTAGGGCTCAACAAACCATGGTTTGTTGATGAATCGCCGGAGCGACGGACAAATATACCTGATTATTATATTGATAGGTTTGAGGTGACGAATTTGCAATATTTTGTTTTTTGTCAAGCCACCGACCACAAACCGCCGCGTTATTGGAAGGGCCAAAAGTTTCCCGAAGGGATGGATTATCTACCTGTGACTGAAGTTAATTATTTTGATGCTAACGCCTATGCAAAATGGGTTGGTAAGAGATTGCCTAATGAATTGGAGTGGGAAAAGGCTGCAAGGGGTAGAGCCGGTTTCATCTACCCATGGGGCGATGACTTTATACCAGGTTGGGCTAACCTCAGTCTATCTCCGAGAAAGAAAACCGGCCAGGGCTTGAAGCCCATTGGCAGTTTTCCAAAGTCCGCTAGTCCCTATGGAGTTGAGGACATGATTGGTAATGTATGGGAGTGGGTTTGGGAGTATTATGAGCCTTACCCTGGTAACACGTTTGAAACCCCGGCCTATCAAAATAAGCAGATCGTGGTGCGGGGTTTATCTCATATGGGAGTCGGACATTTTAGTAAACAGGACTATTTAAAAGTCGTCGAGCTTAAAGCGCGAGCCTCTTACCGTGAGCACCTCAGCCCATTGGCTAGAAAAAAAGATGTGGGTTTTCGTTGCGCCAAAGACCGCAAACCATTTATGGAAAGAGTTTTTGGTGTCAAATCCACTGACTCAGGAAAATCTTTAGTATAAATATTTGATTGGAATAGCTTGAGTAGGTTATTGTCACTGGCTTTAACCATGTCCTAAAATCGGTATAAAATATTTTTCCGTTGAATATTTCCTGTTAATTTAGATAGAGACAATTAATCTGAACGTTGAGGTGAGAAACAGCTTTGAAATTTGAAAATGTACTAGGAAGTCAGGTGCTTGTGCTGGATGGAGCCATGGGAACAATGGTACAAAACCTGGAACTGGATGATGCGGCCTTTGGGGGCGCAGCATTTAAGATGCTGACGGATTTGCTGATTTTTTCTCGCCCTGATGACTTGGAAGGCATTCACCTCAAATACTTACAGGCAGGGGCCAATCTGATTGAGACTAATACGTTTGGTGCCTCACCGTTAAGATTAAAAGAATTCGATTTTACGCAAATTGACCTAGCAGACATCAGGGCGGTTCCACAGGGGCTCAATCTAAAAAAATCGGATTACTCAGCGATCACTCATCATTTGAATCTAGAGGGTTGCCGAGTTGCTAGAAAAGCCATCGACAGCTATAAATGCGGACCTGATTACGACGGTCGCCCATTATTTATTGCGGGCTCTATTGGCCCTTCCAATTATGTTTTGTCTAAAACAGAAGCGGCTCTCAATAAGGCGACCTGGGGTCAAATCGTTGACAATAACTTCAAACAGGTGCGAGGCTTGATCGAAGGCGGAGCAGATGTCCTATTGTTTGAGACTCAGCAGGATATTCTTGAATTAAAAGCATCACTGATAGGTGCAAATCAGGCTTTTGAAGAAGCAGGAGAAACTCTTCCCATTATTGCTCAAGTTACCGTAGACGGATTTTCTAAGATGCAAATCTTTAATACAGATATTCATGCGGCTCTCATAGCGGTCGAGGGTATGGGTATTTCGGCTTTTGGAATCAACTGCAATACGGGTCCGGAGTTGATGGAAAAAACCGTGGGAACACTGAGCAAGATATGTTCCTTGCCAATCTCAGTTGTTCCTAACGCTGGTCAGCCGGTTTCTGAAGACGGGAAGACCTGTTATAAGCTTGAGCCGGAAGCAATGGCTGACTATGTAGAACGTTTTGTTAAAGAACTAGGTGTTTCAATTGTTGGAGGCTGTTGCGGAACGACACCTGAACACATTCGCGCTTTATCGAAACGGTTAAAAGGGGTAGTTCCCAATAGAAAAAGAATAAGGAAACGAGTTTTTGTCTCCGGCCCGCAAGAGGCGGTTGCCATAGGTAGCTCTGACGATTTGGTTCGTATTGGAGAAAGGCTTAATGTGAGGGGCAGCAAAAAGGTTCGTGATGCGGTAGAGCGTGATGATGGAATTCAGATGGATGTTTTAGAAGAAGTTGTTCAAGAGCAGGTCACAGACTTGGGCATCGAAATCATTGATGTTTGTATGGACAGTAACATTGTTGAAACGGAAAAGGTCTTACCTAAGGCGATTTATGAGTTGACGAGTGATTTCAAAGGCGTCATGTGCATCGATTCTTTTTCTGTTGAGGCGTTGCAGATAGCGATTGAGTCCTACCCAGGCAGGCCGATCATAAACTCCATAAGTCTTGAAGAGTATCAAGCTGGAGTTAGTAAGCTGGATGCGGTGTTATCGCAAACTAAACAGCATCACCCTGTTTATGTTGCACTGGTAAACGGGCCTGAAGGGCCAGGGCAGACGGCGGATGAAAAATTTAAACTGGCTACAGAGATTGTCCGACAAGCAAAAGAAAACCATGGTGTCACTCCTGATCAACTTCTTATTGATGTCAACGCTTACCCTATTGGTTCAGAGTCGCTGGAAGGACTTAACTTTTGCGCTGAAACCTTGAAGTGTTTACCGCTGATTAAAGCCATTCATCCTGATTTAAAAACAAGTGTTGGAGTTGGTAATCTTACCAATGGTCTTGCTTCTAAACCTTATATGCGAAAAGTATTGACCAGCGTGTTTTTGGATGAGGCTAGAAAGGCTGGGCTTGACTGTGCCATATTAAATCCTCACCACTACGTTCCGCTTGAAAGCCTGACAGAAAGTGATGTGAGGTTAGCGAGAAAAGTCATTCTTGATCGTGATATGACCGCGTTTGAAGAGTTGGAGGTTATTGCGCAGACAAAAAAGACCGGCATTCAGATAAAAAAGATAGATTACGACGATCTTGCCCTAGAGGAAAGTATTTGCCAGAGAATTAAGGATGGATTCAAGCAAAAAGAAGAAGGCATCATAAACAAAGAGGGCGGCGAGTTTGCCTATAAAGACAAAATAGTGGTCGATGTTGCCAAGGCCATTGAAAAGCATGAACCGCTTAATTTTATTAGCGGGCATCTTATGGTTTCTATGCGCGAGTTGGGCGATGCATTTGGTCGGGGTGAAGTGAGCCTGCCACATTTGCTTAAAAGCGCTGATGTAATGCGTAATGTCATGCAGTTTTTGGAAAGTTTCATGCGTTTTCAGAGTGGTGTAGCTCCAGGGGCAGCTATCGACTATAAAGGTGTGGTGGTCATTGGTACCGTTTACCAAGATGTGCATAGTATTGGTAAGGATCTGGCGAAAACTTTACTCGAAAACTATGGTTACCGAGTGATTGATCTTGGTGTGCAGGTTCCATTGGATCGGTTCATCGATACAGCTAAACAGGAAAAAGCTGATGCCATAGGTATAAGTGCATTGCTGGTACAAACCTCTAATCACATGATTACTATTTCGAAAATGTTGCTCGAACAGAAATACACCATTCCCTTGCTTTTAGGGGGGGCGCCTGTGAATGCCCGTCATGCAGGTTATGTTGCTATGCATGGAGGCGATGATACCGGTGTGATTCTGGATAATATTTTCTACTGCGGAAGCGGAATGGATGGTGTCAACATCATGGGGCGTCTAATGGATAGAGAACAACGTCCTAGTCTGCTGCAAGAAAATAAAGAAAACTTACTGCATGAATATCAAAAGGCTAAAGGAATTCAGGCGGAAAAAAACAAGCTTCTGCAGACTTTGCCACGAAGAAAGGTCAGCTTCAGGAACCATGAAACCCCTTCCGAGGGTTACGGAGTTCTCAAGGTTGAGTTCAAACTGCATAAGCTTGTAGAGGATCTGGATAGAAAAAGCTTGTATTCTCTGAATTGGAAGTTCGGTAAAAAATCAAGCTGGATTCCTAAGGGAGTGACTCTAAAACAACTTCAGAATTTGGAAAAAATCTGGATAGAAAAAGCCGAGGAAAGAGGGTGGATTGTTCCCAAGGCCCGGTTTGGACTTTTTCCTGCTCAATCGGATGGTGATGAAGTGATTGTTTATGATCCTAAAGACCGAAATAAAGAATTGGCTCGGCTCCGATTCGATATTTGCATTGGAAGAGGAAGAAAAGATATTTTTTCGGTAGGGCAGTATTTTCATACCAAAGCATCGGGACATTGGGATGTAATTGGATTGCAGATTTCGACAGCAGGTGACAAGGTTGAAGGAGGTATAGAAGAGTTCAAGGAGCAAAATGACAGTGAGTCGGCGCTATATCTCCAAGGTTTGAGCGATCGTGTGGCGGAAGATTTGGCGGAATATATCCACAAATTACTTCGTCAGCAGTTTGGTGCAAAAAAAGATAGGCTAGGTCAACGCTATAGCCCTGGATACCCGGCAATAACTGACCTTACTTACAATCGCGTTATCTGGGAGGTTCTCGAGGCCAAAGGTATTGGGGTGACTCTTACCTCTGGAAATGAGTTTTATCCCCCCAGCACAACAGCCGCAGCGATCTGCTTCCATAAGGACGCAGGATATAGCTGATTTGTAGGGCGTAAGGCAAGTTATTAATTCGTAAAGAAGTTTTACTTTACCCGTTGATCAGGCTACTTCCCAATTAAAACCAAGCTTCAAGTCCTTTTAATATTCAACCGATAAGAATTTTATTGCCGAGCCAAAATTTATGTGTCTGTTGGTCTTCAGAATAATAAGTTAATACTTTTAAAAATAAGGATTTGATAGGTAAGTGTTGAAAAAAAATAAACCCTTTATATAGTTGACATCATTTGTTAAGATAATGATGAAATTACACCCGAATATGAGATAAGAGATAAAACCTTGCGGTTAGTATGATTGCAGGTCTCTTTCTAAATTATAAATCCGCTATTTTTGAGGCAAATTGGATCATGTTTAAGCGATTCACAGAGAGGGCGAGAAGAGTAATAATCCTTGCTCGCGAGGAAGCTGAGCTATACCGCCACGAATATTTAGGTACCGAACATATTTTACAGGGAGTTATCAAAGATGGTGGGGGTATTGCTGTTGCCATTGTTCAAAAAAGCGGTGTAGATTTAATTCAGCTGAAAAAAGAGTTGGAAAAAAACCTACCTCGAAGTTCAAGCTCCCTAATAATTGGAGATATACCGTTCACATCGCGAGCCAAAAAAGTTCTGGAGTTTGCTGTAGAGGAAGCTCGAGCCCTAAATCATAATTATATTGGTACTGAGCATCTTCTGTTGGGTCTTTTGAAGGAGAAAGAGGGCGTCGCATGCCGGGTTCTTAATAGTTTTGGTATGTTTTTTGATGATGTTCGGGAAAAAATTGTAGAAATGTTTAAAGAACCAACCGAGAGTAACCGTGAAGTAGGCAAGACTCCAACCTTAGATGAATTTAGTAGAGACTTGACGAAAATGGCGATTGACGGAAAACTCGATCCTGTTATTGGTCGAGCTAAGGAAATCGAGAGGGTAATTCAGATTCTAAGCCGCCGCACTAAAAACAATCCTGTGTTGATTGGAGAACCGGGCGTTGGTAAAACGGCTATTGTCGAGGGGCTAGCTCAACTTATTGCAGAGCGGGAAGTTCCCGATACTCTTTTTGAGAAACGAGTAGTGTCGCTGGACTTAGGTTCCCTGATTGCCGGTACCAAGTATCGCGGTCAGTTTGAAGCCCGGCTCAAAGGCATTATGAAGGAAATAACTCAGAATGATAGCGTCATTTTGTTTGTTGACGAATTACATACCCTTGTAGGAGCGGGGGCCGCTGAAGGCTCGGTAGATGCTTCCAACATGCTTAAGCCGGCTCTTTCCAGGGGTGAAATCCAATGTATTGGTGCTACCACTTTGGAAGAGTACCGAAAGTATATTGAGAAAAATGGTGCGCTAGAAAGACGTTTTCAGCCTATCATTGTAAATCCACCCACAGTGGAAGAAACTATTGAAATTATTAAGGGTTTGAAGGTTCCGTATGAGTTGCATCATAGGGCTAAAATTTCGGACGATGCGATAGTTATCGCGGTCCGGTTTGCAGAGAGATATATAAATGACCGTTTTCTCCCTGATAAAGCTATTGACGTGATTGATGAGGCGGGATCGAGGGTACGACTGCGTGAGATTACTCAATCACCTGAGATGAAAACAATTCAGCGGGACATAGACATTGTCATAAGAGACAAGAAAGTTTGTATAGAAAATCAGGAGTTTGAAAAGGCTGTTGAGTTGCGCGATAAAGAAGAATCATTGCGTGATAAGTTGGATGTTGTGAAGGCGGAATGGGATAAGGGCCGCGATGTCAGTGAGCCTAGTATAACTGAAGATGATATTGCCGATGTTGTTTCTAGTATGACGGGAATACCTCTATCTAGAATTGAGGAGAAGGAAAGTGCGCGACTGATTGACATGGAAAATGAACTTGCGGGTAAAGTAGTTGGTCAGGGTGAGGCTATAAAGGTGTTGACCAAGGCTATTCGAAGATCTCGCTCTGGTTTAAAAGATATGAAGAGGCCTATTGGTACTTTTCTTTTTCTGGGACCAACCGGTGTTGGGAAAACTGAATTGGCAAAGGTTCTAGCCGAATTTCTTTTTGGTAATGAGGATTCGCTCATCCGATTGGATATGTCGGAATATATGGAAAAATTTAATGTTTCACGTCTGACAGGTGCCCCTCCAGGATATGTTGGTTATGAAGAGGGGGGTCAGCTCACAGAAAAAGTTCGTCGGAAACCTTATTCTGTTGTTCTGTTTGACGAAATCGAAAAAGCCAACCCAGATATCTACCATCTCCTATTGCAAATTATGGACGATGGTCGTTTGACCGATAGTTATGGTAGGGTTGTTGATTTTAAGAATACGGTTGTGATTCTAACCTCCAACATCAGTTCCCGAATGCTGGAAAAAGGAACCAGCCTTGGTTTCCATAAGGATGACGATGAATTGAGCTATGATAAGATGCAAAAGGAATTGAAGCAGGACCTAAAGAAGACTTTCAACCCAGAGTTTCTTAATCGCTTGAGTGAGACAGTAGTTTTCCGTCCTCTTGAACTGGAGAATATTGTCGAAATTCTTGATGTTCAATTGAATATTCTCAACGAACAGTTGATTCAGCAGGGATTAACAATTGACGTAACACCTACCGCGAAAAGATGGCTGGCTGAAAAGGGCTTTGATGCTAATTTTGGTGCCCGTCCTTTGAAACGAGCAATTCAAAAGCACCTAGAGGATGTTCTTTCCGATGAAATGCTCAAAGGTAGATTCAAAAATGGTGGGCTCATTGAGGTTAGCTTGCAGGATGACAGCTTGATCTTTGTTGAAAAGTCTGGTGCTGTAAATGTTGGCGGATAAATTTATTCGCTTAAATTAAGCGATGATTAAAAAATTAAAGTATTAAGTTTCAGAGGTTTGTGGTTCTGGGGCTTGATGCTTTTTTTTGCCTAAAAATACTAGGTGAGGTTTTATCCTGATAAATCTAAAAATTTCAATTAGTTCAGGTCGGATGAGAAAAAAAGCCAATATTTTTTTTGTAGCTCTTATTGGATGGACTCTCCTTGCTTTTATTCCACTTGCGTTTGCTCAAGAAGGTGAGAGCATTCAGTCTGTAAAGGTAATTGGGAATAAGCGGATTGATGAGTCAACGATTCTCTATTACATCAAATCTAAGCCTGGTACTGTGCTTTCCAAAAAAAAGATCAGCGAGGATATTGAGCAAGTCTACAGTTTGGGACAATTCAAGGACATTCGAGTTGAGACACGTGAGACCACTAAGGGGCTGGAGGTTGAATTCTTTGTTGTAGAAATTCCTTCAATCGGAGAAGTCGAAATTTTGGGTAATGATCAGGTTGATGCGAATGATATCCGAGAAAGAATTGGACTCAAACGAGGTGCAACTTTTAATGATCACTTGGTTCTNGAGAGTAGGGAGGAAATNCTCAGGCTTTACCGTGAAAAAGGGTACTTTTTTGCACAGGTNAATATNNANACNCAGNCNGGNCAGGAAAACCTGATTAGNGTCTCGATCAGAATCAAGGAANGGGAAAAGGTTAAAATTGAAAAGATTCGTTTCTCGGGNAATAAGGCTTTTTCAGATAAAGAGCTCCANGNTCANATGGAAACTCAGGAAGCCACCTGGTATTCCTTTNTTGATGACTCAGGAGTATACCAAAAAGANACCTTAAAGCTNGATATGTTTAGGATTGAAGGTTTTTACCATGATAACGGTTATCTTCGTGTCAAGGTATTAGAGCCGCGTATAGATATCAACAAAAAGGCTAGAGAAATTCATATAACTGTTCCGGTTGAAGAAGGTCAGCAGTTCCGTGTAAAGAGTTTAGATTTAAAAACTGATGACACTGTATCCTCAGATGAAATTCAAAAAAGTATTAAGACGAAGGTTGGTGACATTTATAATGTGTCTCAACTTCGTCAGGATGTTTTAACGATTGCTGATTTGTATTCTAAAAAAGGTTATGCCTACGCCGATGCGAACCCAGTCTCAAAATTAAATAATAAAGATCGCACCGTTGATTTGTCGATTGAGGTCGATAAAGGGAAAAAAGTTTATGTTGGTAATATTGAGATTCTTGGAAATCTTAAAACTAAGGATAATGTTATACGCCGTGAATTTCGACTGAAAGAAGGGGAGTTGTTCGATAGTTCGAAGCTAAAGCGAAGCAAGCAACGAATCAACAATCTCAATTTTTTTGAAGACGTCAAGATTGATACTCACAGAGGTCAGGATCCAGACCTTATTGATGTTCTCACTACAGTGACTGAGAAACCATCAGGATCATTCTCAGTGGGTGCCGGTTTTAGTTCGGTAGAGAATGTGATTTTTTCTTCTTCTGTTGCCCAGAACAATCTGTTTGGAAATGGTCAGAGGTTGTCCTTTAATGCTCAATTGTCCTCAATCCGAACAGATTTTAGTTTAAGTTTTACCGAGCCACGTGTGTTTGATTCTGAAATATTACTGGGTCTCGATGCGTTTAACAGGAATCAGAATTTACTTAGCTTTAATTCTCTGTCATCAGGTGGTGGTTTTCGTTTAGGTAAAAATATTTCTGAGTATGATTCACTTAACTTTAGATACCGCTATGATAATGTGGAGGTGTCTAACGTGAGTATCGCCAATCAAACAGAATTTTTAAAGAATGGCAACCGTGTTACAAGCAGGGTTGCACCGACCTTTGTCCATGATTCTCGCGATAACTTTTTAAATCCTTCCGAGGGGTGGAGGCATATGTTAGGATTTGAATTCGCTGGACTGGGTGGCGCAAAATTTACTAAATCCGTATATGAAGTGACCTACTACCATCCCTTGATAGGCAAGCTTGTTGGCGCGGCGCATGGCCGAGTTAATTATGCCAAGGGGTATGGTGGCCAAACACTTCCTGTCTTTGAAAGGTACTTCATGGGAGGGCCGACTTCCCTTCGAGGGTTCACAATCCAAAACCTTGGGCCAAAGGATAATACGGGTAACCCGATGGGAGGTAGTCAGTCACTTGTTATTAATTTGGAAACACAATATCCTTTCACCAGATCTTTTCGTGGCTTTATCTTTTATGACCGTGGTAATGTTTACGGTACCGGTACTAGTACGAATACTACAGCGGAAAATTTTGATTTGGGAGAAATGCGGCACAGTGTAGGCGCAGGTATTCGCTTTATCAGTCCTTTTGGTCCATTGGGTTTTTCTTATGGAATTAAACTGGACAAGCAAAGCGGGGAAACAGCAGCAGAGTTTCATTTCTCTGCAGGAAGTGCATTTTAAATTTTAAAAAGGATCAGATTTATGAGTTTAAAATTATTTAAGAAATTCAAGATTACCCACCTACTTCTTATTTTAGGTTTTCTGGTTTACGGGCCTTTTGCGGTTTCTTCTTATGCTGCAGATAGTCGGATAGGTTTTTTGAATATCCAAAAAGCGGTTTCCAGCACTAAAGAGTGGAAAAAGAATTTCGATAAATTTAAAGCAGATTTTACCAAAGAGAAACAAAGAATTAAGCTTAGAGAAAAAAAACTCAAGAAAATGTTAGATAATTTGAACAAGACAAGTCTTGTGACTAAACCGGAACTAAAAAAGAAACAAGAGAATCAGTTTAGAAAAGAAAAAATTGATTTTGAAAGATACGTTCAGGACCAAAACGCAGAGTTTGGTAAACAAGAAAAAGAAATGACCCAAAAAATCTTGGTTAAAATGATGAAGATTATAAAAAAAATCGGTGAAGAAAAAAAATATACAATGATCTTGGAACAGAAAGTAGTTCTCTATCATGACAAGGGCAATGATTTGACAAGTATTGCAACCCGAGCTTATGATAGAGCAAATAAGTAATTACCAGATAAACTTTTACAAAAGTAACTGCTTGCTCCCGCATTCATACGCTCCTAAATTCTTTAAAAGCCACAAGTTTTCCATGGTCAGAACGGATTCTCCATATGATGGATATTAATGAAATCAAAAAAATAATTCCCCATAGATATCCTTTTCTACTAGTTGATAAGGTTATCGAGTGTGATATGGACTCACGAATTGTTGGCATCAAAAATGTGACGTTCAATGAACCTTTTTTTCAAGGTCATTTTCCGGAGTTCCCTGTCATGCCGGGTGTGCTTATTATCGAGTCTCTTGCTCAGGTTGCCTGTATTTTAGGGGTTAAAATTATGAAGAAGGAAGGTCCGTCTTCAGTCTTCTTTACTGGCATTGACGGGGCAAAGTTCAGGAAGCCGGTTGTTCCGGGAGATCAGTTGCGGTTGGAGTTGACTAAGGTCAAGCAGAGGGGAACGCTTTTCCGATTTGAAGGTAAAGCCTATGTAGGTGAGGCTTTGGCTACTGAGTGTACTATTCAGGCAATGCTCGGAAAAGACTGATATGTAGTGAGGATCACCATTTTAAATTTCACATTTCTATATCTAGTCAATCATGACGGCATTATCCTTTAGAACGTGACCATTCATACAAGCGCAATTATTCATCCAAATGCAGAACTGGCCCGGGGGGTTGAAGTGGGTCCTTTTACCACTATTGGTCCGGAAGCCAGGATCGGCGAGGGAACACTTATAGGCCCCAATGTATTGATCGAAGCCGGTACTATTATCGGTAAGAATTGTAAGGTTTTTCATGGTGCTTCGCTTGGCGGAGAACCTCAGATTTTAAATTTTAAAAATGTAACTGCCTCACTGGAAATTGGCGATGAAACTGTGGTTCGGGAGTATGTCACCATTCATCGTTCGGGATTCGAAAATGGTGTTACCCGGGTTGGTAGTAATTGCCTGCTTATGGCCTATTCTCATGTGGGCCATGACTGTGAAATAGGCGATGGAGTGGTGATTGTGAACAGCACGGCTTTATCCGGTCATGTTATTGTAGACGACAAAGCTTTTATTTCGGGCCTTGTTGGTGTTCATCAGTTTGTTCGAATAGGTCGTTATGCTATGGTTGGAGGTATGGCACGTGTTAACCAGGATATTCTCCCATTTTCTACTGTAGAAGGAAACCCGGCAAAACTTTACAGTTTGAACGCGGTAGGACTCAAGCGGGCAAAATTCAAACTGGATATCAGAGTGGCAATAAAAAAAGCTTTAAAAGTCATTGCCCAGCCAGATTTGAATACTAATCAGGCTTTAGAAAAGGTTTTAGCGGAAATCGAAATGTTTGACGAAATTCAACATCTTGTTGATTTTATAAAAGATTCCTCTAGAGGAGTGACCAAATAGTGGCAAAGGTAAGAGCGGGCGTAGTTGGAGCAGGCAGAATGGGTGAATATCATGTCGGAGTTTTATCCGAGATGCAGAAAGTGGATCTTGCAGGGGTGGTGGATATTGACCCTCAGCGTCAAAAAGCCATTCAGGAAACCTACCATGCGCCAACTTATTCCGACTGTAGCGATCTTTTTGGAAAAGTTGATGTTGCAGTAGTCGCAGTACCTACAATGCTGCATTATCCTGTCGCCAAGGAGCTACTTAATCATGGAATTCATGTTCTGCTAGAAAAACCCTGCGCCAACAACCTTGATCACGCCCGAGAGCTTTTTCAGTTAGCTCAGGACAAGAACCTAATTTTGCATATTGGTCATGTGGAGCGTTTCAATGGGGCGGTACAGGAGCTACATAAAATTGTCGAATCCCCACTTTTTGTTGAGTGTAAACGCATGGGTCCTTTTACGGAAAGGATTAAGGATGATGGGGTGATTCTAGATATCATGATTCATGATATAGATATCGTGCTTAACCTTATTAAATCTAAAGTTGTTAAATCACATGTTCTTGGGGCATCAGTCTTTTCCGAAAAGGATGATTTGGTGAGCGCACAACTCGAATTAGAAAATGGCTGTATTGTTAATATTGTTGCTAGCCGAGCTTCGCAGAATAAAGTACGTACATTGTCGGTGACGCAAAAAGACTCTTTCGTTGTTTTGGATTACACCGACCAGGAAATTTATGTCCACCGTAAATCTTCCTCGGAGCATCAAATGACAAAAGGCTCATTGCGTTACAAGCAGGAGTCGCTAGTTGAAAGAATTTTTGTCCACAAAGATAATCCTCTCAAGCTGGAGCTCCAGCATTTTATTGATTGTGTTAAAAATGGAAGCCCTCGAAATGTTGCGGTGAATGACGAGCTTTATTCACTGGAAATCGCCTTGGATATTCTCGACCAGTTCAATCAAAAAAGAAAAAAGAGTAACTGAGCAGATGTCGTATTATTGCTCTATAAATTCTCCTACTATTTAAGCGCAATTCCTTCTCGGAAGCTTTTTTCTAGCTAGCATTATGGATTTTACCCCTAACAGAATAGGTCTCATTGCCGGGTCTGGAGCAGTGCCTATATATTTTGCACGTAAGGCTAGCCAGTTGGGTATAAAAATTATCAGCGTTGGTTTCTCAGAAGAAATCCAAAACGGTCTAGCACCATTCTCGGAGAAGAGCTACTTTATTGGAGTTGGTCAGGCGGGAAAAATCCTTAAAACCTTTCAACAGAACGATATAAAAGATTTATTGATTTTAGGGAAGGTTGAAAAAAGTATTATTTTTAAACTGCAGAAGTTCGATCTTAAGGCTCTTAAATTTTTAAAAAATATTGTGACGAATGAAGATAAGGTTTTATTGTTGGGAATGATTGGTGAACTTGAAAAAGAAGGCTTTAAAGTATTAAGTCAAAAAGAATTTTTGGCAGATATTTTTCCTGCTAAAGGAAACTTAACCCTAAGAGTACCTAATAAGAAAGAATTGGCTGATATTGAGTTTGGCCTGCCCATTGCGCGAAAATTAGCAGACTTGGAAATTGGCCAGACTCTAATCGTAAAAAATAAAACAGTAGTAGCTGTTGAAGCTTTGGAGGGAACGGATCAGGCTATTCAAAGAGGTTGTGATCTAGCACAAGGAAAGTGTGTGGTAATTAAAGTCAGTAGGACCAATCAGGATTATCGGTATGATAGCCCTGGTATTGGGCCGCAAACGATTCAGATGATGAGCGAAGGATCTGTTCTAGTTCTTGAGGCAGAGCGGGTTATGATTGTGGAACGGGAAAAAGTTCTTAAGTTAGCTAATGAAGCAAAAATTGCTGTGACCTCATACTAGGTTTAGGTTATACGAAAACTTTTAAACTTAAAATGACTGATAAACCACAACATTTTTTAATTATCGCTGGTGAAGCTTCTGGAGACTTGCATGGCTCTATGCTAGTGTCCGAAATAAAGATGTGTTTACCAGAGGCTCGTTTTACTGGTATGGGCGGGGCCAGAATGCAAAAGGCTGGCGTAGATAGATTGTTTGGTATTGAGCGTATGGGTGCAGTTGGTTTTGTGGAGGTACTTTGGGATTTTTTTCATTATTACAATGTCTACCGTACATTGATGAAGGAAATAGCTACGCGAAGTTATGATGCGATAATTCTTATCGACTATCCGACATTAAACCTCAGATTAGCAAAACAGGCCCGGCGATTTGATTACCCAGTTTTCTTTTTCATTAGTCCTCAAATTTGGGCGTGGAGAAAGGGAAGAATTCGGACGATTCGAGAGTCTGTGAGTAAGATGTTTGTCATTCTTCCATTCGAAGAAAAGCTGTATTTGGATGCAGGAGTGGATGCAGAGTTCTTGGGACATCCTTTTGTGGATTTGGTTCGTCCTAGCCTAACTCGTGAAGAAAGTCAGAAAAAATATTCTCTGAGTCCCAAACTCAAGACTATTGGCCTTTTACCTGGAAGTAGAATGAACGAGATTAACTCTCTTTTAAATGTTATGGTTCAGGCCGCAGAAAAAATTCGTGCGGAATTGGGTTCTTGTCGGTTTCTACTACCCGTTGCCGATTCTATTGATCCCGATCTGATTCGGCAGCGACTGGGAGATAACCCACTTGGTATCCAGTTGATTGAGGGGCAATCCTATGACGTAATGAACAGTTGTGACATGTTAATAATTGCGTCTGGTTCTGCCACGCTGGAAGCGGGAATTATTGGCTGCCCCATGGTCATCATCTACAAATTGAATCCCTTAACCTACTTTTTGGCAAAGTTATTAGTTAATGCTCCATTAGTAGGTCTGGTCAATATTGTCGCAGAGGAAGAGGTAGTGCCTGAGTTAATACAGAATCAAGTGACGGCAGAAAACATTTCTGCTGAGGTATTAGCAGTGTTACGGGCTCCTGAAAAAGAAAAAGCTATTCGTGACCGCCTTCTTAAGATCAAAAATACTCTGGGTAAACCTGGAGTCATGAAAGTCGTGGCAAAACGCATTTCAGTTTTTATGGATAGATTGAGTGCCAATGAAAAAACTCCTATTTAATTACGTGCTCCCGTACCTTCTTTTTGGGTTGATTTATCTCTGGTGCCTGACTCTGCGATCAAAAAACTTAAATGAGCAGGAAGAAAGCCATTTTAAGAATCTAACAGGGCCTTATATTCTAACCTTGTGGCATGGAAGAATTTTTTATCTCTTTTACTATCTTCGCCGACATCCGGATTATTTTTTGTTGATCAGTCCGAGTGAAGATGGTGATCTGCTAGCCCGTCTTGCCCGATTGATGGGTTACTCTGTCATACGAGGATCTTCATATAAAAAAGCCGTTCCAGCTGCTCGGTCTCTGATTAAAGTCTTAGGCAGGAACCAGAGAATCATAATTATTGCGGATGGTTCCCGTGGGCCTCGATGTGTTGCTCAATCCGGATCATTGCAATTAGCAGGAATAACCGGAGCACCAGTTTTTCCGATGACCTTCGGATCCAATAATAAGTTAGTCTTAAATAGTTGGGACCAATTTGTTATCCCCATGCCTTTCACCCGTTGTGCTGTTAATTTTGCTTCACCTATCACCCTAGCTCGCAAATCGTTAGAGCAAAATATTGAGGATAAGCGCTTGGAGCTGGAAAACACGCTAAACCGTATAACTCAAGCCAGTGATAAAGTATAAAAAAGCTTTAAAAATAACCATTGCAGATATCCAGGTGCCTTAAATTAGAGCATCTATCCACGTTTGAATTTGCTTGTCGGTTATGATATAGTTCTCCGTGCTTTTAACCCCTTTAAATTATAGGCTTTTTGTCTAATCTACCTAGAGACCGAAAAAATTCTTAATGGCATGAATATTGAATAATTTATAGTAACCGGTTAGGAGGTTTCCGAGAATGAATCAGTATAATGTAACAATGATTCCAGTCATTAAGGAAAGTAGTCCACCAGCCCGGATCTTTTTTGAAAAAATTGGCTAGAGGAAAACAATATGAAAAAGATTGAGGCGATCATCAAGCCGTTCAAATTGGATGAAGTGAAAGATAAGTTGAACGAGATCGGCATTAAAGGAATTACTGTCAGCGAAGTAAAGGGTTTTGGGAGACAAAAGGGTCACACGGAATTATATCGTGGTGCAGAATACGTGGTGGACTTCCTACCCAAAATAAAGATGGAGATCATCATAAGTGATAGTCAGGTAGAGGATGTAATTAATACCATCATGCATGCCGCGCAAACTGGAAGAATTGGTGATGGAAAAATATTTGTAATCGACCTCAAAGATGCGGTGCGGATTCGTACTGGGGAACGAGGAGAAGATGCGATTTGACTTATTTATGCTTTAGACGCCAGATAACTTAGATTTTCTTCGCCTAATAAGTCTATTTTCCCGTTTTTTGAATTGTTGGATATTGAACATAAGGCGGGGCCGTTATTGACGGAACCGATTTTTTGTGTCTTGTTTTATAAACATAACCCGTAACAATTTTTTGCAGGAGATACTTTAATGACCCCCAAAGAGGCAGTGGATTTCGCAAAAAAGAATAATGCTCGAATTATAGATATAAAATTCATTGATCTAATTGGATCATGGCAACATTTTTCTGTGCCGATGAGTGAGTTGGAAGAGGACTTGTTTCAAGAGGGCTTGGGTTTTGATGGATCAAGCATTCGTGGATGGCAGGCCATCAATAATAGTGACATGATAGTTATTCCCGATTCGATGACTACTGTAATGGATCCATTTACTAAAGTTCCAACTGTCAGTATGATCGGTAATGTAGTGGATCCAATCACCAAGGAAAAATATAGCCGGGACCCTCGGAATATTGCTCAGAAAGCAGAATCCTATCTCAAATCTACTGGAATTGGGGACACAGCTTACTTTGGGCCCGAAGCGGAATTTTTTGTTTTCGATAACATCCAATACGATTCCACTACTAATGAGTCATTTTATTCCATAGACTCTGTGGAAGGAAACTGGAATACTGGTCGGGATGAAGCCCCTAACCTAGGCCACAAACCGAGACATAAAGAAGGTTATTTTCCTGTTGCTCCCAACGATACTTTTCAGGATATTCGTTCTGAAATGATGTTAACAATGGAACAAGTTGGTATCAGTATGGAGTGTCATCACCATGAAGTTGCGACGGGTGGGCAAAATGAACTCGCTATGCGGTTTGCTCCGCTAGTTAAGTGTGCTGACAGCCTGATGTGGTATAAATATATAGTTAAAAACGTTGCTAGAGCGCATAACAAAACTGCGACATTTATGCCGAAGCCCATGTTCGGTGATAATGGTACCGGTATGCATACCCACCAGAGTATATGGAAAGACGGCAAGCCCTTGTTTGCCGGAAATGGCTATGCCGGTTTCAGTGATATAGGCATGCACTACATTGGTGGTATATTAAAACATGCTCGGGCAATTTGTGCATTTGCTGCACCTAGTACTAATTCTTACAAACGACTTGTTCCAGGGTTTGAAGCTCCAGTCAACTTGGCATATTCTAGCCGAAACCGGAGTGCATCAATCAGGATACCAATGTACTCCCCTAGTCCCAAGGCCAAAAGACTGGAGATCCGATTTCCCGATCCTTCTTGTAATGGCTATCTGACGTTTGCTGTCATGCTAATGGCTGGATTAGATGGTATCGAAAATAAAATTGACCCTGGTGAGCCGTTGGATAAAAATATTTATTCTCTTGGGCCCGAGGAATTGGCAAATATTCCTACCTTGCCACACTCTTTAGATCAGTCACTTGAGGCTTTGGAGAAAGATCATGAGTTTTTGCTCAAGGGTGATGTTTTCACTCAAGACTTGGTTGAAACTTGGATAGAATATAAACGTGAAAATGAAATTGATCCTCTTCGTTTACGCCCACATCCTATGGAATTCGAAATGTATTACGATTGCTGAATTCAGAGAAAAACCATTGATTCCAAACCCCCTGGGTTCTCCCAGGGGGTTTTTTTATATAGTAAACTAGGTATTATCGAAACCCAAACCAACAAAAAATGCTTTCATGATAGAAGAGCTGGTCCAACGAATTCATGAGCGTCAACCTTGGGACAAAGTTCTACTTAAACCTATGCAAGGTTTTGCATTTTGTGAACCCGAAAATGCTTGGAAAGAACTAGTTACTTTGGCTGGCCAAGCCCAGTTTGAAAAACTATACCCTGATTTTTTTAGAGCGCTATTGAAAATTATTTCAAGTTCATATAACGCTGATATAGCCTTACATAACTTAGAGCGTTTTTCAGAAACAATTTTTGATAAGGATTATTTATATACGCAACTGACCAAGTCACCTGCTTTGCTTGAAGCATTAATTTTTTTGTTTTCTGGTAGTCAAATACTAACCGACACTCTTCTAAAGGAACCATCTTATATAGACTGGTTGAGTCGAAGTGAAACTCTAGGTAAATCGAAGTCTAAAGATATACTGATGAGAGATTTCTATGAAATGAATGGAGAAGAGGTTCAAATTCAAAATTTATTTGTAGCTTTAAGAAAATTTAAAAAAAGGGAATATATACGAATAGGACTGCGGGATTTGTTGGGGAGAGTTGAGTTTCAGGAAACCGTTCAAGATATTTCAAACCTCGCAGATGTTTGTCTGCAAGCTGCCTATGAGCATGCTAACCATAAGTTACGTAAGAAATATGGAACTCCTTATTATCGGGATAAAGATGATAAATGGCAAGAATCAGAGTTTGCTATTCTGGCTATGGGTAAACTGGGAGGATGCGAACTAAATTACAGTTCAGATATTGACCTAAATTATATTTATTCATCCAGTCAAGGAGTTACCCGCCCAGAGACTACAAATGATTTGTCTACAGCAAGCATCTCTAATCACGAGTATTTTACAAAGCTATCGTTGGAAATTTCGAGATCACTTAATGAAATAACTTCAGATGGTAATGTATTTCGGGTTGATTTGGAGTTGCGTCCTGAAGGGAAAAGCGGTGAAATCGTTAACTCTCTGGCTAGTTGCGAAATTTATTACCAGTCATGGGGTAGAACATGGGAAAGACAGGCTCTCATCAAAGCCCGTGTTGCTGCCGGAAGTGAGAGTTTGGGAAAAAAATTTTTCAATATGATAGAGCCATTTATTTATAGGCAAAATTTGGACTTTGAAGCCATTGGTGAAATAAAGTCCATGAAGTACAAGATCAATAAAAGCCTAAAGGGAAAAAACTCCAGAGGAAATATCAAGCTGGGATTTGGAGGAATCAGAGAAGTAGAGTTCTTTGTTCAGGCTTATCAGTTACTTTTGGGTGGAAGAAATAAAAGTCTGCGTGCTAGAGATACTCTTAGAGCAATGACAAATCTTTACAAAAATAAAATTATAACAGAAGACGACCATGACAAACTTCGTAGAGCTTACATCTTTCTGAGGAATCTGGAAAACCGTGTGCAGATAACGTTTGGTCTACAAACCTGTCTCTTGCCGGACAATGAAAAAGACCTAGCCGTGCTGGCGAGAAAAATGAGAATACCTGGGAGTAGTCAAAAGACCCTCGCCGATAACCTAATGAGGGAATATAAAAATCAAACCCGAATTGTGGGAACAATGTTTGCCGAACAATTTGCTGAAAAAGAAAAGAGGGAAGCGGTAGAAACAATTTCAAGTACATGGGACCGATCTCGTGCAGGTGAAGAACAGTTTACTG
>PAJA01000044.1 GCA_002705185.1 Nitrospina sp. | reverse complement strand
TGTCCGTGACTGATCCCAATGTCATAGTACATTGATAATGCTTGGATAAAGGACCTAAGAACTGAATAATCCTAGTCGATTGGTTCAGGCATATAGGCAAAACGCCTTCTGCCATGGGGTCTAATGTACCGATATGCCCAGCTTTTTTAACGCCAAGCATTTTTTTAACCGAGTGGACCATGGAAAACGAGGTTGGTCCAGATGGTTTATAGAGGTTGACCACCAGATTCAGAGTGGAGTCCATTCAGTATCCTTGATATTTTTTCAACATGGTCAGCATTATCATCTCGCCGAAAATCTAGCTCAGGCAGATACCTTAGATATAGGTTTTTACCTAATACACTCCGGATGAATCCTTTTGCATTTCTTAGCCCATCCAAGGTATCACTTTTTTCCTGTTCAGAGCCCATTACGCTGACAAATATTTTGGCGTGCTTGAGGTTGTCAGAAACCTCTACTTTAGTTATGGTTGTGAAGCCTATCCGAGGATCTTTCAAGCCGCTCTGGACCAACTTTGATATTTCTTCAAGAAGGAGTTCCTGTATTCTTTGAGATCGCTTGAATCGCATTAAAACACCTGACTTTTTAAAATTTTCCAGAGCCAAGATTGATTATTTCAGTTTCACAAACGGTAATTTCGGCTAGATTCATTATGTCAATAGCATTGGTTACCTTTGTCAACAACCCGTCCATGTAGGGGCGGTCTGAGCTTATAGCAGAGATTCCGATATGAAGACTTTGGCAGTTATCTTGATCCCCAACTTCTGCTACCGAAACATTAAAGTTCTTCTTCAGTCTATCTTTAATAGATCTGACGACTTGACGTTTGCCCTTTAACGACCTATTTCCGTGCAAATAAAACTTTATCGAGCAACAACCGATAATCATTTTTCTTTACGGAGAACTGCAAATCAGTTTGTAATTTCTTCTAGGATGTAAGGTTCAATGATATCACCTTGCTTCATATCCTGAAACTTTTCGATAGAAATACCACAATCATAACCTGAGGCTACCTCTTTAACATCATCTTTAAACCTTCTTATGGATGCGATCTTTCCCTGATAGACCACAACACTATCTCGAATGAGACGGGCCTCCAGATTACGTTCTATTTTACCTGAGACCACATGGCACCCAGCAATAGTGCCGACCTTCGGAAGGGTAAAAACTTCGCGAATTTCTGCCTTGCCTATGATCTGTTCCTTATATTTTGGAGCCAGCATTCCGTCCATGGCCTGTCGCATATCGTTGATGGCATCATAAATAATGCTATAAAGACGTATATCTACTTTATCCCTGGTGGCAAGTTTTGTGGCCTGATCAGTTGGGCGTACGTTAAACCCTATAATGATAGCATTAGATGCACTGGCCAAAAGAACATCTGATTCAGTGATACCCCCAACTGCATCATGAATGGATTTGATGCGGACTTCTTTATCGCTCAGATTGCCGAAAGCCTCCTGAACAGCATGAATAGAGCCTTGAACATCTGCTTTAATAATAAGGTTTAGTTCTTTAATCTGCCCTTCAACAATCTGCTGATGTAGATCGTCCATGGTGATACGTGTGGTTTTAGCTAGTTGAATTTCACGTTGTTCTTGCAGTCTTAGGTTGCTAAGTTGCCGTGCTTTTTTCTCGTCCCGAACCACCATGAAGTGGTCACCAGGTTGTGGAACATCCGGCAACCCTACAACCTCTACAGGAGTAGATGGAATAGCTTTTTTAATTTTTTTACCTTTGTCATCAATAAGTGCTCGAACCTTGCCGAAATAGCAACCAACAATAAAAGGCTCGCCGACTCTCAAGGTCCCACTTTCAATGATCATGGTGGCGATAGGACCGCGTCCTTTATCTAGTTTGGATTCGATCACCACCCCTTTGCCACGTAGTGTTGGATTAGCTTTCAGCTCCATGACTTCTGCCTGTAAAATTAGGTTTTCAAGCAAGTGATCAATTCCAGTTCCATTCAAGGCTGAGACTTCCACGTAAATTGTTTGCCCACCCCAGTCCTCAGGAAGAAGCCCCAAGTCGGCTAATTGTTTTTTAACCTCATCAGGTTTTGCATCGGCTTTATCAATTTTATTGATAGCAACAAGAATTGGAACTCCCGCCGCCTCAGCATGATGCACTGCTTCTTTTGTTTGTGGTTTGATTCCGTCATCGGCGGCAACAACGAGAACGACAATATCAGTTACCTGTGCGCCTCTGGCTCTCATAGCTGTAAAGGCTTCATGGCCAGGTGTATCGAGAAATGTAATAGCTGAGCCTTTGACACTAGCTTGATACGCACCAATATGCTGGGTGATTCCGCCAGCTTCCAATTTAGTTACATCAGTTTTGCGGATGGCATCGAGAAGGGAGGTCTTACCGTGATCAACGTGGCCCATTATAGTTACAATTGGGGCCCGAGCAATATGGTCTTTGCTGTGGTCTTCTTCCTCTTCCGAAAAATCTAGTTCAGATTTTTCAATATGGAGTTCAACTTCGAAGCCAAGCTTATCAGCAACCTTACTAGCAATATCAAAGTTGAGAGTTTGATTGATATTGGCCAGAATTCCGAAAACCATTAATTCCTTAATTACATCATTCGGAGTACATTTTAATTTTTCTGCTAGTTCCCGTACTGGCGTATTCTCACCAATTTGAACAATCTCAAAACTTTCCTCTGGTACCGCAATTTCAGGAGCTGATTTGGGAGTAACTGGAGGAGTTGTTATAGTAACGGGTTTTTCTTTTACAGCTGGGGTTGGTTTTTCTTTTTTAACCGGGGCTGGTTTTTCCTCGGCTGGTTTTGGTTTGTCTTCTTTTTTTACAATTTTGAGGCCAAGTTTTTTTCCTGCCTTGCTTTCTGGTATCTCCTTGATTTTTTCGGCTTGTTTAGTTTTTTTTGTGCTCTCGGCTTTGGCCTTGGTCTTTGAAGTTTTTTCGCTTTTGTCGTTCGGTTTCTTCTCTATCTTTTTCGCCGCGGTAGACTTAGCCTGAGTTTTTGCGGTTGTAACTTTTACCTTAGAGGGGACCTTAATTTTAATTTTTGCCTTGGCTTTTTTAACTACCTTTTTGGTGGAGGTAGAAGCCGAAGGAGTTTTGGGAGTGAAGAGTTCGCGGATGTATTGCGTGGCTTCTTCATCTATGGAACTCATATGATTTTTTACAGCTATGTCATTCTTTTGCAGGGCCTCAATGATCTGATCATTCTGGATATTGAGTTCCAAGGCCAGCTTGTTGATGCGAATCTTAGCCAAATTTCCTCCTGTTATGAAACATCCACACAATTTTCTTAAGACCCGGAGTTGTTAAGCAGTTCGCGGGTTTGGGTAAGTTTTTTAAGCAGTTAAATAATGCGACTTATTTGTTTTGGATNCTATACACTCTCAGTATTCTCCAAGCGTTGCTTNACCTGTTCTAAAATAGATTTNCCCATTTCTTCGTCAACACCTTCCATGGCAATTAACTCATCCAGAGGTGTGACAGAAAGCTCAGCTATTGTTTCAAAACCGTTATCAGCAAGAACTTTCAGAACATCAGGTGTTAGCCCTATTAATTCCTGTATAAGGACCTCTTCTTCTTCGGCAGCATCACCGTCTGCATCTTCAGCTGAAATTTCTTCTTTCTGCTCTCTTGCCTCAGTTACGTTGCCCAGATCTTCGATATTCATAGATTTTTCAGCTTCAATACTTGTCTCTTTTGCCAACTCCTTTTCCAGTGCTAATTGTTTTTGTTGTTCCTCTGCGAGTTGGATCAGGGCTTCGGCTTTTTTCGGCCCAATACCGGTCAACTGAGTTAAACCTTTAACCCCTCTTATTAGAGCCTCTTCATAAGTAACAAGATCATTGGAGAAAAGAATAGTCATTACCTTTTCACCTAAGCCTTTAGCGTTCTTAACATCATCAAGAAAATCTACCGTAGAGGCTTCAGCAGGAGTCAAAAAGGCATGGTGTTGCCCCAGTTCCATAGCTTCAGAGGGGCCTTTTATATCTACTTTCCAGCGAACTAACTTGGCTGCTAAGCGCACGTTCTGCCCTTTTTTTCCTATAGCCAGTGACATTTGGTCTTCAGCTACTATGACTGTCATTTGTTTTTCATCAGGATTCATGATGATTCTTGAAACCTTTGCAGGGCTAAGGGCATTTTTGAGATAGGTTTCTGGGTCTTCAGAGAATTCAACTATATCAATTTTTTCACCCCGAAGCTCCTGAACAATAGACTGCACCCTCATTCCGCGCATACCAACACATGCGCCTACGGCATCAATTTCTCTTTCATTAGTCCGGACCGAAATCTTGGTGCGCCCGTTAGGTTCACGAACTACTCCCATAATTTCCACCATTCCCTCGCTTATCTCGGGAACTTCCATCTCGAACAAACCCCTTATCAACCCGATATGAGTACGAGAAAGAATGACCAAGGCATTCTTAGGTGTTTTTCTGACATCGAGAACATACGCACGTATTCGTTCTCCACGGTTAAAGCTTTCTCGGAAAACCTGCTCACGTCTAGGTAGAACGCCCTCGGCTTTCCCTAGATCAACGATAAGGTCTCCATGTTCCATTCTCTGGACCATTCCGTTGATCAACTCGCCCTTTTTATCGATATAATCATTATAAATAAGATCAATTTCTGCTTCGCGAACTTTTTGTACGATCACTTGTTTGGCCAGTTGTGCTGCAATGCGACCGTAATTTTCTAGGACTTGCTGGACTAGAACCTGCTCACCGATATGGATATCGTCAGCAAGTGCTGAAGCGTCTTTCAGGCTAATTTGTTCATCAGGTAGATCAACTTGTTCAACGACTGTTTTCTCAAAATAAATCTCAACCTCACCAGTAGATTCATTAAATTCACTTTGCAGTTCTTTAACCATGGGGTATTTTTTTTGTACTGCAATTTCGACCGCAGCCTTCAATGCATCGATCAGGATATTTTTATCAATTCCCTTATCACGACTAAGCTGCTCGAGAATGCTGAGTGTCTCCATATTCATGGTGCTTTACCTAAATTTCAATGACTAAATTTGCTTTGCCAACATGGCGTAAAGGAATTCCTAAAACCTCTCCATCTACTTTTATAAAAACGGTTTGATCCTTAAAATCTGTAAGTATACCGTTAAATTTTTTTCGATTGTCAATCGGGGAAAGGCTGTGCAGGTAAATTTGCCTTCCCTTAAATTTTAAAAAATCTTCTTCCCTTTTTAGGACCCGATTCAGCCCCGGGGATGAGACTTCAAGGCTATAGGTAGTGGTGATAGTTTCTTCAACATCAATGAGATCACCGGTTAGACGACTGACTTTCTGACAATCTGCAATCGTGACCCCTCCTTCTTTGTCGATAAATATCCTTAAAACCCAGCTTTTGCCCTCTTTTTTGTATTCAACATCTACCAGCTCGAGCTCTTCTGCCATAAGGATTGGTTCGATCAAACTCACTACTGCTTGCGAAACAGGGACTTTTGTCATTTACCCCCCCCCTAGTTTCGTTTGTGGCCAGTGACTTTCTACGTATTTTGAGGATGATGAAACCAAGCTCTCTAAACCAATCTGTATTTATTTACGTGCCCCTGAAAAAAGTAAAAAAAAAGCGGGCTCTAAGCCCGCGATGCAGGACCCTGATATGTCATTGGGAATTGTACAAGAACTTAAGGCTATATTTCAAGAGAAAACTGGGGAGCTTTAAAGTCGAGCGGTTTTTATAATTCTTTTAAAACATTTGGAATGTCGTTGATAAATTTGGGGTAGGGGTGGAGCCTAGACTCATTAGTTTTTCTAATTTTGAGTTCGACTTGTCCTGCAGAAAGGTTTTTGGCTCCTACAATGATTTGCAAGGGTATTCCTATGAGGTCTGCATCCTTTAGTTTTGCTCCAAGTCGATCTGACCGGTTATCAAGTAGAGTTTCAATGCCGGTTTTCTGAAGCTGATCATAAATATTATCGCAGACAACCTTTAAGTCTTCATTGGAGTAATTAACGGGAATAATAACAACTTTAAAAGGAGCTAAGTTGATAGGCCATATAATTCCTCTATCATCATGATTTTGTTCTATAGCGGCAGCAGCAGTTCGTCCAACTCCAATGCCATAACAACCCATGATGAGTGCTTTTTCTTTACCTTCTTGGTCGAGATAAACGGCTTTCATCGCTGAGGAATATTTGGTGCCGAGAATGAAAATGTGACCGACTTCAATTCCACGTTTGACCTGATACCTCCCATCTTCGCAATGGGGGCAAGGATCATTAGTTTTAACGGTTCTGATGTCGCTGAATTTCTTAATTTTTAGGTCCCGTTCAACTTGAACTCCTGTGAAATGAGTGGAGGGCTTGTTGGCACCAGTAACAAAACTCTGAAGAGTAGAGATTTCGCAGTCTGCATAAACTGGAAGGTCGATTCCTATAGGCCCGATATACCCGCAATGTAACTCAGGGTGCTTGGAGATAGCCTTCTCCTCAGCGGGTTCTAACCATTCGCAACCAATAAGGTTTTTCAGCTTTACAAGATTGATCTCGTGGTCGCCTCGAACCAGACCTGCTACTAGTCCATTTTCATTCTCGAATAGAATGGTCTTAACAATTTGCCTAGTAGGTATGTTAAGAAAACTTGCAACTGCTTCTACAGATTTTTGACCTGGTGTCTCCACTTCTTTTATGTCCTCAGAAGTGGCAAGAGGTGCAGGGGGTGCCGGTGGTTTTGATTCTGCTAATTCTAGGTTCGAGGCGTAACCACAAGACTCACAAAAACCGATATCATCTTCTCCTGAATCGGCGAGTACAGCGAACTCATGTGAAAAGTTTCCACCTATCGTTCCAGAGTCGGCCTGAACCTGTTTGAAATCTAACCCGCATTTTTTGAAAATATTGGTATAAGCCTGAGCCATCTTTTTGTATGTATACTGAGTATCTTCTTCATCGGCGTGAAAACTATAGGCGTCCTTCATCATGAACTCTCGTCCACGCATTATACCAAACCTGGGTCGCACTTCGTCGCGGAACTTAGTCTGAATCTGATATAGCAAAATAGGCAGTTGGCGGTAGGACTTAACTTCTTTTCTTACGATATCGGTGATCACCTCTTCATGAGTGGGACCGTAGCAAAACTCCCGGTTATGCCGATCTTTAATGCGTAACAATTCCTTTCCATAAAAATCCCATCGCTTACTCTCTATCCATAACTCAGCAGGTTGGATGCTAGGTAGAAAAACTTCTTGACCGTCAATTTGATTCATCTCTTCTCGGATGATTTGTTCAACCTTTCTTAAAACCCGAAGCCCTAACGGGAGAATGGAGTAAATGCCCGAAGCAACTTGTCTGATCATTCCTGCACGTACCATAAGCTTGTGGCTGATGACTTCTGCGTCAGCAGGAGATTCTTTTAATGTTGGGAGGAAAAGTTTTGAAAAATGCATGCAAGAGTCTCAATAGTTAATGCAAATAAATAGGAAGGACGATTTTATGTGCTAAAGGATTTTTGAGCAAGGGCAATATGTTCCGCACTATGGATTTCTAGCCAGCCTTTGTGTATCTCCATATAGTGGACAGCAAAGCCTCGGTCGATCATCTCCTGAATGAGATCGGTAAAACTCAGTCTAGAAACATCCTCAGACTCTTGAAAGCGACCGGTAAACCTTTTGACCACATCGTTGTAGGTTTCGAGGAATTGCTCGGCGCCGGTTTTGCTGAAACGAGCAAGACCTATAAACTCGTGGGTAGCGGTCTCCGGATTTATTTTGCTGCCGATCTTTCCAACTATATTTTCACTTATAAAACGAATTTCTCGGCGTTTTGGTTTGTAGTGATTTTTGGTTATAATGTAGTCGAGAACATTTCCTTCTTCTGGCTCGTGGTACTGGGTAGAATTATCAGCAACGAGAATAATATCTTCCTTACATTCCTTAAGTTTTTTGAGAATCTGATCCTCTATGAGGATGTCTGAATACAGCATGATGAATCCATTAATCATTTTCTCCTTAGCAACCATTATTGAGTTTAGCAGAGACCCTTTATGATAGTCAGGGTTTTCCATAATACTAATGCCTTCTGCATACAGTTTGTCTTTGCCATATCCTGCTATCAGCGTGATGTCTGCAAAATTGGCGTTGCTTAGAGTTTGGATTTGGTGATTTATTAAGGTCTTGCCACAAATCTCCAACATAGCCTTTGGCTTACCATTTAGAATTTTTTTTAAAGAAGGAGCTTCTCCGGCTGCAGGAATTATCACTGGAGTATTTGTTGTTTTTTCATCCTTCTGATCTTTTTCTTTGACGTCTAAAAACCCGACAGTTTTGAAAATTTCTCGGACGGGTGTGCAAAAGGGGTCGACTTCAAGAGACCTCTGTTTACGTAGCAGGGTCTTTGCGGTTTTCGTCATCGCTTGGTAAGCACTACGTAACAGATGGTTAGCATAAATAATAATACTGAATCCAGCAGCATTCAGTTCATCTTCCGTGATTAGGTTGTAAGTGGTAGGAACACATACTAGAGGTTTATTTAGTTTTAGAGTCTTTAAAAGATGCTTATATTTCTCGGCAAACTCTAGAATTTCATCCGGATTTTTTGATTTTGAGTGAATCATAATTCCATCGATTCCGGCTTTTAGATATTTTGTAGCTCTCTTAATTGCCTCTTCCATAGGTTTTCCAGCTATGAGGCTTTCAATACGGGCGATAATCATAAAGTCGCTACTTTTCTGAATTCTTTTACCACGCTGAATTTTTTGGGCGAAGACTTCTGGGTCTTCTAGGTTTTGCTGAACTCCGGACTCTAGGCTGTTGCGTTTGGGAAAAATTTTATCTTCTATAATCACTGCAGACACACCTGCCTGCTCAAGCTTGGATACGGTATACTCGAAAGTATTTGCATCTCCTCCTGTATCGCCGTCAACGATCATTGGTTTATCGGTTACTGCGAGAATTTCGTTGATACTATGGATCCGTGAATCAAAGGTGATGACTTCGATATCGGGGTGACCTTTTGATGCCGAGTCGGTGAGGCTACTTTCCCAGATAGCATCAAACTGGCGCACAACGGTTTGTCCATTCGAATCGCCGGTTACTTCAACTGTATTAGCGATAATACCGCTTAATCCATTATGAGCTTCAAGAACCCTTACGGTTTTGCCATTTTCCAGAAGAGCCTTTAGTTTTCCTCGGCGCTGTTCGGGGAGAGTCGTGTTTATAAGGGTCATGATTTGGCTCCAGCAGTTTTGTCTCTATCAATTCTCTCTCGTATCCAGTCGGCAACAAAGATATTGTCGAGATCAAAATTTTTCAGCGCACTTAAAATAACTATCAGATGTTCCTCGTCAGAAAGATTTTTGTCTAGAATAATAAGGTTTTCGCCATGAAGTTTACAGAAGCCACTTTGAATAGCAAACTCTTGATTGTTTAGGTTGGCAGTTTCAATTTTTATTGATAATTTCTCTGCAGCTTCCTTGAGGTCTAGGATATGGCGCTCAATATTTTGCATAATAGTATACTTCAGGTAATGAGCCGCATGATGTCATTATAGAATGCGAATACCATGAGGCTGAGCAACATGAAGATACCTACCTGTTGTGCTCGTTCCCGGTTCCTTTCGCTAACAGGCTTTCCTTTAAGCATCTCTATTAGGAAAAAGAAAATATGGCCACCATCCAGAACTGGAATTGGTAGTAGATTGAGCAGGCCTAGGTTAATGCTCAAAAGTGCGGTCAACCGAACCAATTCATTTAGGCCCTGTTGGGCTTGCTCTCCATAAATTTGAAAAATAAGTATAGGGCCGCCGATAGAGTCTGCAGGGATTGAGCCCATAACCATTTTTTTGATACTGACTGCGATCAGATATATCAGTCGGCTTGTTTCATCAATCGATCTTTTGAGGGCGCCAAAAACTCCATATTTTTCGGTTGCCATCTCACCGGCCATGCCGATGCCAAGTAGGCCAACCTCTGTTGCTTTACCTTCTATATCTTTTACAACTTTGGATTTAGGTATTAGCGTTGTTGTTATCTCTGTACCGTTCCTGAGAACTCTGAATGTTAGTTCTTGGCCAGGCTTGTCAATGGCGGATGTCCTAAGGTCTTCCCATCCAAAAATAATATTACCATCCACCGAAACTAGAACATCACCTTCCTTAATCCCCGCTTGTTCGGCTGGGGAGTTTTCTTTTACATAAAAAATATTCCTTACAAGCGGAGCTATTCCGATGAGCCCAACATTTTTCTTGTCACCAAAAAGATCGCTAATTTTCTCAGAGGTAGGGGTGATAGAAACTTGTTCGATGACTCCTGAACTTCTTTCTACCTTAAAACCTAACGAGCGACCAGGAGAATCATGGACGACTTTCTGGAGTTGTTCCCAGTAAAGTATTTCTTTGTCGCCGATGGCTAAAATCCTATCGCCAGTTTGAAGCCCGGCAACTAAGGCAGGAGACTCATCTTTAACCGTGCCAACAACGGGGGCAAGTGCTGGGATCCCTACGAGATAAACTCCATAATAAATTGCTATGGCAAACAGAATGTTGAATAGTGGACCCGCGAATGCAATTGCTAGGCGGTGTAAAACTGGAGAGGCAGAAAATGACCCCTCTTCGCCTGCGTTATCTTCCCCGACCTCCTCACCTTTCATCTTTACATATCCGCCAAGGGGAACCCAGGCAAGGATATATTCAGTGTTTCCTTTTGTAAAACTCACAATCTTAGGGCCGAAGCCTAAAGAAAATTTTTCTACGACGACACCAACTTTTCGGGCAACCAGAAAATGTCCTAGTTCATGAACGAAGATGAGAGCAGCTAACCCTC
The DNA here is from genome assembly GCA_002705185.1 of Nitrospina sp. Classification (GTDB taxonomy): domain Bacteria; phylum Nitrospinota; class Nitrospinia; order Nitrospinales; family VA-1; genus LS-NOB. Next base: position 8,837 of record PAJA01000044.1, on the reverse strand, counting down.
CTATAAAAGCAAGCATTTTAGTCCCAAAGCTAAGGATTGTGTCTAGTGAAAAGATAGAAAATTCAAACATGAGGTCTAAGGAGTTTGTGTGTAATCCAAAATCTCCACATTTGGTGGAGTATTTAGCTGGAATTGTTCTTCCAAGATTTTTTTGTTAACTCGAATTTGGTTGAAACGAATCGTTGTTCTGTTTCCTAATTTATCATACACGGTCGATCCAGTAATTTGGTAGTTTTTCTTGTCAGCAAAAAGGACTAATCTTGCCAGACTCTGCTGTGCAGTTTTTGGTATGAGGGTGACAATGATCTTTTTTTTTTCTTGGTTAACACTTTCAATATTAAAGGATTGAGTAAGTTTTCCTTGTCCTGCTAGAAAAAGTGCCGGAGTATTTGAAGAATAAATGCTTTCAACTGGCACCTTTGTGGCTTGCTCTTCTTCGGGGATATAAAGCCACAGGGTGTTCTTATCGCTGATTAGAATTTGCTCGTCTGGGGCCCCATAGACCCATCTCATCTTGCCGGGTTTTTTGATTTTGACTTGACCTTCAACGCTTTGGGTCTGGTCCATCATTCTGATGTAAGATTCCTGGATGAAATTGGCCTCAAAAGTTAAAATCTTTTCGTATTGTTTTTGAATGGCGTCAAGTGCTTGCTGATCAGATGTTTCCGCAAGTAGGGTCCTTGGAATTATCAGAATGGTAAATATAGCTAAAAGGGCGACAATTTTTCGTAGAAAGTTCAAAAAAATTTTCTCTTCTATTTATTGTGAATAGTTCTTCGGCCGGAAATGGTTAACTTCCCCTCAAGAATGAGCCGAATAGCTTCGGGGTAAATAATGTGCTCTTGTTCAAGAATCCGTTCGGAAAGAGAAGCCTCATTGTCATCATCAAAAATAGGGACCACTGCTTGTGAAATGATAGGCCCACCGTCAACCTCTTCATTGACAAAATGTACCGTGCAACCTGAAAATCGGGCCCCATGTTCTAAGGCACGTTTTTGTGCGTTTAACCCTGGAAACGCGGGAAGTAATGAGGGGTGAATATTAATGATTCGACCTGAAAAAGCGTCGATAAAATTTTTACCTAAAATTTGCATATAGCCAGCCAGGCAAACAAGGTCAACTGATTTGGACAGGATTTCCTCTATTAGAATATTCTCATAGCTATTTCTATCGGGATAAGACTTTGGGTTTAGAAAAAAAACCTCAAGACCATGCTCGTGAGCGCGTTCCATGGCATAGGCATGATTCACATTGCTAATAACTAAAGAAATTTCAGCCTGAAGATCATTTTTTTTTATACTATCTATGATGGCTTGTAGATTAGAACCTCGTCCTGAAACCAAGACTACAAGTTTAAATTTTTTGGGTGACATTAAAGAGGGCCGTTAGACGTCATTAAATAGGGTTGTGTTTTTTAGGACGGGCATCTAGTTTGTTTTAACCTTATCATTAAACAGTATTTTAAATCAATGATTTCGATAATGACATAGGAAGGCTATTCTCCAATTTGAGTAACAAGAGTTGAAGAAAGGGGTCATTTAATTTTTTGAACCAAGCTGTTCTGGATATTTTGAAGAAGGCCTATGTTTTGGGTATGTCCTGACTTAAAGGCTTTGATACTTCCTCGTATTGGGTGCCCTAGCAAATAAAAGTCACCGAGTATGTCCAAAATTTTATGGCGTGGAAATTCGTCTTTAAAACGAAGTTTTGTATTTAAAACTTTTTTGTCGCCTAGTAAAATGAAGTTGTCAAGTTTGCCGCCAGATGCATAACCCATCTTCGTCAATTGCGCCATCTCCTCCATGAAGCCAAAAGTTCTTGCCGGGGCAATTTCTTTTTTAAAGCTTTTATTTCCTTTGAATTCATAGGTGTATTTCTGGATGCCAATTGGCTCTGGATAGTCCATATGATAGCTGACACTAAAGCTATCGCTGGGTTCGATTGAGATATAGGGGCCGCCTTCTTCCTTATTGCCAAAGGTGTAATTTTTATCGATCACTATCTCTTCATAAAAACCATTCTGCTCTTCAAACTCTCCGTCTTCTATTAAGTCACAAAAATCTTTTGCTGAACCATCCATCACTGGAGCTTCATCGCCTATTTTAATAAGCAAGTTGGTGATCCTATACATATGGAGAACTGCCATTATATGCTCGATAGTTCCTACAGAGGACGAACCCTTCTGCAAGCGGGTGGCATAATCTGTTGACTTGACATTTTCAAGTCGGGCGGGAATAGTCTTACCGGTAGAAATATCTCCAAATATAATTCCGCTTCCCGGAGGCATTGGTTGTAAAATCAACCCAGTTTTAATGCCAGAGTGCAATCCGCTTCCGCATAAGACCACGCTACGCTTGAGAGTCCTTTGAGCATGTCGGTATCCGTTATTATTTTTTTCAGAATCAAGTATTTCGATAGAATGACGTGCTATTTTTTCTTTAAGTTGTTTTTTTTCTGTACTAATAGCTTTACAGGTTTTTTCGATATTCCAGTTGTTGCGTTTAAGGTGATGAATAATAAAATCCTTCTCCCAGATCAGCTCTGCTTCTTGAAGCGAGCCTGCCTGATCAATGTTTTTGATTTCTATTTTGGGTTGCCAAATTTCCGAAGGTAGGTCCTGAGCTTTTATTTTCTTTTGGTTTGCACCGGTAAGAACTAATTTGTTTAATACTGCTCTCAGCTCTTTCATGTTTCCGGGCCAAGTATAACGGCAAAGAGCGGCTAGGGCATCCTCACCTATTTCAGGAACAGAAGTGTTCTGGGTTTGCCTCATCGTATTTAAATAATCTTTTGCCATTGAGGGTATGCTCACGGCATAATTCCGCAAAGGCGGAATAGATAATGTGGAGTCTTTGAACGTATCCAATAATGCTGGATGAAACTGACCTTTTAAGGCTAGTGCATCCAAATCCTTAGAGGATGAGGCAAAAACCCGGATAGGCAACAACTCTAAGTAGAAGCCATCTTGTTGAGAATCTTTGGAAAGCAGAACTTCCGCAAGCTTTTCTTGTAGGTCCTTGCTTAACGCTTCGATATTACTAAGATAAATGACTTTTTCCTCGCCAATTAGACTGGAAAGGTGGGTATTTGTTGAATCTTTTCGTAGGTGCTTAAAAAGCTGTGAGTGTATTGCCCGTGCCTGACGAAATGCACAATTTATTTTAAGAAATGGGCGGTCGCTCTTACTGCTTTGCTCATGGATAGTCTGAGCTATGAGACCTTTACCTGTTCCATTCTCACCATGAATTAAAACTGGCTTCAAATTACAAGAAAATTCTTTCACCGCCTTTTTTACATCTACCATGGACTCAAAGCAAAGAGGGAGTTCTTTGGTTGAATATGTCGGATTATCCTCAGTTCTTACCCTCGAGTTTTTATTTTTCAACACGCCTGCAATTGATTGGGTGATTCTATCTAGTGAAAAAGGTTTTTCTATGAAATCCTGAGCCCCAAGTTTGGTTGCCTTGACAGCCGTATCAATAGTGCCGTGACCGGACATAATAAGGACTTCAATTTCAGGGTGATAGACTTTTACGGTTTTTAAAACTTCAATTCCGTCCATTCCAGGTAGCCAGATATCGAGTAAAACTAAGTCAGGAGGGTCTTTTTGGATAATTTCAAGTGCTTTAATGCCGTCTTCTGTATTGGTAACTTCATAGCCTTCATCCGTTAGAATTTCGGTTAAGGATCGAACAATATTTTTTTCGTCATCTACAATGAGAATCCGCGATTGAGGCATAAGGTTTATTTGTAACGGAGGACTTAAGTGATGGGTTTCGAAACACTCAAACGTGAATATTCGAGATAATAGATCTTATGTCCAGCATTAATAAAATTTTTTTCATATTTTGTTTTAGGCAAGTCTACCCGACTTTCTAGAAAACCTGCCTCTCGATCTTTATTTTTAAACATTGGTTCAGAATTAAAGTATTCTAGCATCTCAATAGCGTAAGGCTCACTATCTGTTGCCAAATGAACTTGTCCTTCAGGAACCAGTTTCTGTCCTATCAATTTAACAAAACTGGGCTTTATCAATCTCCTTTTAATATGTCTTTTTTTAGGCCAAGGATCGGGAAAATTGATATAAACACTTTCCAGCTCTCCATCTTTGAACAAGAGAGGTACTTTAAAACGAACGTCTCCATAGGCCATTCTGATATTTTCTAATTGTAATTTTTTTATTCGTGTCATTAGCTTTCGGATTCCCTTATGATAAAAATCCATGCCAATGAAATTACTCTTGGGTTCTTGAGCAGACATCTCAATAAGAAAGTTTCCCATTCCAAAGCCAATCTCCAACTTTAGTGGATGATCATTATCGAATATAGTTTGCCAATCGGGCCACTTCTCAATATCTAAATAATAAGGGTCTTCTTCTTCAATTTTAGCAAAAGATATGAGGGCCATTAAGCTAATGCAGAATTGCCCTCACCAGGGGTGTCATGAATAGTTGTCACTTCTAATACTTCAAATTCCATTTTACCGTCAGGAAGTGAAATAGTAATTTTATCACCTTTCTGTTTACCTACCATGGCTCTTCCTACAGGTGAGGCTGCGGAAAGCTTTCCTGAGTCAGGGTCAACTTCCTCAGGAAATACCAAATAGTATACTTTCTCGTCACCGGTATCTAAATCTTTAAGATTCAACGTGCTTCCAAGCCCAGAGCGGTCTTTAGGAATCTGGTTGACATTTATAGACATGATGTCACTGATGCGCTTTTGTAGAAGGGAGACCCGCGCCTCAAGAAGCATTTGTCGTTCCTTTGCTGCTTTAAATTCTGCATTTTCACTCAGGTCTCCATGTTCCCGAGCTGTTAAAATAGCTTTTGGAATATCTACTTGCAGTTCTTTTTGTGATTGTGCTAGGTCCTCATCCAACTTATCCAAAATGGGAAGTCGCTTCATTGCGAATTCATCTCCCTAGTCTAAAATAATGATTAATTCAGTTTATAGCCCGGATGGGTGAAGGATGATCTTTATCAATCCCTACCCTAAAATAAGAAATAAACCCAGAAGCTGTAAATAGTTGTGATGGGCTAACTTATTAATCGGGGAAACCAGTTGTTGGGAAATCCTAAATGGTTTAAATATTATACTTTACATGTATCTAATTCGCCATTGTAGGGGGTGAGCCACTGTCGGTCAACATAAATTTCAGGAGTATAATACTTAGAGTGACTGGACTATGCCTTCCTTTAAATTCCTGGTGAAAAAGAGAATAGCGGAACATTATTTTGAGAGTAAAAAAAACTCAATTTGATTTTATTTGAAAAAACTTTCTTAGTTAACGAGAAAAAAATGTTTAAGAAAGTTTGGTCTTGTCGTTTAAAATATCGCATGCATCTGTTGAAACAGATAGAAGCGAAATGGTCTATCTTGATGGGTTTTTTAAGCAAGCAAGGTTAGTTGAGAAATTTTCTCCATTTTTAAGTTTGTTAGGCAAACATTAATTTGGGGAGGGGATTACTTTCTGTCGGTAAGAGAGAGGTTTTACTTTCGGTTCCTTACCTAGAGATTCTTCTGCTTCCAGAGAATCAGCCATTGTTGAAGAAGTTTGATGGGTTGGGTACCCCGAAATTTTCGGCGTTTAATTTTTGGGGTCATGTCGTGCTGAAGTTTGGCAATAACAGTAGCGCCCACGGCTTCTTCCAGCACCACCCCACGTTGGGCGTGTTCGAGTTTTTTTGATTCACAAACTCCACGAAACGCAACTACCATGCGGCAGTCTAGTGGACGGTCTTCATAAATTTCGCATGCACCTTCTTCGCTAAGGAATGGGCAGGGTTGATTGATGACCAGTCTATGCCAGTCCACTTGATCCATATTTTTGCCTGCCTTAAGAACTTCGTCTACCTTGTTGATGGTTCTTTTCGATCGTTCATACACTGCATTGAGATCAACGTTATTTTCCTCTGCATTCTTTAGTATGCCTTCCCATTCTAGTTGTGTGCAGGATACACCTGTATGGCAACAATGAGCACATCCCCGATGACATTGTAACGGCGGTATTTTTTCATTATATACTTTTTTCAGGTGTTGCCAGAACACTCGTAAAGGTGATTTTTTCTTCTCGCGGGCTTCATTTTTTGAGGCTTCCACTAGGTAATCGTAAGCTTGCTGGATCTGATGTTCAGTAAACTTGTGCTTAAGGAACCCACTCAGTTCATCGGTATTGGTCATACCAAAAATGAACATCCCATTGCGATCAGTCTTGAGTGACATATTAGGAGGAGACTTATTTTTTTGATTTAGCTACAAACTTCATCTGTAATTCATAGACGAGTTGTTCCAAAAGTTTAGCTTCTTCTTCAGTTAGGTTTCCCTGCGTTTTCTCTTTCAGCATGATTAGCATATCAATAGTTTGTTGGACGGCAGGTAGGTTGGTTTCGGTTTTTCCGGTTTCTGGATCGGCTATGTCGCCCAGGTGATAAAAGGCTGATGAAGTAAGAGACATGATAAAGGTGGAAAAGTCGAGTTGGAAGGGTTGTTGCGTTTCTCCCTGTGTAGGTTCAGTTTTATGAGCCTCTTGGGTATCATGGTCTTGAGCTTCATCCTCTGAAAGTTGTGAGGAACGGTTGTCCTTAAAAACGAATCCTTCTCCTTCTATTTCTTCATCACTCATGGTGCACCTTTAAATTATATTGTTAGTTGTCTTTATCATCGCCCATCAAAAGTGGAACTGAGAAACCCAATACGATCATGATCAAGCCCAACATTAGAGCGAGATAACCTTTTCCTTCTATAAACTCCATATAGGTTTTCCCCGCTAACGGCCATTGACGTATGATTCCCGCCACGACAAATAATGCACCCACAGCAAAAAGAAGTTTTTTCATAAAACCTGAACTTTCCTTGTGGTCATTCAATTCATTTGGCATTGCAATGAGGGGCTGCTCTTATTGAATAATAGGTAAGTTTGACTATTTGGAGACTACTACTTTAGGAAATGTAGAACTCTTTCCAATGTTAACAAAAGGTCTATTTTATGTCAAAAATTAGTCACCTGTTGTCGAACCGTTCTGCTAAAATTAATTCATGAAACCGTATACTTTGTTGTTAGGTTTGTTGTTTGTTGGGTGTTCTCCTAGTCACATGGCAGTTGAAGCTTCCTTGTCGCTTATAGAAAACCAGGTTGTTGCTATGCAGGAGGAAAGAGATCCAGAGCTTGCTAAACAGGCTATCCCGTCTAATTTAAAAATGCTGGAAGGGCTCCTCAAGCATGATCCTGAAAATGCACGGATACTTGTAAACCTCGCCGAGGGTTTTTGTGGTTACGCGTTCAGCTTTCTGGAAGATACAGAACCAGAAAGAGCCTCTTCCTTATACGCAAGAGGTAGAGATTATGCTGCGCGTGCGACTACTATTATGACTGGTAGAGAAAAATGGAAAGACCTTTCTTTAAATGAATGGTCTCGCGCTCTTAATGAAGTAAAGACCTCACATCAGTCAGCTTTATTCTGGATGGGACAATGCTGGGGAAATTGGTTGACGCAGAATTTGGATTCCGTAGAGGCTTTCTCTGATATTCCTCGATTGGAGAAACTGATGAATAAAGTTCATGATTTGAATCCCTCTTTTCATTACGCCGGTCCGCATTTGTTTCTAGGTGCTTTTTATGGAGGGCGTAGTAAATTATTAGGTGGTAAACCAGAAAAATCTCTTTACCATTTTAAAAAAGCATTAGAACTAACCGAAAATAAATATTTGCTCGCGCGTTTAATTTTTGCCAAAACCTATGCGGTGCAGAATCAGAACCGAGAGCTGTTTGAGGTTCAGTTGCAAGCTATTTTGCAGGCTCCTAATGATCTTTTCCCAGAACAAGAACTTGCCAATCAAGTGGCTCGCAAGAAAGCTACTAAACTTCTAGAGCGTATTGATGAGCTTTTTTAACTTCATAGGTAGATCCCTATTTTTTCTAATTTTATTATTTCCCTCTATTTGGACGAGTCCGATCCAAGCCAAAGAAAAACATATTATCAAGTTTGCCACGCTGGCTCCTGAAGGGTCTTCATGGATGAAATCGATGCGCACGCTTTCTAACAAAATCAAAAAGGCTACTGATGGTAATGTCATTTTTAGGTTCTATCCAGGAGGTGTTTCTGGGGATGAGATCGACGTAATTCGTAAGATGAGAATTGGTCAGTTGCACGGTGCCGGTTTTACGGGGGTAGGGCTCGGACAGATTCTGCCCGGAGTTAGAGTTCTCGATCTTCCGTTCTTGTTTGATAACGATCGCGAGGTCGAGTACGTTTATAGCAAAATGAATAGCTATTTTACAGACAGCTATGAAGACAAAGGTTATATTTTATTGGGTTGGGTTCCGGTTGGATGGGTACACTTTTTTTCTCAGCGACCCATCCGCTCCGTGGAAGACATTCGTCAGTCTAAACCTTGGATATGGGAAGGTGATCCATTGGTGGAGTCCGTTTATAAGGGATTAGGAGTTCAGCCGATTCCTCTTTCTATAACAGATGTTTTGCTTTCTTTGCAAACAGGTATGGTAAATACCGTTTATGCATCCACTCAAGGTGCCCTAGCTTTGCAATGGTTCACCAAAGTGCAACACATAACACGACTTCGGATGGGCTTCGCGACCGGTGGCGTGCTTATTTCGAAAAAGCAATTTTATAAGCTCTCTCAGCCTTATCAGGATAAGGTAAGAAAAATTGGTGCTGAGTTTTTGCCCGAACTAGTTCAGCTTATCCAGAACGATAACAAGAAAGCACATAAGGTGTTAGAGAAAAATGGAGTGAAGTGGGTGGCGCTTCCTGATAAGAAAGAAATGATCCGATTTCAGGAAGCGGGGGCCTTAGCCCGCAAAACCTTGGCAGGGAAATA
>PAJA01000043.1 GCA_002705185.1 Nitrospina sp. | reverse complement strand
CGAGCGGTTTAAGGCGCACGCTTGGAAAGCGTGTGTAGGTTTACCCCTACCGAGGGTTCGAATCCCTCCCTCTCCGCCATTGCGAAATAGGTTACAAATATTTTATTAAATTGATAAAGCAAGATGTNTCAANTGCCTAGTTAGGCTTTTTCCCACTAAGTAGAATTGAGATTTAAATGAATGAAGGAGTTATTTGAAGTTCAGTTTTTGAATNNTNAAATTTTTGGCAGTTTTGTTGGGTCTCACGCAACGTAGCTTTGTGAAACCCGTCAGATCCGGAAGGAAGCAGCGGTAACAAATTACTATGTGTGNTGTGAGTTACCCAACAACTCTGCCTTTTAAGTTATAATTCAATACCAAGAAACTATACCCCAGCCCTTTGTGATTCAACCTTCAGCTGGCATCATGTTCCTCGAAGGAGTTCTGCATAAAGAGGGGTCTAATAAATATAACTGGCGGTCAGCGATCGCTTCCAAACAGTCGCTCTTCTAAAATAATGGATTATAAGGTTTCAGCCAGAAAATGGCGCCCCCAGAAATTCAGNGAATTAATAGGACAAGAGCACATTGTCCGAACACTTACAAACTCTATTGAGCTTAACCGTATTTCACACGCATTTTTATTTTCCGGAACACGTGGTGTGGGCAAAACCACTACGGCGAGGATACTAGCGCGGGTTCTTAATTGNGAAAAGGGGCCGACCATTGAACCTTGTGGTACTTGTAGTTTGTGCAAGGAAATTACACAGGGTCACTCCGTTGANGTTCAAGAAATTGATGGTGCCTCCAATAATAAAGTAGAAGAAGTTCGCGAACTCATCGATAACGTGCAATACGCCACNTCCTCCGCCCGCTATAAAGTATATATAATCGATGAGGTTCATATGCTTTCAAAAAGCGCTTTCAATGCTTTATTGAAAACGCTGGAAGAACCACCGCCACGTGTTATTTTTATTTTTGCGACCACTGAGTTGATTAAAATTCCAGAAACAATCCTTTCGCGCTGTCAATGTTTTGAGTTCAAACCNNTATCTAATGTTCAGATCACAAAACAACTAGAAATGATTTGTGAGCAGGAAAGAATTCAGATTGAAGCAAAAGGACTAGAAGAAATATCTAAAGTTGGTGCGGGCAGTATGCGTGACGCCCAAAGCTTACTCGACCAGGTTATTGCCTATAGCGGTAAAAATATTGATACTTATTCGGTGGAGTCGGTGCTTGGAATTGTAGGGGGTACCACTTTGAAACTTTTTGCTGACCACCTTATAAAGCGGGAGCCAGCTGAACTAATCGGTTTGATTCAGGAAGTCGCTAATCAGGGTAAAGATCTTGTCCTATTTTGCCGAAGCATGATGGAATATTTAAGAAACCTATTGATAATCAAAGTTTCCGTTAATCCGGAAAACCTATTGAACACGCACACTTGTGATCTCAATGTTTTGAAAAAACAGGCAGAGAGTCTCCACGCCGATGAAATTCAGCAAATGTTCACCATTCTTTCTCGCGCGGAAACAGAAGTTAAGCGAAGTTCGCTTGGGCAGACGGTTTTTGAAATGGCTATATTAAGGTTGACCGAAACACGACCTTTTAAAAATATTGATAATTTAATCGATAAAATCAATCAGGCAGANTTGATNCCAGAACAACAACCGGTTGCTCTTGTAANACAAAGTGACCCTATTGTGNCGACGNCTCAGAGCACTANATCAAAGACACAANCAGAAAANTATTCTTNGGATTCTTCGACTTGGGCCAAGTTACGCCGGGAAGTTTCTCGCAAACGACCTGCTTTTGAACATTATCTTGATAAATGCCAAATGGTTGCGCTGAACGATAAAGAAATTCAACTGATGTTTTCTGATTCCTTCACTCTTGAAATGGTTGAGACTTCTGAAAATACTCAATTCATTAAGGACATAGTTAAATCAATAANCGGCCATGAGGTTCAGNTGATTTTAAAGCTGGGTGAGATTATTCCCTCTAGTNTTTCCTTAACTACGCAGGAAAAAAAAAAAATAAATGATGGAAACCGAGATGGGCAGAAGACAGANTCGGAAATTATACAGGATGCTCTGGACATTTTTGGGGGCACTGTGGTGAAATGAAAAATTTAAACAGGTGCTTTGATGAGNGATAANAANTGGCTCTCATTATTTAAACAGGCTCAGGACATGCAGTCCAAGCTAGCTGAAATTCAGGGCGGTCTTGCTGAAAAAAAGGTGGAAGTATCTACCGGTGGCGGCATGGTGAAAGTGGTTGCAAATGGACTCAACGAAATTATCTCTGTCCATATTGATGATGAGTTAATAAATATGAATGACCGGGAAATGNTGGAAGACCTTATTGTAGGTGCTATGAACGAAGTTCAGAAAAAAGTGAAAGAATTAGCACAAGGTGAAATGTCCAGTTTGACAGGGGGCCTTAAAATTCCCGGTCTCTTTACATAATGAGTTTGTTGAATACTTCCAAATATACAATTCGTTAGGACGTGTCACTGTGAAAAGACCACCCGCGGTTACAGACCTCATAGATGAGCTGAAGAGACTTCCTGGTATTGGCCAGAAAACTGCCGAGCGGTTGTCGTTTTTCCTGATGCGAGGAAAAACCGAACAGGCTAATAAACTTGCAGTAGCTATAAAGAACCTTAAGGAAAAGATCGTTCTCTGTTCACTATGCCATGGTATTACCGAGTCTGACCCATGTGATATTTGTTCAAATTCTTCCCGTGACCATTCACAAATTTGTGTTGTGGAAGAGCCACACGATGTCTATGTGATGGAAAATATGGGCTATTTCAAAGGNGTTTATCATGTTTTGATGGGGGTAATTTCCCCTCTGGATGGCATTGGGCCTGATGACCTNAACATTGAAGGATTGAGAGAAAAGGCTGGTAAAACAGCTATTAGAGAGGTCATTCTGGCTACCAATCCGGACATGGAAGGAGAATCCACTGCGGTCTATATCTCAAAAGTTTTAAAGTGTTTCCCAGAGGTCAAAGTTACCCGAATTGCCCGGGGCCTGCCTGTAGGTTCAGATATTGAATATGCCGATTCAGTGACCTTACTAAAATCGCTGGAAGGGCGCATGGAAATGGGCTAAAGAAAGAACCACGACTGGTATACTGGAATAGCACTTAAAGATTTTTCTTGGCCTAATTTTCGCGTAGCTTTGATTTTTTGAGATCAAAACCTGTATTAAAGGTTCAAAACTCCTTGACAATATGATACAAAACGATTAAATTTCAGTGTTTTAAACCTATTATAGAAACCCATTCCGGTGTGGCGCAATGGTAGCGCACTCGACTGTTAATCGAGTTGTTACAGGTTCGAGTCCTGTCACCGGAGCCAGTTTTTTTGTCTTCTTTAGACCCTGTCGAATACTAGACAGGGTTTTCCTTTGGGTTGCAAAGGTCAAATTGATTCGCTATTCTTTCATACTAGTAAACCTACTGATATAAGATAATTATGAATCAACGACCGCGCAGAAACAGATTAAATCCTGCTATACGTGGGCTGATCCGGGAGTCCCAAGTGAACTCGGAAAACTTGGTATGGCCTGCTTTTGTTCAGGAAGGTAAAAACCTACGTACTCCTGTTGCATCAATGCCCGGGATCTCAAGGCTTTCTATCGATCAACTTGTTGCTGATTGCGAACGTGCCTTTGATCTAGGGATTCCAGCGGTTGCGCTCTTCCCGGCTTTGGAAGATTCTTTGAAAAACTCTGAGGGCAAAGAAAGTCTTAATCCAAAAGGACTACTTCAGCGAGCAGTTAAGGAATTAAAGAAAGTCATTCCCAGAATGCTGGTGATTACGGATGTAGCGTTGGATCCTTATTCTAATGATGGGCATGACGGGCTTGTGCAAGACGGTAAAATTCTTAATGATGAAACACTTCCGCTACTTGCCGGCATGGCTGTGGCACAGGCTGAAGCAGGAGCTGATGTGGTAGCACCTTCTGACATGATGGACGGTCGGATTGAGGCCATTCGATGGGCTCTGGACGAGGCAGGGTTTAAAAGTGTATTGATCTGCAGTTATTGTGCTAAATATGCATCAGCATTTTATGGTCCATTTCGCGATGCACTAGAATCTGCTCCGAAAGAGGGAGATAAAAAAACCTACCAAATGGACCCAGCTAATGGGCGTGAAGCAATTCGTGAAATCTTGTTGGATGAAGAAGAGGGTGCGGACTGGATATTAATCAAGCCGGGTCTACCCTACCTCGATATCATCCGTTTGACACGTGAACATACGTCACTTCCTGTTGCCGCATACCATGTAAGCGGAGAATATGCCATGCTTAAGGCGGCAGCTGAAAAAAACTGGCTCGATTACGACAGTTGCTTGATGGAGTCGTTACTTAGTATACGTCGCGCTGGAGCAGATATGATCTTCACCTATGGTGCTATAGATGCAGCTGCCATCTTGCAACGTTAATATTCCAACATTCCTCTTCCCCCAATCTCAAGAGGTATCGTGTCTAAAACTGACTACTGGGTTCACAGAATGGACCCCTTTCTATTTCAATTCACAGAAAATTTTGGTATCCGCTACTATGGCTTGGCCTATGCCTTAGGTTTTTTAGCAGGAATGTGGTTACTGCATCTTTTTTGCAAATATGGCAAAGCTACGCTTACGCCGGAGGAACAATCGTTTACCATCACTGCTATGATGATCGGAGTTTTACTAGGCGGACGTTTGGGATATTCGTTATTCTATGCTTTGGAGGAGACTTTGCATAGACCCTGGGTCATATTTCAAATCTGGAAAGGCGGTATGGCGAGTCATGGGGGATTCATCGGTGTTTTCGTAGCTTGCTGGTGGGTAGCGAAAAAACTAAAGCTCTCTTTTCTACAACTCGGGGATCTGCTATGCCCCTTAGTGCCGCCGGGAATTATGCTTGGACGCATCGCTAATTTCATAAACGGGGAATTGTGGGGAAAAATCTCGAATGTTTCCTGGGCTGTGATCTTTCCTCAAAGCAGCATGCCGGGGACGCCTTTCGAACAAATTGCAGCTCGTCACCCTTCGCAACTTTATGAAGCCGGACTGGAAGGAGTTTTGTTGCTGATATACAGTCAATGGCGATTGTGGAAAACCAATGTGTTGATTCAGCCGGGTAGATTAACCGGAGAGTTTCTAATGATCTATGCTATTGCACGTATCTTAGGTGAACAGTTCAGAGAACCAGACGCTCCATTAATTATGGACCTCAGCCGAGGTATTTTCTATAGCTTCTTTTTGTTAGCTGGCGGACTTTATCTGATTTTGAGATCAAGAAAAACGCCTTAGAACTCCACTAAAACTCCCACCTATCTATAACTAGTTATAATTCCACCTTCTTTAAGTTATAAATAGAATCTATAGTAGTTATAATATTAATACTATGTAGTAATAAATAGTAGTAATACAATATATGGTATAGGTGTATTTGGTTTGGAATTTAGTTATCTAAGTTTAAAGCTTTATTATAACTAGTTATAAAAACATAATTTTAGTAATTTTTTTGTGAGTTATAGGTGGTCAAAAGCCAGGCTAAAGAAATTCGCGCTTATCTGTTAAAGAAGATACCGGTTCACCCGAAAAATATTGTAGCTAAAGCCGCCAAAGCTTTTGCGTGCAGCCGTACAACTGTGCATCGGCATCTGAGTCGTTTGCTCCGCGATGGTGAGATTATCAAAACCGGTACCACAAGGCAGATAATTTATTTTTTAAAAACTGAAAAGAATAAAAAAATTCTTATTCCTCTGGAACCAAGTCTTAAGGAGTATGAAATTTGGAAGGAAAATTTTTCTCAGGACTTTGAATCGTTACCCAAAAATGTGCAAGATATTTGTGAGTATGGCTTTTTGAAAATGCTAAATAATGTAATCAATCATTCAGAGGGAACTGGGGTAATAATAAAAACGAAGTGGTCACCCGAATCAATAAACATATCTATTCAAGATGATGGTGTTGGTATTTTTCATAAGATCCAAAAAAGCTTGTGTATTAAAGATGTACGTGAAATTGCACTACATTTATCAAAAGGGAAGCTTACGACCGACCCTGAAAATCATTTTGGAGAAAGTATATTTTTTGCATCGCGATTCTTCGATGACTTTCATATTATTTCAAGTGGTATATCATATATAAGAAAAAACTTGGATGAAGACTGGTTTGTAGAAACAACAAAGTATAAAAATTTACCCGGAACAGGGTTGATAATGAGAATAGCTTTGGGTTCAACAAGAACAATACAGGAAGTTTATGCCGATTATCAGCATAAAAACTCAGAGGGAATACTAAAGTTTGACAAAACTCATATTACGGTAATGCTGAGTAAGCTTCCGGAAGAAGGTTATGTTTCCAGGTATCAAGCGAGGCGAATTTGTTTAGGACTAGAAAAGTTTAAATCTGTAGTATTAGATTTTAAAAATATCTCTACTATTGGCCATGGATTTGTAGATGAAATATTTCGCGTATTTCAATTAAAATATCCGAAAACAAAGATCACATTTACCAACACCAATGACGATGTCCAGTTTATGATCAACAATTCCTTGTCACAGGAGTAATGACTAATAATTTCTTTCTATTGAAGGTTCAATATATTTGGCCGTCCCGTTAGTGTGAAAACCTCATTATTTATACGGGGCTATCATGTATCGATAATTTTATATTACTTCTCATGAAATATCTCTTTGATCAGAATATCAAAATAGAGGTTAATTAACTTAATGTCCTCATTGGTATTTGGGGTCGAGCTTATTGTGTTGGTAGGGTTTTACTATGGAAACTAAAGCAGGATTATTGTTGTTAATGTTGTTTCTGCTACCGCAAGCGAAGCTGAATACCGTCAACGGCGAAGTAATTCGGGTTCAGGATGGTGACACATTGACGGTCAGGACGAAACGAGACAGGCTATATAAGGTACGTTTAGCAAATATAGATGCTCCGGAAATAAGTCAGCCCTTTGGCAAGCAAGCACGAAGGTGGGTAAAAGATTTGGTCTTGAAGAAAACTATACGAGTGGACTATACATTCAAAGATAAATATGGTCGCTTAATCGGAGAATTAATTTTACCCGAAGGTAAACTATTGAACGAGGAAATACTCAAAGCCGGGTTGGCTTGGCATTACAGGGTGAAGCACCCCCAAAGCAATTTTCTTGAAAAATTAGAGTATAAAGCTTGGCAAAAGAAACTAGGTCTCTGGGTTCAGGATAAACCAATTCCTCCTTGGAAATTTCGCCGAGAAAAACGACTCCCCTCGCCTCCCTCTAAACCAGAGGATATGGATTACGACCTATTTTTAAATTATGGCTTAGTGGGCAACCCCAAAACCAGGGTTTATGAATGGCCGGAATGTAAGGGATATCCGAAAAATACCACCGGTTATATTAATTTAGGTAATTTCCTTGAGGCAGAAACTTTGGGTTATAAAGCTTCAAAAAGGTGCAAGCAAAATTGATTAGAGCTCTATGGAATTGTATATGGATATTTTAATTTANTCAGGCGAAAAAATTCATAANAATAACTTTAACTATGCNAACTACGGAATCTATATTTGTTATGGAAAGGTAAAGCCTCTGTATTTATAGATACGGAGTTAACTTTAGGAGCATTATGTGAAGACTCTAGTTAAGTCACGGATTGCAATTTTATTCTTAAAGAATTAAAATGACGTTAANTANCTTATGTTTATCTATGGAATNAACTAATATTTTCTAAAAGACTGAATATATATTAAGAATCATAATGAGATTTATATAATTATGAAGACAGTATTTTTTAAAAAAGATGACGAAATTATTCAGGAAGGAACATTGAGTGATTGTGCATATATTATTGGTGAGGGGCGGGTAGAGGTTTCTAAAAAACTCCCAAACGGTAATAAACAAATTATTGGAGTACTTAATAAAAATGAAATTTTTGGTGAAATGGGTTTAATAGATGGGTTTCCTCGCTCGGCCTCCGTCATCGCTTTGGAAGATTGCACTATTTCAATTATAACTCAAGATTCGTTTAACAACCTAGCTCAGCATAAACCCGAGGCTCTTATGCCTATACTTAAAGTATTAGCAAAAAGACTTNGGTCTACCTTGACCTTAGTAGAAGACTTGCAAAAGGGCAAGTCTCCTTCGGCCTGAAGTATCAAATTTATTCCCTCCAGTGTTTCTTTTGCTACAAATATACTCCTGATGGTTTACGAGATGGTTGCGATTACACTCTTCATTGGTGTAAGCTGGAAATCTAAATAACATAAATTGGCAATAAACAATGATACCCGAATTATTATCACCAGCCGGCAGTCCTGAGAAACTAAAATATGCTTTGGCATATGGTGCAGATGCTGTTTACGCTGNCATTCCAAAGTTTTCCTTGCGGGCCAGAGAGAATCCTTTCAAAAATGATTTGCTAGAAGAGGCGATTGCCTATACCCACGATAAGGGTAAAAAAATCTATGTTACTGCTAATATTCTTCCGCCTAATAGAAAAATTGCATCTTTTAAAAAATCCTTAGCTCAACATGCTGAACTGGGACCCGATGCNTTCATTATGGCTGATCCAGGGATGATTCAATTTGCTCTCAAGGAGTTTCCGCAGATTCCGGTTCATCTCTCTGTACAAACCAATACCATGAACTGGTCCTCGGTCAAATTTTGGTACGACCTTGGAGTTAAGAGGATTATTTTATCTAGAGAACTTTCCCTCGAAGAGATTCAGGAAATCCATGACCGGGTACCTGATATGGAGCTAGAGGCTTTTGTACATGGATCGATTTGTATTGCCTATTCTGGCCGGTGTCTCTTATCCAATTATTTTAATCATCGTGATGCTAATCAGGGTACGTGTACGAATAGTTGTAGATGGGAGTTTAATATNAAAGAAGAAAAAGGGATAGAAACCGAGCAATATCAACCCCTTGAAGGACAGTATGCTATTGAAGAAGCTCAGCGAGAAGGCGAAATGATGCCTATTGATGAAGACGAGCATGGTACTTATATCATGAACTCCAAAGATTTGAGGGCGGTAGAATATTTAAAACCGCTTCACGATGCGGGCGTCATGTCATTTAAAATAGAGGGTCGATCGAAATCTATTTATTATTTATCAATGGTAACCCGGGCTTATCGCAAGGCCATTAAAGATNTAGAAGAGGGACGTTCCTTTGACCCAAAATTACTGGGAGAAATTAATAAGACAGCTAACCGGGGCTTCACTTCGGCTTTTTTAATATCGGCTTCCAACCGGGATACCGAGCGGTTTGATTCGCCGCAGGAGAAAGATCAGCCCCAGGTTTTTGGTGGGCAGATTGTTAATGAGCGGCCAGGCTGGATGGAAGTAGAAGTTAAGAACNGAATAGAGTTAGGAGATGAGGTGGAATANATTTCACCTAGCGGACAGCACAAATTTTTTATCGATGCCATGGAAACAAGTACCGGGGAAAAAGCAAACGTAGCANATGGTGGTAATGGGACGATTTGGATTGGCATTGATCGGCAGGCAGAACCATTTGCTTTATTAAGTCTCATGCATAAGACCGAAACAGCTGAGACTGTTTAAATTTAACTGAGAACCTTATTCACTCATGGTTGTTCTTGTCATGGCGAGGTTTGGTGCTTTCAGCCCAAAACAGAGTGAGAAAGATACCAATGATCAAAGCCAGCCCTAACCAACCTGACAGGGTATGGATTCCATAGTCGAAAATATCTTTGGTTAAGGCTCCATCAAAAGCTGTAGCCGCAATAACAAAAATAAAGAAAAATAAAAGTTTTTTCAAGATTGGTTTCCAATTAGTAGATCCCTTGCCAATAGAGGCTGATTATAATAATTAATTTTAGAGGTATTGTTTCTTGGCCGGGATAAAATTTTTGATCCCCAAACAAACTGGTTTTATAATAACTCCCCTTAACTCTGAAATTTTATCAATAAATCTTGTAGGAACAATTGATAATTTTCTTTTAAACAATTTAATTGGTATTTAACTTCATGTCTGTCCCGCTAATGCAAGCGTTAAAAATAGGCTCTTATGTCTTCCGGCAAAAACTTAAGGGTAATAAGCGTTACCCTCTGGTGATGATGTTGGAGCCTCTATTTCGTTGTAACTTAGAGTGTATTGG
>PAJA01000042.1 GCA_002705185.1 Nitrospina sp. | reverse complement strand
TACTCACCAATATCCTTTTTATCCAGGTACAGGAGCAAAACAAGAAACGGGTACTGGTGATGGGTTAGGGGCCACACTGAATCTTCCAATGGATGCCTACTCAGATGACGATGATTATCTTTCTGCTATTGAACACAAACTTATTCCAGAAATACAGCGCTACAAACCCGACCTGATAATTATTTCTGCTGGCTTTGATGCTCATCATAAAGATCCGCTTGGCCAAATCGAACTAACCACAGAGTGCTTTGGGAAAATGACTAAATTACTTATGGNAGTCGCTGCTGATGTTTGTGATGGACGGTTACTATCGATGNTNGAGGGAGGCTACGACTATGATGCATTGAGCAGCTCGGTAATGCTCCACCTACAAACATTGTTAACTTCGGATTCANTAAACTGATATATGTTTCANNGTATATTTGCTNTTTCACAGANANGGTAANCAGNTAGCTCTATAANGACTCNGTAAACGAGNTAAAGTTTTTACNCATCAATCCCGATAAATTTATTTTTAGACTTTNAGGTTTTCCTGTTNTAGAATCTAATGTGNNCGAGTAACANTAGTNGTTNTTAGTGAGCANNCTAGCCAATATNNNCATTANAGATAGCATATTNGCTNANNTNGAGGAATNTCTCAAAANNCTAAAAAATGGTAGCANGANCNAATTTTCTTNGTCATGTTACTGATNACTCTACTTANCANCCTGGNAGAGGGTAGTGTTATNACCCNCTTTATTTAAAACCTATTTTAGACTTTAAATTGACTAAACTTTCTATTGTCATTCCGATTTATAACGAACGCAATACGCTTCAAACTTTAATTTCTAAAGTAGAAGCTGTNGACTACACAAAAGAGNTNATCTTNATTGANGACTATTCAACAGATGGGACNCGAGATCTCCTNAAAGAATATGAGGNNCGNGAAAATTTTCAAGTCTTTTACCATGANCANAANAAAGGTAAAGGTGCCGCATTACGTACCGGGTTTTCNAAANCTCAAGGGGATATCATCATTATTCAAGATGCTGACCTCGAGTACAACCCNGTTGACTACGGAACATTNCTAGAACCNATTCTTGACGGGCGNGCTGATGTNGTTTACGGGTCTAGGTTTCANGGAGGAACTCANCGGGTATTATTCTTTTGGCATTCTCTTGGGAATAAATTTCTTACCACCCTCTCAAATATGTGCACCAACCTAAACTTGACNGATATGGAAACTGGCTACAAGGTCTTCACTAAAAAAGTTAATGACACCTTGACCTTCACTTGCAACCGTTTCGGCTTTGAACCCGAATTCACATCGAAAGTTGCGAAGAATAAGTTCCGAGTCTATGAAGTCCCAATCTCATATAGCGGNAGAGATTATTCAGAAGGAAAAAAAATCACATGGAAAGACGGTTTCGCTGCTATCTGGTATATTTTTAAATTTAGATTCTCGAGTTAATTCCTTCGACTTAATATTCCTCCATTCGCTCTCCACAATAAGGACAAACCTCAACATTCTCGTCCACTTGCGTCACNCAGGCCGAGCAGACTCGAATATTTTCGACTTCTGCCAGTAGTCGAAGAGCTTGCTCTCCATCCTCTCTGAGTGTCCAAAGCCGGACCTTCATGAGATCTGCAACTGGCGCAGGCTCTGCATGAAATGAAATGTTCTCCAANTGGCAAGGAATTCCCTCGTTTTCCAAAAAACCTCTCATAATATGAGCTTTGACTTCATCTAAAACCGTACAAAGAATCACCAACTCTGGAGCCTTCATTTTGATGAAATAAGCTTTTCATTACAGCTAGAACAACTATGCATATCATTACTCTACAAATTTTTAAAAGACTTATAAAAGATGTTTATCATTAATAGTACTGTTCCTATTTCTTATAGTTTTTTAAACTAATTACAACTTGGCTGCCTCCAAATGAAAGTTGTAATCCNATTAAAAAAAATAGGCTGCATTATAGGATTCAATCTGTATGACAATCTTAATNGATCTATTCTTAGAATTAATACTTTATTTCTCGATGACTATANCTAGTATAGCTAACAAATAGTCAATCAGTAAGATTTTTTCAGTTANCAGAAAATGTATTAGCTATTACTATGGAGACCAGTAAGGTTATTAATTTAAAAGCCGTAAAGACCTTTATTTAAAAGAATTTAATTTTGGGGCTTNCATTTTCACTGATATCCTGNGAATTAGGAANCAAAAACCTAACTGCTCAAAAAAAAGAAAAATGTTTACTATAATTCGGGGNTTTATTTTAAATTCGCTTCAACAATCGTCGTACGCCATCATGGACGTCTTTGACCGTAATATCTTCAAGACAATAGGGTTTATAAAGAGGTGATGGTTTGCATTCTTTAAAAAATTTTTGCCTGCAAGGAGAACAATCAAAGTTCCGAGTCACCATTANCTGTTTGTCTGGGTCCATATAAGGACCGGTCGTTTCGGGGCTTCCCGGTCCATAAATTCCCAAGACCGGGACCCCAACCATTGAAGCAAGGTGCATCATTCCACTATCATTTCCAATAAATACCTGGCTTTTTTTTATCAACTCTGTCAAAACCCTTAAATTAATAGGAGGAATTATTTTTATCGTTTCTGGTTGACCAAATTTTCTGATGCGATTCAGCAGTTCTAGTTCTTTTTTTGTGCCTAAAAGAACAACCAACTTACCATCTTCTTTAATAAGTTTCTGACACAAAATACCAAATCTCTCTGCATGCCAGCTCCGCTCTAATTTTGAAGTTCCCGGGTGCAGAGTAATAAATTCTTGATCCTCATCTAACCCCATATTCAGAAGAACTTGTCGTATTGTATCATCGCCTTCCTGAGGAATCAGTGAGGCAAAGTTATGATCGGGAGTATCTAATTTTAAGGATGAAAGGATTTTAAAATAATATTCAATACGGTATTGTTTTTTTTTTAAAAGGGAGGTTGTCTTGACAGGATGAGTGAGAAGAACATCTCTTGCATCGGTGTTATAGCCCAAACGACATTTAGCTCCTGTAAGGCTTAGAAGAAAGGCTGATCCAAAAGAGTTGGGAAATACTGCCCCAACATCAAAATTATATTTTTTAAGTTTGCAAGCAAAGCCCACTCTTTGCCAAAATCCGTTTTCTGGCGCCGAAGGTAATGTTAAAACTGTATCTATCGCAGGATGTCCTAGAAGCAATTCGTCTGATGGAGATTTTGCAACAACAAAAATCCTGGCCTTCGGATAAGTGCGGCGCAAAGACTGAACTACCGGCAATGTTAGAACGACATCGCCAATCCAGTTAGGCATCCATAATAAAAAACTTTTTACTTCCTGACTGTGAATGGGGCGAGTTATATCCATAGCCCTAGCCGTTAAAGGTTGGCATGTTATAATGGCTCATATTTTAGTTTTTACTTTCTCGGCTCAACGAGCCAATTACTAACCGGCTACGCCTAGTTCACTTAACTCTTTTTATTCGGGCACCCAATGCGGAAAGTTTTTTTTCCATACTTACATATCCTCGGTCAATATGATAAACACGAGAAATAATCGACTGACCCTTTGCCGCCAGAGCTGCCAAGACTAGTGAAGCGCTGGCTCGAAGATCCGTAGCCATTAAACGAGCTCCTGAAAGCGATTGCACCCCTTTGATAATCGCCGTATGCCCATCCAGCGATATGTCTGCTCCCATTCTTTTTAATTCCGCGACATGCATAAACCGATTCTCAAATATCTTCTCCATGATAATACTCTGTCCCCGCGACAAAGTCATTAACGCCATGAACTGAGCCTGTATATCAGTAGGAAACCCTGGATAAGGGTGAGTTTTAGCATTTACAGCACTTAAGAAACGTCCTCCTCGAACTCGGATTGACGATTTTTCAACTTCTACATCGACCTGGGCTTCCTGAAGCTTAAGAGTAATAGGCTCGACATGGTGCGGAATACAATTCTCTATCAACACGTCTCCTTGGGTGATAGCAGCTGCTATCATATAAGTCCCTGCTTCAATGCGGTCTGGAAAAATACGGCACTCAATTGGCTTTAGAGATGAGACCCCTTCAATAGTAATCATATCAGTGCCTTGACCTTCAATTTTGGCTCCAGACTGATTCAAAATATCTGCTAAAAATACAACCTCAGGTTCTTTTGCAGCATTTTCTAGAATAGTTTTTCCGGCCGCAAGAGATGCCGCCATCATCAGGTTGGCAGTACCGGTTACAGAGACCGTGTCAAAATAGAATTGGGTTCCTTTAAGACCATCTACGACTCCATGCACATACCCCTGCTCCAGCCATACCTTAGCTCCCATTGATTCTAATCCTTTTATATGAAGGTCAATGGGTCGTGCTCCTATAGCGCACCCTCCTGGTAGAGAAACTCGGGCTCGACCTAACTTAGCCAGCAAGGGCCCCAGAACCAAACAAGAAGCACGCATCGTAGAAACCAGGTCATAAGGTGCTTCTGGGTTTTCAGCGCAAGACGTATCCAATATAATTTTTTCACTACTACTACTTTCAACTTCCGCTCCAAGAGACTTAAGAAGTTGAATCATAGTTACCACATCACGAACCTTTGGAACTCCTTCTAAAATATTTCGTCCACGAGTCAAAAGTGTTGCAGCTAGAATAGGGAGAACTGCATTTTTAGCTCCACTGATCTTTACAACACCCTCTAAAGGCCTCCCCCCTTCAATTACAATCTTATCCATTCTTATTCCTCTTACAAGCCAGCACAACCCTATCAAAACCGGAATAGTCTTGAAACACCTGAATATTCTGATAGCCATAGCTACTTTCCATTAAAGCAACCACGGGATCTGCCTGAGTATGGCTAATTTCTAATCCTAGCAAACCACCATCTTCGAGTTTTTCTAGTGCCATGGGCACGATGAACCTATAATAGTCTAAACCATCTGGCCCTCCATCCAAGGCCTCGGTTGGTTCGTATTGTTGTACCTCAGGCATGCACTTTATTAATTCTTCTGATTTAATATAAGGAGGATTCGAAACAATAAGATGATAGGGTCCTTGCCAGTCAATCTTCATCAGATCGGCTGATATAAAACAAACTTGATCGTCTACAAAATGTCGCAAGGCATTTTTGCGCGCAACCTCCAAAGTCGATTTTTCAATCGCTGTGATTTTGCTATGAGGAAATTCCTTTGCTAAAACAATAGCAAGTATTCCGGAGCCACTTCCTAAGTCAAGAATTCGAGCTGGAGAAGAGTTTCTTCCCAATGCCTTCAAACATTGGTCTACTAATATTTCAGTTTCAGGTCGAGGTATAAGAACTTTTTTATTCACTGAAAATTCGAGCGACCAGAATTCTTTAACCCCGGTAATGTGCGAAACCGGTTCACGCAAAGCTCGTCTCTCGATTTTAGCAAGGAAATTATCTGCCTCAACATGAGTCAATAATCGCTCCGGATACGTCATCAATTCGGTTCTTGATATAGCCAGATTATCTGCCATTAAGATTTCCGCATCCAAGCGTGGCGAGGCAACCTCTGCTTGTAGAAGTTTTTGATGTGCAAAATTGAGAAATGAGATGAGAGTCTGATAGCAGTCCAGTTTTTTCTTATCAACAACCTCCACTCTATTCTCCTTTCAAAGCGAGTGTCTGGAAATGTAGTGTTAGCGCATCAATAATATCAACAAGGTCTCCTTCCATAATCAATGACAACTTATGTAGGGTTAGGCCAATCCTGTGATCAGTCACTCGCTCTTGAGGATAGTTATAGGTTCGAATACGTCCACTTCGATCACCGGACCCGACTTGTTGCTTTCGTTCGCTGGCCAAAGATTCTTGCTGCCTTTTTTGTTCCTCATCATATAACCGAGCCCTTAAAACCTTCATAGCTTTTTCTCGGTTTTTATGTTGAGATTTTTCATCTTGACAAGTTACTATCATTCCTGTCGGGATATAAGTCAATCGGACTGCTGAATCGGTGGTATTTACACTTTGGCCACCTGGACCAGATGAGCGGTAGACATCTATTTTTATATCCGCTGGATTAATCTTTATATCAACATCCTCAACTTCCGGCAAAACAGCAACCGTCACCGCAGAGGTGTGAATTCTCCCCTGACTTTCTGTATCTGGAACTCGTTGTACTCGATGGGTTCCTCCCTCATATTTCAATTTGCTATACGCCCCTTTTCCCAAAATGCTAAAAATCACTTCTTTGAATCCACCTTTAGCAGACATACTTGAGCTTAAAATTTCCACCTGCCATTTTTTTTCCTCAGCATACCTCGAATACATTCGGAACAGATCATTTGAAAAAAGGCCCGCCTCCTCGCCTCCTGTTCCAGCACGGATTTCCAGAATAACATTACGTCCATCGCGAGGGTCTTTAGGAAGCAAATGAATTTTTAGATCTTCAACCGCTTTTTCTTTTTGCATTTCTAATTCGGCTAGGTCTTCCTGAGCCATTTGCACTAACTCTTGATCTTGCTCTTCCTCTAAGATGTTTTTAGTCTCTATCAGTTGCCGACTAATTTTCTGCCATTCCTTAAATCGAAGAACAATCGGGCTTAGCTCAGCCTGCTCCCTTGCATACTTCTGGAAATCGGACTGTTGGGCAATAACCTTAGGATCACTGAGAAAATTATTGAGATCGTTAAAACGTTTCTCAACAGATTTCAGCTTATCAAACATGGATGGTTTCTAGAAGAACCCCGGAAAAACAAGGGGTAAGGAAAAATAAGATGAGCGGGCTTATTGAGGACTAACAGTTTCTTCCTGCTTACTTGTGGTTGATTTAACCTTAGCATATTTTCTCTTAAATTTTTCTATGCGGCCAGCGGTGTCCATAAGCTTCTGTTTTCCTGTGAAAAATGGATGACACTTCGAACAGATCTCAACATGAAGGTCTTTAAGAGTTGTGCGTGTCTGCACCTCACTACCGCAAGCACACCTCACAATGGTATCAAAATACTCAGGATGAATACTGTCTTTCATTATCTCATTCTCGACTTCAGGAGTTCATAGTCGCCAGAAATTCAGCGTTTGTTTTAGTTTCTTTTATCTTTTGTAAGAGAAGATCCATCGTATCATGGATACCCATTGGTATCAAAACTTTTCTTAATAACCAAACACGCTGCAGATCATCTTCTGGCAAAAGGAGCTCTTCTTTTCGAGTGCCTGAGCGGTTGATGTCAATAGAGGGAAACGTTCTCTTGTCTGCCAATTTGCGATCTAACACAATTTCCAGGTT
The DNA here is from genome assembly GCA_002705185.1 of Nitrospina sp. Taxonomy (GTDB): domain Bacteria; phylum Nitrospinota; class Nitrospinia; order Nitrospinales; family VA-1; genus LS-NOB. The sequence goes on along the minus strand of PAJA01000042.1, from coordinate 33,259 downwards.
GCCAGTTCCCTTAAATTCCTCAAAAATAACATCATCCATCCGGCTTCCCGTGTCTATAAGGGCGGTAGCAATGATTGTCAAGCTTCCCCCTTCCTCAAGATTTCTGGCAGCACCAAAAAAACGTTTAGGTCTCTGCAGAGCATTAGAGTCTACACCACCCGACAGTACTTTTCCGCTAGGTGGAACAATGGCATTATAAGCTCGTGCCAAGCGGGTTATGCTATCTAATAAAATAACGACATCTCTCTTATGCTCAACCAGTCTCTTAGCTTTTTCTATGACCATTTCAGCTACTTGCACATGCCTTTGTGCGGGCTCGTCAAAAGTCGAGCTGATAACCTCACCTCGAACCGAACGTTCCATATCTGTTACTTCTTCCGGTCTTTCGTCAATAAGCAAAACAATTAACGCCACTTCTGGATAATTCGTGCTAATGCTATTTGCAACAGACTGCAACAACATGGTTTTTCCAGTCCTCGGCGGCGCCACTATCAACCCGCGCTGTCCCTTACCAATCGGAGTCATCAGATCCATTACACGGGCGCTGTAGTCTTTGCCACCAGGTGTCTCTAGCCTGAGCCGCTCTTCAGGATACAAAGGTGTCAGATTATCGAATAAAATTTTGTCTTTAGTCTTATCCGGATTCTCAAAGTTAATCGCCTCCACCTTTAACAAGGCAAAATAACGCTCGCTATCTTTGGGTGGACGAATCTGGCCAGAAATAGTATCACCAGTACGCATGTCAAATTTGCGTATCTGAGATGGTGATACATAAATATCATCAGGACCTGGGAGGTAATTGTAAGTTGGCGCTCGAAGAAAACCAAACCCGTCAGGGAGAATCTCCAGCACGCCCTGGCCAAACATTAGGCCGTCCTTTTCAGTTTTAGCCTCCAGAATTCTAAAAATCAGATCCTGCTTTCTAAGTCCGCTGTGGCCTTGAATCTTCAGTTCTTTAGCGATATTAGTGAGTTCGGAGATGGTTTTAGCTTTGAGTTCTTCTATGTTCATCTGGGTCATGTTTTATAGCTTCTTTGAGGGAGATTAGGAATGATTTTTCTCTTAAATTGTTTCGCCCTTGGAATGGATCTCAGGTTCAAAGACGGGGAAGATTAAATAATAATTAGGTATATGTAAAGTTTTGCAGAGTCTGTTCTATAACGGCGAATGCACGAAAAAAATGTATCTTGCTAATTGATTGGTTTTATCAGGGATTTTGTCTGGGAAATTTTGTAGTTTGTTTACTTTATCTAGTTTTATTCTTTTTGTCAACTCCTTTTATCTCTCGCTGACTCTAAATACCCACCCCGACCCGTTAGGAAAACATCAAAATTAGTTTTAAATTTAGTTTGTTTAAGTACCATTAATCCTTATAACTTATGATCTCTCATTCTGAGTCCCTACAGCAAAGTGAAAAATAATCATTTGCTGTTCTTTATAAATCATCTTAAGCTTAGAACAACTTTTTTGATCCTTTGTAATAATCAGTCTGTCGAACAGTTAGAGTTCTATATTGACTATGCAGAGCCAGAAAGGCAGAATACACGACAATTGAATCTCTCTAAAAAATTGGATTCACTTTTCTTCATCAATTTATTCTTTCAACCTAGTTAGGATTCATTCATGACAAAAACAAAGAGTAAGCGAGACGACACCAGCCAGTGCGAAAAATGCCTTCCGGCTTACTGTTGCAATTATTTCGCGTTCGGAATTGATGAGCCCGAAGACCGACGTGATTATGAAAGTTTATTGTGGCAAATCGCACATGAAAATGTTTCATTTTATATATACCGAAAAGACTGGTATATCATGATCCACAATCGGTGCAATTTTTTGATGCCGGACAATAAATGTGCTATCTACGAGCATCGACCTTACATGTGTCGCGAACATAGTACGGAATCCTGCGAATATACTGGTGATGACTATGGCTTTACCGAGCATTTCAAGAGTTATGACGATCTTTTGAGCTATGTCAAGGAAAACACAAGCTTTAGATTTAAGCAGGAGCCAACTGGAGTTCCTCCTAACTGTTTATAGCTAAATTAGTTATGGATATTATTTTTGGTAAATTAGCTCTTGTCTTTACGTGCCTATGCTCTTTTTCCTGTGAGCTTGTATCAATGAGGAGGGGTGATTATTGTTTTTCTTTACCTTTAGCCTTAGCCTTAACTTTTGAACCTTTTTTGGATTCGTCTTTCTTTTCATCTACCGGAGCCTTAGTTTTTTTAGGTTCTACCTCCTTGGCTGTTGGCTTAGGTTTTTTCTTAGCGGTTACTATTGGCTTCTTGGCTTTGGTTTCTTTGTTGGCATCAGGTTTAGATTTAGAAACAGGTTTTGCATCACCTTCACGGTCTACTAATTCTATAAACACCATCGGGGCATCGTCTCCCTTACGGTGACCAATTCGAATGATACGGGTATATCCACCAGGACGGCTAGCATATCGATCCGCAAGTGTACTAAATACCTTTTGAACTGCATTTTTAGCAGGAAGCAGCTTGAAAGCCTGCCGCCGGGCGTGAAGGGTTCCTCTTTTACCTAGGGTAATTGTTTTTTCCACTTTTCCCCGTAACTCCTTGGCTTTTGCTAAAGTTGTACTAATTCGTTCTTGTTGGATGAGAGCCCCAGCAAGGTTCCTGAACAATGCTTTCCTATGAGCAGAAGTTCGTCCAAATTTTCTACCTGCTTTTAAATGCCGCATGGTTATTTTTCACTCCTGTTATAACTTTACAGAACTAAATTTTTAAATCTCGGTCTCAGTATCTATTTCTTTTTTCTTCTGAGCCTGAAGTATTTGCTTTAAGTCTTCTTCATCTACCTTCATGCCTAAGTGAAGCCCCATATCCTCTAAAATTTCCTTGATTTCATTCAGAGATTTCCGACCAAAGTTTCTTGTTTTAAGCATTTCGCCATCAGTTTTTTGAACTAGCTCAGCAATGGTCTGAATATTGGCGTTCTTTAGACAGTTATAGGAACGTACCGACAACTCGAGCTCTTCCACGCATTTGGCCATATTTGTAAGAACTTTTTGTTTTTTTTCATCTACCTGAGGTTGAACTGGCTCCGGTTCTTCATCAAAATTAATAAAGATCTGCATATGATCTTTGACAATTTTTGCGGCATGGGCTACTGCATCCTCAGGTGTTATGGCTCCATTAGTCCATAATTCCATAACAAGAGAATCATAATCTGTTGATTGCCCAACACGAGTATTCTCTATGTGGTAGGTGATCTTTTCAATAGGAGAGAAACTTGAGTCTACAGGAATCATATGCACAGACTCATTTTCAATATTATGTCTATCCGCAGGTACGTAACCCCGGCCTTTTCTGACAATCATCTCAACTTCAACCTCAGTCGCTTTGTCAATGGTCAGAATAGGAAGATCCGGGTTTAACACCTCCACATCCGGGTCAGCTATTATATCTTTCGCGCAAATTGTTCCAGAATTTGAAGCTTTGATATAAACCCGTTTATAGTCAGCATCACTGTTTAACTTAAGATTGACTTGTTTTAGATTGAGGATGATTTCAGTGATATCTTCTACAACTCCAGGCATTGAAGAAAACTCATGAAAGATTCCTTCAAATTTTACAGCCACAATGGCAGCACCTTCAATTGACGATAAAAGCATCCTTCTTAGTGAGTTGCCAATGGTCACTCCATATCCGCGTTCAAAAGGACCAGCGCTGAGCTTTCCGTAGCATTCTGACTTATTTTTCTTATCAAATTCTAATCGCTTAGGTTTTACGATTCCTTGGGCTGTGAACATGAAGCCTCCGACCTCTTGATTAGGGTCTTAACAGTTTTTAATTAGTTATTTTTAACGAACAAGCTCAGTTTTAACGAGAATAGAGTTCTACGATCAACTGTTCCTCAATCGGCATAGCTACATGCTCTCTTGTAGGCAACGCTTGGATAATTCCTTGCTTGCTATCTGTATCAAACGATAGCCAATCCGGTAAGGTTTTTCCTTTAATATTCTCAATTGCATTTTTAACAGGGGTTTTTTTTATTTTATTGGGGTTCAGAGCTATTGTATCTCCCTGCTCGAGAGCATAGGAGGGAATATTCATCTTTTTCCCATTAACTGTGAAATGGCCATGCCCAACCAACTGTCGAGCAGTGCTTCTGGATGAAGCTAGACCCATCCTATAAATAACATTATCCATCCGCAATTCTAATTTTTGCAGAAGGTTTTCACCGGTTATTCCTTTTTTCTTATCTGCCGCAAAAAAGTAATTACGAAATTGCTTTTCTAATACACCATATATCCGCTTCACTTTTTGTTTTTCACGAAGCTGAGTCCCATATTCCGAGAATTTCTTTCTTCCTTGGCCATGCTGGCCCGGCGGATATGCTCTTTTTTCGATAGCACACTTTGCCGTCTCGCAACGAGAACCTTTTAAAAATAGTTTTATACCTTCTCGCCGACAAAGTCGGCAAACAGAATCAGTATACCTGGCCAAATTCAACTTCTCCTTTCGGTTTTACGCAATTAAACCCTGCGACGTTTTCTTGGACGACACCCATTATGCGGAACTGGAGTCTTATCACGAATCACAAGCACCTCCATTCCTGCAGCCTGCAAAGACCTAATTGCTGACTCTCTTCCCGATCCGGGGCCTTTCACATGAACCTCCAGTTTTTTCATGCCCATATCCCTTGCCTTGATGGCAGCCTTATCGGCCGCCACTTGAGCAGCAAATGGGGTGCTTTTTCTCGAACCCTTAAAACCCTGCGCACCAGCGCTAGACCAAGACACCACATTCCCGGACATATCCGAAATGGTGACAATAGTATTATTAAAAGTGGCCTGAATATGTGCCACTCCTACGTCTGGTACCGTCTTTTGCTTTTTTTTACCAATTTTTGCTTTTTTATCCATTAATATCTATCCTTATTTTTTTGCTCTTGCGCCCACAGTTTTCTTGGGGCCTTTTCTGGTTCTAGCATTAGTATGAGTTCTTTGCCCTCGAACCGGCAAACCTTTACGATGACGTAGCCCTCTATATGCACCTATGTCCATCAAGCGCTTTATATTCATGGTGACACTTCGTCTTAAATCGCCTTCCACTTCATATTCTTTATCTATTACACTGCGTATCCGGGTTACTTCTTCCTCTGTCAGATCTTTCATCCTAACTTCTTCCCCTACCTGCGCTTTTTCCAATATGTTTCTTGAAGTGGTTGGGCCCACTCCATATATGTATGTCAAAGCGATTCTTGCCTGCTTATCCTTGGGAATATCTATACCCGCTATTCTGGCCACTGCTTCTCCTTTTAGAAGTTAACCCTGACGTTGCTTATGCTTTGGGTTCTCACAAATTACCCGCACAACTCCTCGACGACGTATTACTTTACATTTCATACAAATTTGCTTGACCGATGCCCTGACTTTCATGGTTCTATCCTCTTATTTATAACGATAAGTGATGCGTCCGCGGGTCAAATCATAAGGAGAAAGTTGAACTTTCACCTTATCACCGGATAGTATGCGGATAAAATGCATACGCATTTTCCCCGATATATGAGCTAGCACCTTATGACCATTTTCCAGCTCTACTCGAAACATTGCGTTTGGCAATGGCTCAAGTATAGTTCCCTCTACTTCTATAGATTCTTCTTTAGACATTCGTCACTTTACCATTTCTAAAACGCGTGAAAATATTTCTTCCACAGACCCTCTTGCCGTTACAGTTTTTAGGTTTCCTTGTCTCATATAAAACTGCTTTAATGGCGCAGTCGACTCTTGATATACATCTAAACGTTTCAGAATTGTTTCTGAATTATCATCCTGTCTTTGAGCCAAGTTACCACCACAATTATCACAGACTCCCTCGACTTTTGGAGGACAAGACTGCACGTGAAACATTCCGCCACAATCCTGACAGGTGCTACGCCCTGCTAATCTACTGATAACCTCTTTTGCATCAACTACCAAATCTACAACCGTATCAATCACCAAGCCCATTTCATTCAATGTTTCTGAAAGTTTTTCAGCCTGTATAATTGTTCGGGGAAATCCATCTAAAATAAAGCCTTCTTCACAATCGGCTTTCTTAATACGCTCTTTTATTAAACTTATCACCAAGTCATCAGGAACCAACTGGCCTATATCCATAAAAGACCTAGCTTGTATGCCCAGCTCAGAATTATCTTTAACCGCTCGCCTTAAAATATCACCAGTGGATATCTGCGGGATAAAAAATTTATCTTTCAGCTTTTTTGCCTGAGTGCCTTTTCCGGCTCCAGGTGGGCCCAAAAGAATCAATCTCATTAATTAGCCTCTTCGGCTTTTCAATCGCCCCTTTTTTACAAAACCATCATAGTTCCTCATTACCAAGTGGGATTCAATCTGTTGCATAGTATCCAAAGAAACACCCACAACAATCAATAAACTTGTTCCGCCGAAGTAAAATGGGATATTGAAATACTTTATCAAATAATCCGGCAAAATACAGATTAAAGAAAGATACATGGCCCCATAAAACGTAATTCTAGAAAGAATCGTATCTATATACTCTGAAGTCTTAGCCCCAGGTCTAATTCCCGGCACATACCCTCCATGTTTCTTCATATTATCTGCCACATCAACAGGGTTGAATATGACTGCGGTATAGAAATAACAAAAGAAAAAAACCGCACCGACAAAAACTAGACTATACACAATAGTTCCGGGAGTTAACATAGCAGAAACTGACTGCATCCACGGGTGACTAATAAATTGAGCAATGGTGGCTGGAAACATAATAATGGATGAAGCAAAAATCGGAGGGATAACTCCTGAAGTATTTACTTTTAAAGGCAAGTGTGTTGACTGCCCACCCATCATTTTCCTACCTACTACTCGCTTAGCATATTGGATTGGAATCCTGCGTTGACCTCCTTCGGTAAAAACAATGACCCCAACCACTACGATCATTAAAACTAGCAGAAAAAGCATAACTAGCACAGACATTTCGCCCGTACCCATCAAATCCATTGACTGAAATATTGCGGCAGGAGTTCCAGCTACAATCCCGGAAAAAATAATTAGCGAAATTCCATTTCCTATTCCCCGCTCAGTGATCTGCTCACCAAGCCACATCAAAAAACAAGTTCCCGCAGTTAGCGTTAAAACAGTCATCATTCTGAACGACCAACCCGGTTCCGGAACAATGAGACCCCCACTTGGGCTCTTCATAGCTTCAAGTCCTACTGCTATTCCAGAGCCCTGAATCGTACTCAACACTACGGTTCCATACCGAGTGTATTGTGTTATTTTCTTTTGTCCCTGTTCCCCTTCTTTTTTTAACCTTGCAAGGTAGGGAGAAACGATCGTCATCAACTGAATAATGATAGACGAACTGATATATGGCATTATACCTAGCGCAAATATCGTTAACCTACTTAGCGCACCGCCTGAAAACATGTCGAAAAATCCCAAGATAGTCCCCTGGGCTCGAGCAAACAACTCCGCTAATGCTATTGAGTTAATTCCCGGGGTCGGAATATGCGCCCCGATGCGATAAACAACCAAAAGCGCAAGCGTAAAAAGAATCCGCTTCTTCAGCTCAGGTACTCGAAAAATATTGCCAAAACTATCTGCGCCACTCATCTATAGCTTAACAACCTTTCCCCCGGATTTCTCAATTTTAGCCTGAGCCGAGCCACTGAACTTATGGGCATGAACATTTAAAGGTTTCGCTAGATCCCCGCAACCGAGAATCTTAACTAATCCAGTTTTTTTGATCAACCCTTTCTCCTTTAATACCTCTGGAGTGATAGGATCAACTCCAAGACAACAATCCAATTCACTAATATTCACGATCTCAAATTGTTTTTTAAAGATATTGGTAAAACCTCGTTTGGGTAATCTTCGATAAATGGGCATCTGTCCTCCCTCAAACCATGGATGAGGACTTCCACCAGATCGACATTTTTGACCTTTTTGACCTTTACCAGAAGTTTTTCCAGTACCAGAACCAATACCTCGGCCAATTCTTTTTCTGTTTTTTCTTTCCGGTCCCTTTAAACTTGATAAATGCAACATTCTTTACCCTCAATAATATTCAGTAGTATTATTTGCCGCGTAAGCGGGAACATTCTTTTGCTGTTCGCAATCCAGACAATCCCTCTATGGTTGCCTTAACAACGTTATGAGGGTTATTGGTATTGAGACATTTAGTCAAAATGTCGCGGACACCAACTGCCTCTAATACCGCTCTGACAGCACCACCCGCAATTAAACCAGTTCCTCTCGACGCCGGTTTCATCAATACCTGGCCAGCACCATAAGAACCAATCACATCATGGGGAATGGAAGAACCATCGAGACTAACCGTCACCAATGTTCTTTTTGCCTTTTCCACTCCTTTTCGTATCGCCTCCGGAACCTCATTGGCTTTTCCCAGTCCCCATCCTACCTTGCCTTCTCGATTGCCAACCACTACCAAAGCACTAAAGCTGAACCGGCGGCCACCCTTTACAACCTTAGCTACACGATTGATTTTGACAACCTTATCAACAAAATCCGTGGGTTTATCTTGGTCCCGTTGTCGCAACACATCCTCCTGCGTTATGAATTAAAATTTTATTCCTTTTTCACGAACCGCATCAGCCAAAGCCTTTATACGTCCAGTATAAAGAAATCCGTTACGATCATAATAAACTTCTTTTATTCCCTTTTCGGCTGCCGCCTCACCAACGAGAGAGCCAACCAGCGCCGCTGCTTTTAGGTTTCCCCCTTCCTTCATCTGCTTTTTGAAGACGGCGGAAAGTGTCGACATAGCCACAAGTGTTTTGCCTATACCATCGTCAACAATTTGTGCATAGATATGCTTACTACTTCGGAATACAGTTAGCCTATGCCGGCTTAATTGTTTCTGTAACTTGAGCCTAATCCTTCTTTTTCTTTGTAATCGTAGTCTTTCTCGTTCAGATGTTTTCATATTATTATCCTTTACCCGCTGCTGCTTTACCGGCTTTTCTGCGTATTCTTTCTGTAGAGTACATTACTCCTTTTCCCTTATAAGGTTCTGGTGGACGTAAGCTGCGTATTTCAGCTGCAGTCTGACCAACACTTTCCTTATTGGCTCCCTTTACAATTATCGTATTTTTTTTAGGGTCAACATCAAACTCAACACCCTCAGGGGCCGGATAATTAATCGCATGTGAATGCCCAAGATTCAAAACCAACTCTTTACCCTTAAGCTCAACTTTATAGCCTACCCCAACAATATTTAACTGTCTGGAGTATCCATCTGAAACACCTATAACCATATTATTGATAAGACTACGGGTCAGCCCATGAAGAGAACGATCTAACCTTCCATCAGTAGGTCGAGTAACCGTGACCACACCATCCCGCAACTCAATCTTCATATTAGGGTGAAGATTACGCTGTAACTGTCCCTTAGGACCCTTTACAGCGACACTTGAACCATTAACCTTAAAATCCACACCAGATGGTACTTTTATTGGCTGTTTTCCAATTCGAGACATTTTCAAGCTTCTTAAAAGTTTCATATTTTGCCGCTCAAGCCCCTTGAAATGAGCTCCAAATCATAAGAACGGCTTTAATTATTTGCTTTCCTTAAAAAAGACAGCCTTACCAAATATAACCCAGCACTTCTCCACCAACACCTTTTTCTCTACACTCTTGATCAGTCATTACACCCGAAGAGGTAGACATAATGGCTAGGCCAAGACCATTAAGAACCCTGGGCACAGCATCTCTCTTAACATAATTTCTTCGCCCGGGTTTACTGATTCGCTTAATTCCGCGAATCACCGACTGGTCATCGCTATATTTCAAATACACACGTATAATTCCCTGCAAATTATCCTCATAGATCCTGAAGTTCTTGATATAGCCTTCTTCTTTCAAAATCTCTACGATACGAGCTTTCATTTTTGAACCTGGAACATCAATCCTAGGATGTCTAACCATCAACCCATTTCTAATTCGGGTAAAAAGATCAGCGATTGGATCGGTCATCATACGAAACTATACTCCCAAAAAAATAATTAAATTACCAACTTGCCTTGGTTACACCTGGTATCTCGCCGCGCAACGCTCTTTCCCGAAAACAAATCCTGCACATACCAAACTTACGTAGAAATGCACGTGGCCTACCACAAACATGACACCGGTTGTACTGGCGTACTTTAAATTTTTGCTCTCGTTTCGCCTTGGCGACCATTGATTTTTTTGCCATATTCCTTTACTTTCTAATCGGTAGCCCCATATGGGTTAACAAACACCTACCCTGCTCATCATTTTGAGCTGTGGTGGTGATCGTTATATTCATTCCCTTAACCTTTTCAATTTTATCAAACTCGATTTCAGGAAAAATCAATTGCTCTTTAATTCCAATCGTATAGTTACCTCGTCCATCAAAGGCTTTGGGAGGTAAACCCTTAAAGTCTCGAACCCTAGGTAGCGCGAAAGACACCAATCGCTCATAAAATTCATACATCCTATTACCTCTCAGAGTAACCTTTAGACCGATCGGAACACCCTCTCTCAACTTAAAATTGGATACTGATTTCTTTGCTTTAGTTACAATAGGCTGTTGCCCAGTAATAACGCGTAACTGATCAATGCCCGAGTCTATCAACTTTGAGTTTTGCAGCGCTTCACCCAATCCCATATTAACGGTGATCTTTGTCATCCTAGGAACCTCCATCACGTTACCGAGGCCCAGTTCCTTCTGGACTGCAACCTGATGCTTTTCAAAATAATCTGTTTTGAAATTTGACATACTATACCTTATCCAGAACATCACCGGTTTTCATACAAACCCGAACTCGTTTTCCATCATCAAGTTTTTTCAACTTAGTCCGAACTCCCCTACCAACTTTATCGCTGACAAGCAGAACATTAGAAATATGAATTTTACCTTCCCTCTCGACAATCCCCGGTTGACGGGTCTTGCCATCACCTTTTGTATGACGTTTAAGCATATTCAACTTTTCAACGGTTACTCGCTGCTCTTCAGGAAAAATTGAAAGCAACTTACCCTTCTTTCCTTTTTCCTTCCCAGAAATCACCTGAACGATATCATCTTTTTTCAAACCAAGCTTATAAGGAGCTTTTTTCATCAGAGAACCTCCGGAGCAAGCGAAAGAATTTTCATATAACGCTTAGCACGCAACTCACGGCCGACCGGGCCAAATATTCTGGTACCCACCGGCTCCTTAGTGTCAGTAATAAGCACGGCAGCATTGCTATCAAACTTAATATAAGTCCCATTAGAGCGACGCATCTCTTTACGCGTTCTTACTACGACAGCCTTTTTCACCTCACCCTTTTTTAGACTGCTTTGAGGGTCAACCTCTCTGACGGCGACAACAATAATATCCCCAATACGGGCATAACGACGGCGGGAGCCACCCAAGACCTTTATACATTGAACTACTTTGGCCCCAGAATTATCCGCGACATCTAATACAGTTCGAAGTTGAATCATGACGCTTTATCTGCCTCCTCGCCTTTCTTGATTATTTCAACTAATCGCCAGCGCTTAGTCTTACTTAACGGTCGCGTTTCGCAAATGCTGATAAAATCACCAGGACAACATTCGTTCCTCTCATCGTGAGCACTGAATTTACGGGTGCTCTTCACTACTTTTTTGAATTTAGGGTGAGTGAATTTTCGTTCCACCTGTACAACCACGGTTTTATCCATTTTGTTGCTCACTACAAGCCCCATCACAGTTTTTCTAGTCGTCTTCTCCAAAACCTTTTACCACTCCAATTTAATGTTCAAAGCTACTGTTAAACCCGAACTTTATTTATTAGAACCGGTCTTATCTTCTATACCTTGCTTTTCTGAAACTTCCGCCAAAGCCCGCGCTTCTTTATTTATAGTTTTTATCCGGGCCACATCTCTTCTAAGGAAACGAATACGACTAGGGTTTTCTATCTTTCCCGTTGCCAATTGTAACCTCAGATTAAATATCTCCTGGTTGATTTCATCTATCTTTTCTTCCCGTTCTTTCTCGGAAATGGCTCTGACTTCTTCAGCTTTCATAATATTGTTTATTTTTTCAATTAACCTTGTTTAACAACAAATCGAGTAGAAACCGACAACTTATGAGCCGCCAAACGGAACGCCTCTCTAGCAATATCTTCAGGCACACCCTCCATTTCGTAAAGCATTCTTCCCGGCTTCACGACTGCAACCCAAAATTCGGGGTTTCCCTTGCCCTTACCCATTCTTGTTTCTAATGGTTTCTTGGACACCGGCTTGTCGGGAAAAATTCGCAACCAGATTTTCCCTCCACGTTTGATATGGCGGGTCATAGCTATTCGAGCTGCCTCAATCTGCCTATTAGTGATACGACCACACTCCAAAGCCTGCAAACCATACGCGCCAAAATCAAGAGATCCTCCACGATAAGCTGTACCACGCATTCTTCCCTTATGGCGCTTTCTATATTTAACTCTTTTTGGCATCAACATGATGCGTCATCTCCAATAATCATTTACAGATTGTAAGCATGGCCATCTAAATTAGGCCGAAGCCCTTCCTTTTTCTTTATTTTTTTCCTTAAGCCCCTGCGAAGGCTCAATCGCCTTACCAGGAAGAATATCTCCCTTGTAAACCCATACTTTCACCCCAATAATCCCAAAGGTAGTGTTGGAGTTTGCAGTTCCATAATCTATGTCTGCCCTCAGAGTATGCAGGGGAACTCTACCCTCACGATACCATTCACTTCTGGCAATTTCTGCTCCACCTAGTCGACCAGATACTCGGATTTTAATTCCCTTAGCCCCAAACCTCAGAGCCGAAATCACACTCTTTTTCATAGCCCGGCGAAAAGACACTCTTTTTTCCAATTGCAAAGCAATATTTTGCCCAATTAAAGCCGCATCTAATTCAGCACGACGCACTTCTTTAATATTAAGATTAACCTGTTTACCAGACATAACGTTCTGCAACTCTACCTTCAACCTATCAACCTCAAGACCCTTCTTACCTATGATAATTCCTGGTCGAGCAGTATGAATGTTGACTCTAACGCGGTTTGCCGATCGCTCAATCTCTACCTTGGAGATTCCTGCATGAGACAGCGTCTTAAATATGTGCTTTCGAAGCACCATATCTTCAACTAACTGGCCAGCATAGTCTTTTCTGGCATACCAATTAGATATCCAAGTCTTACTGAATCCCAATCTGAAACCATAGGGGTGTACTTTTTGACCCACGCTTTTATCTCCTTAAGATTCTTTTTCTTCCAGTATCAAAGTAATATGACTAGTCTTCTTTTGAATGGTAGTTGCGCTTCCGCGAGCCCTTGGCATATTTCTCTTCCAAGTCGCACCCTCATCGACCATAACATTTTTAACAACAAGATCGTCCACATCCAGAACCTTATGATTCTCTTCCGCATTCGCAATCGCAGACTTTAATAATTTTTGAAACTTTTCAGCCGCCCTCTTACGAGTAAATGCAAGAATATTAATTGCATCGTTTACGTTTTTTCCTCGAATCAAATTAGCTACCAAACGTGCCTTCTGCGGTGTAGTCCTCGTATGCTTAAGCAAAGCTCTAACTTCCATAATGCCCCTTATTACTTAGTCACTGCCTTTTTAGTTTTACCACCATGCGTCCTGAATGTGCGAGTAGGAGAAAACTCACCCAACTTATGGCCCACCATATTTTCAGACACAAAAACCGGCAAAAATTTCTTACCATTGTGCACCGACAATGTATGCCCAACGAAGTCTGGAGTAATAGTCGAGCGACGAGACCAAGTCTTACACATTTTTTTCTCATTTTTCCGGTTCATCTCCTCTATTTTACTCTGCAAATGCAAGTCGACAAACGGACCTTTTTTTAACGATCGAGACATACCAAAACCTCATTTTACAAATGGTTTATTTTCTCTTCTTACGGCTAAGGATAAATTTATTTGACGGTTTTTTTACATTACGTGTCTTTAATCCCTTTGCACTTTGCCCCCACGGGCTACAAGGATGTCGACCACCGGAAGAACGGCCCTCACCACCACCCATAGGATGATCTACCGGATTCATAGCCACCGCACGCACACGAGGGCGTCGCCCCATCCATCTAACACGACCAGCCTTACCAATTGATACGTTTTCATGGTCGGCATTACCTACTGTTCCAATCGTCGCCCGACAATTCTTATGTATCAAGCGAACCTCACCAGACTTAAGCTTTAGATTTACATACTCGCCCTCTTTAGCCATCAACTGAACGCCGCTACCAGCACTTCGAGCAATCTGCGCACCCTTACCAGGACGCATTTCTATATTGTGGATTAGGGTACCCTCTGGAATATCCTTAAGCGCAAGACAATTACCAATACGAATCTCTGCCTTCTCTCCCGACAAGAGCACATCTCCCACATTCAGTTTGGCTGGAGAAATTATGTAGCGCTTTTCCCCATCAACATATGACAACAAAGCTATTCGAGCGCTTCGGTTTGGATCGTATTCAATACCCACTACTTTTGCGGGAATCCCGTCCTTCTGCCTCTTAAAGTCAATAATCCTATACTGCTTTCTATGCCCTCCTCCTCTGCGCTTGGCAGTAATGCGGCCATGGTTATTGCGCCCACCCTTTCTTGCAATGGCAACGAGAAGACTTTTTTCGGGGATAGATTTAGTGACTTCATCAAAACCAGAAATAGTCTGAGACCTCACACCAGGAGACCGAGGTTTTAGCTTCCTAATAGGCATTAGTAATTATACTCCCTCAAATATTTCAATCTTCTCGCCTTCTTTTAACTGCACCATTGCTTTTTTCCAGGTTTTGGACTGACCAATATTCTTACCGAATCGTTTGCGCTTTCCCTGGACTACCTGAGTATTCACATGCAAGACTTTTACATCAAAAACTTTTTGGACAGCATCACGGATTTGAATTTTATTTGCTTCAAGATGCACACGAAAAACCACCCAATTCCCACTAGACAACATATCACTACCCTTTTCCGTAACAAGAGGCTTCTCTATAATTTGATATATATCCATCAGCCCAATCGCTCCTCAATCTTTTTAATCGCTGCAGGAGTACATACGATCCGCTCATGCACTAACAGGTCAAATACATTTAAACCGTCAACTAAAAGCACGTCTGTGCGAGGCAAATTTCGAACCGCTAAATGAAGATTATTGTTCTTCTCAGAAACAATAAACAATGTTTTTTCAGGAAGACCCATACTATCCATCAAAGCAATCGCATCCTTAGTCCTAGGGTTTTCAATATTCAACGAGTCAACCACCGTAAAGCTCTGAGCCTTAAGTTTATCCGCTAAAACCGAAACGATAGCCAACCTCTTGGATTTTTTGGAAAGCTGGAACGCATAACTTCTCGGAGTTGGCCCAAAAACTGTAAGACCTCCACGCCATATTGGCGACCGAGTGTTACCGGAACGAGCACGGCCGGTCCCCTTTTGCCGCCAAGGCTTGGCATTACTTCCATGCAAATCGCCCTTGTTTTGAACTGTCGCAGCGTTTCCGCCTCGACGGGACGCTAACTGCATAGCCACATACCTCTGTACCAAGCTCTCATTTACCTTACCCTCAAAAACACTTGAGAGAACTTCCACAGAGCCCACCTTCTTATTACCACTATCCAAAATATCTAATGCTGGCATAACCAAAAGCTCTTTTTTATGATTTCGTTATATTGACGATTCCGCCATTGGCCCCAGGAACAGCCCCTTTGACCAATATTAAATTATTTTCTACGTCCACCCGGATCACTTTTAAATTTTTCACCCGAACATTGGCACCACCCATGCGGCCCGGCATACCTGTACCCTTAAAAACTCTCCCAGGATAAGTATGCATCCCTATTGAACCAGTTCCACGGTAACTCTCATGATGACCATGAGAGGCTGGAGCGCCACCATAATTAAACCGCTTAAAGACGCCAGCAAAACCCCTACCTTTAGAAACTCCCACCACGGAAACCTTATCTCCCTCATTGAAGACATCGACCTTAAGCGGTTGTCCCATCACCTCAGCACTCACGTCTTGTCCCCTGAATTCTTTAAGAAATCTTGCAGGCTCGACCTTGAGCTTGTCATAAAATCCGCGAAGCGGCTTATTAGTATGCTTCGGCTTGCGAGACCCATATGCAAGCATAAGAGCCTCGTAACCATCTTTCTCCTGAGTTCGCTTTAAAACCGGCACACATCTATCCACATGAATCACTGTGACAGCAACACAGTCGCCGCCATCTGTAAAAACTTCAGTCATGCCGATTTTTTTTCCAATTAAAACACTCATGTTTTTCTCTTTTTATAGCTTAATTTCTATATCAACTCCGCCCGAGAGATCGAGCTTCATCAACGCGTCAACTGTTTGAGGAGTTGGCTCTAAAATTTCCAAAATGCGCTTATGCGTTCGAATCTCAAATTGCTCTCGAGATTTCTTATCCACATGAGGAGAACGCAAAACTGTCCATTTATTTTTCATCGTAGGCAACGGAATTGGACCAACGACCTTAGCACCCGTTCGGCGAGTAGTTTCAACAATTTCCCCAACTGAACAATCTAGCAACTTATGGTCGTACGCCTTAAGTCTTATTTTTATTTTCTGGTCGCTCATTATTCTACGATCTCACCCACAACTCCGGCTCCCACCGTACGACCACCCTCGCGAATTGCAAACTTAAGACCCTTATCCATTGCAACAGGAGTAATTAGCGTTATCTCCATTGCCACATTATCCCCAGGCATAACCATTTCAACACCCGCCGGTAAAGTTGCGACACCAGTAACATCAGTTGTCCTAAAATAAAACTGCGGACGATAACCATTAAAAAATGGGGTATGCCTACCACCCTCTTCTTTAGTTAGAATATAAACTTCCGCCTTAAATTTGGTATGCGGTGTGATTGATCCGGGCTTAGAAAGAACTTGACCTCTCTCTATTTCATCACGCTTGGTTCCTCGAAGAAGAATTCCGACGTTTTCACCTGCACGTCCCTCATCAAGAAGCTTTCGAAACATCTCAACACCCGTACAAGTTGTCTTCATTGTGTCCTTAAATCCTACAATCTCAATCTCCTCACCAACTTTTATAATACCCGTTTCAACCCGCCCAGTCGCAACCGTTCCACGGCCAGAAATACTAAATATGTCCTCTATCGGCATCAGGAAAGGCTTGTCAACAGGGCGATCCGGCACAGGGAAGTAAGTGTCTAGCGCTTCCATCAATTCCCAGATAGGTTTTGTTTTTTCTTCGTCCTCTGGATTCTCGAGTGCCTGCAGAGCACTTCCACGAATAACAGGAACATCATCTCCAGGGAAGTCATATTTACTTAACAATTCGCGCACCTCCATCTCAACCAAGTCAAGCAACTCCGGGTCATCAACCATGTCACACTTGTTCATGAACACACAGAGCTTAGGCACACCAACCTGTCGAGCCAAAAGAATATGCTCACGAGTTTGAGGCATCGGACCGTCATTAGCAGATATTACCAATATCCCTCCGTCCATCTGCGCTGCACCCGTAATCATATTTTTTACGTAGTCAGCATGACCAGGACAGTCAACATGCGCGTAATGTCGCTTTTCAGTATTATATTCAATATGAGCAATAGCTATAGTAATGCCTCGCTCTTTTTCCTCAGGGGCCTTGTCAATCTGATCAAATTGGATGGTCTCGGCCAAACCTTTTTTAGAAAGAACCTCCGAAATCGAAGCGGTTAAAGTCGTTTTACCATGATCAACATGACCAATAGTTCCAACGTTTATATGTGGTTTATCTCGTACAAACTTTTCCTTAGCCATACTGATTCACTCCAAATTATTTTCAGATAATTTTTATTAGACTGCAGATTTCTCTTTAGACCCGGTTGCCTTTGCCATCAGCTCCTCGGCAATGGCGGTAGGAACACCGTCATACTTGGCAAACTCCATAGAATAATTCGCTCGACCTTGAGTAGCCGACCGAAGGTCGGTAGAATACCCAAACATTCCAGAAAGAGGAACTTCAGCTCGAATTACCTTGGCACCCGCACGATCAGCAAGATCCTTTATCTTGCCTCGTTTGGAATTGATCTTGCCAATAACATCGCCCATAAATTCTTCAGGCGTAACGACCTCCACATCCATAACCGGCTCCAGCAATTGAGGAGATCCCATTTTACAAGCTTCCCGAAAAGCCATGGAAGCACAAATCTTAAAAGCCATTTCAGAAGAATCAACATCATGAAAAGATCCGTCCAACAAAGTCACCGAAACATCAACAGTTGGATAACCGCACATAACACCGCGACTCATCGCTTCCTCAACACCCTTCTGAACAGCAGGAATAAACTCGCGAGGTATCGCTCCTCCAACAATTTTATTCACAAATTCAAATCCTGTACCCGCCTCTCTCGGCTCAACCTTAATTACCACATGACCGTATTGGCCACGCCCCCCGCTCTGCTTAACATATTTATTTTCATGCTCTACAGGCTTAGTAATGGTTTCCTTGTAGGCTACCTGAGGCTTAGACACATCAACATCCAAAGAAAATTCACGACGCATCCGATCAACCAATATCTCAAGATGCAACTCGCCCATCCCCGATATTACTGTTTGGTTTGTATCAGGATCCACACGGACCTTAAAAGTAGGATCCTCCTGAAGTAGTTTGACCAGACAGTCTGAAAGCTTATCTTGCTCAGCTTTAGTCCTAGGCTCAATAGCAACAGAGATAACGGGCTCAGGAAATTGAATAGCCTCAAGGATAATCGGACTTTCTTGCTCACAAAGAGTATCCCCCGTATAAGTTTTCTTTAATCCAACAATTGCAGCAATGTCTCCCGCCTGCACAGAGTCAACCTCTTCTCTCTTATTAGCGTGCATCCTCAAAATCCTACCCACACGCTCCCTCTCATTTTTCGTCGAGTTGTACACATACGAGCCACTGGTCAACTTACCGGAGTAAACACGAACAAAAGCCAACTGACCAACAAATGGGTCGGTCATGATCTTAAAAGCAAGCGCTGATAGTGGCTCAGCCGAATCTAACTTACGAGATTCTTCTTTTTGAGTATTTGGGTTGGTGCCAGTAATAGACTTTAGCTCCTGAGGAGAAGGGAGATACAGGACAACAGAGTCAAGAAGCTGTTGCACACCTTTATTTTTGAACGCGGCACCACACAAGATAGGAGTGAATTTATTTTCCAGAGTTCCCTTTCTAAGCGCCGCAACAACTTCTTCCCTTGATACCTCTTCACCGCCGAGAAATTTTTCCATAATCGAATCATCTGCATCCGAAGCAGATTCAATTAATTTTTCCCTATACTCTTCGGCTTGCCCCTTATACTCGGCAGGGATATCCACGACATCATAGGTCTCACCCTTATTCTTAGCATCAGAGTACACATTGGCTTTCATATCAATTAAATCAATCACACCAAGAAAATCAGCCTCTGCACCAAGAGGAAGCTGAATAGGAACTGGGCGAGCACCGAGTTTATCAACCATCTGATCTATACAACCTAAAAAATTTGCGCCCGCTCGATCCATTTTATTAACAAAACAAATCCTAGGAACCTCATATTTAGTTGCCTGCCGCCAAACAGTCTCAGACTGAGGCTCCACACCACTGACCGCATCGAAAACACCGACGGCCCCATCAAGCACACGCAAAGATCGTTCGACCTCCGCCGTAAAGTCAACGTGCCCAGGCGTATCAATTATATTAATCTGATGATCCTGCCAGAAACAAGTCGTTGCAGCAGAGGTAATGGTGATTCCTCGCTCCTGCTCTTGCTCCATCCAGTCCATCGTTGCATTTCCGTCATGCACCTCACCGATTTTATGGCTCTTACCCGTATAATAGAGAACTCGTTCCGTCGTCGTCGTCTTACCGGCATCGATATGGGCGATAATTCCTATATTTCTTGTTTTCTCAGGCTGCAGCTTCTTACTCATTTTAAGGAAATACTCCGATCACCATCGGTAATGAGCAAATGCTTTATTAGCTTCTGCCATCCGATGAACTTCTTCTTTTTTCTTAACCGCACCGCCGGAATTACCAAAGGCATCCATGATCTCGCTGGTTAGTTTTTCAGCCATCGACCTTCCAGCACGCGACTTAGCATTTTGAATCATCCACCTAATACTTAGAGCTTGCCTGCGACTCTCTTTCACCTCAACAGGAACCTGATAAGTCGCACCACCAACCCTTCTAGATCGAACCTCCAGTAAAGGGGCCGCATTCTCCACCGCTTTTCTAAAAACCCGCAAAGGCTCCTCCTTGCTCTTCTCTGCCACACTCTCGAGGGCCTTATATAGAATACTCTCCGCCTTACCCTTCTCACCCCTACGCAAAATACAGTTGATAAAACGAGCAACTAGCAAATCGTTAAACTTCGGGTCAGGAGTAATCTTTCTTTTCTGAGCTTCTCTTCGTCTTGCCATAATGGTTATATAAAATTATTTTTTAGGTTTCTTCGTGCCATACTTAGAGCGGCTCTGCATCCTGTTTTCCACCCCAAGAGTATCCAAACTCCCACGGACAACATGATACCGAACGCCAGGCAAATCCTTAATTCTTCCGCCACGGATCATCACAATGGAATGCTCCTGAAGATTATGGCCTACCCCAGGAATATAGGTGGTTACCTCCATCCCATTAGTCAACCTTACCCGCGCCACTTTTCGCAAAGCAGAGTTTGGTTTTTTAGGCGTTGACGTGTAAACCCGAACGCAAACTCCCCGCTTTTGCGGACAAGACTTTAATGCCGGACTATTACTTTTAACTACGGGCTTTTTACGGCCTGTTTTTACTAACTGATTGATTGTAGGCAAAAAAATAGATCTCCCTAAGAGACAATCCACATAAAGGGACCACCAAGTAAAGCTGAAAACACCCGATGATGTCAATAAAAACAAAGGGTTATATCAGACAGGTATGGGCGTGAAAAAGTTGTAATTGTAGCACTGAAACTCACTTAGTCAAGGGAAAAAGAGCAGCTTTTTGTTGTTTTTTATTCAGCTGCAACAGGAGCCTGCTCTTCCCTCTGCTCAGGCTCTTCAGTCTCAGGCTCTTCAATACGAATTCCACTATAGGCACGGCACCCTGTGCCAGCCGGTATCAATCTTCCCATAGTCACATTTTCCTTCAATCCAACAAGATGATCCACTTTACCGCTTACACTGACCTCTGTAAGGACACGAGTGGTCTCCTGAAAAGATGCGGCCGAAATAAAACTTTCCGTGCTAAGCGACGACTTGGTAATCCCCAGCAATACTGGTGCGCCTTTGGCCGGTTTTTTCTTATTCTTAATAACTTCCTGATTAGCCAAATTAAAGACTTTCTTGGTCACCTGCTCCCCAACTAAAAACTCAGTATCACCAGGGTCTTCGATAACTAAATGCCGGAGCATTTGTCTTACGATAACCTCAATATGCTTATCATTTATCTGTACACCCTGAAGGCGATATACCTCTTGAACTTCATTCACTAGGTATTTCTGAAGCTCATCTTCTCCAAGTACTCGCAAAATATCATGAGGGTTTGAAGCGCCGTCCATTAAGGGCTCACCAGCAATCACCTCATCGCCCTCATGAACGTTAATATGCTTGCCACGTGGAATCAGGTATTCGCATTCATCACCAGACTCACTCTCAACGACGACTTTGCGCATTCCCTTCACGAATCCACCAAACTTTACGGTTCCGGAAATTTCCGTGATTGTCGCCTGTTCATGCGGCTTACGAGCCTCGAAAAGCTCAGCAACACGAGGAAGACCACCTGTGATATCCTTGGTTTTCGCTGACTCACGAGGAATCTTTACGATCAAGTCCCCAGCACTCACCAAGTCTCCCTCGTTGACATTTATATTTGCTCCGGCAGGAAGAATATAACGACGCACCGTTTCGCCCTTTTCATCTTTAAGTGAGATACGAGGTTGTTTTTTTTCATCACGATGACTAATGATAACCTTAGTAGATAAACCGGTAATATCATCGAAGTCTTCTTTCATCGTTATACCTTCTATCACATCACCAAAAGCAATGGTTCCAGAAACTTCCGTCAGAATAGCATTCGTATAAGGGTCCCACTCCATCAAAGTCTGACCTTCCTGCGCTTCTTGACCATCACTAACCTTAAGCTTTGCTCCATATACAACAGAAAATCGCTCTTTTTCACGTCCAGCCTCATCCTGAATCACGAGACTCCCGTTACGGTTCATAACAATAATTTCTCCGCTACGATTCTTGATGGTGCGCAAACCAAGGTATTTAACCAGACCTCCCCGCTTAGTATTCAAAGTTGTTTGCTCTACCACCCTGCTAGCCGTTCCACCGATATGAAAAGTTCTCATAGTAAGCTGGGTGCCCGGCTCACCAATAGACTGGGCAGCGATTACCCCTACAGGCTCGCCCACTTCGGCCCATTGCAGCGTAGCCATGTTGCGCCCGTAACACTTAATACAAACTCCCTGCTTGGACTCACAAGTTAGACAAGATCTCATTTTAATTTTTTCTATGCCAGCATTTTCAATAGCCAGTACGGTTTCTTCTATAATTAAACTATCTGCTTTGGCCAATACTTCTCCTGTAAACGGATCAATTACATCCTCAAGAACCGTTCGCCCTAAAATCCTCTCTCCCAAAGGCTGAATGATTTCTCCAGCCTCTACAAGAGATATCGCGTCAATCCCCTTTAGGGTTCCGCAATCCTCCTCCTGAACAATCATATCTTGCGCTACATCTACAAGTCTGCGAGTTAGATAACCTGAGTTTGCAGTTTTAAGAGCAGTGTCAGCCAGGCCCTTTCGGGCTCCATGCGTAGAAATAAAGTACTGAATGACTGAAAGCCCTTCGCGAAAATTAGCAGTGATAGGGGTTTCGATGATTTCTCCCGAAGGCTTTGCCATCAAGCCACGCATCCCAGCTAATTGCCGCAGTTGCTGCGCACTTCCTCGAGCCCCAGAATCCGCCATGATAAAAATAGAATTGAAGTCCTTACTTGTTTTTCCAACAACTGTGGATTCGTCTTCCATTTCCAGCTCTTTAAACATTTCTTCGGACACCTTTTCTGTAACATGCGCCCAAATATCAATTACCTTGTTATATCTTTCACCATTAGTTATGAGCCCATCTCGATATTGCTTATGAACCCTTAGAACCTCGCCATTAGTTTTCTCAACTAACTGTACCTTGGTTTTGGGGATTCTCATCTGATCAATTGAGACAGTGAGACCAGCCTCTGTCGCATATTTAAACCCTAACTCCTTCACATTGTCTAACAGAGAAACAGTTTTCTCCCTTCCCGCCATAAGAAAAGATTTAGAGAAAAGATCGGACAGAGCCTTTTTATCCATCAGCCTATTCACATATTCAAACGGCAAAGCCTCAGGAAGCACCGCCCCGAGCAGAACTCGTCCTGTCGTGGTCTGGGTCAAGACTCCCTCTATGCGCACCATAATTTGCGCCTGCAAATCGAGCTCATCCGCATTATAGGCTGCCAAAACTTCTTTCTGACCATAAAAAACCTTGCCCCCACCTTGAACGTTGCCACGAATCTTGGTCATATAGTAACAACCCAAAACAATATCCTGAGTAGGAACAGCAATAGGCTTTCCATTTGAAGGAGATAAGACATTATTGGAAGACATCATCAAAAGCTCACATTCAGTTCTCGCTTCCATAGAAAGCGGAACATGAACTGCCATCTGATCTCCATCAAAGTCTGCATTGAACGCCGTACATACCATCGGATGCACTTGAATAGCCTTACCTTCAATGAGCAATGGTTCGAATGCCTGAATACCTAATCGATGGAGCGTTGGGGCTCTATTGAGAAGAATCGGGTGACCCTTTACTACCTCCTCCAACACCTCCCAAATTTCAGCTCGCTCCTGTTCAACCATCTTTTTTGCAGTCTTGATTGTAGCTGCATACCCTTTCTCCTCTAGCCTGCTGAAAACAAATGGCTTGAACAACTCAAGCGCCATTTTTTTTGGCAGACCACACTGGTGGAACTTTAAATGAGGACCAACAACAATGACTGATCGGCCAGAATAATCTACTCGCTTTCCCAATAGATTTTGACGGAATCGACCTTGCTTTCCCTTAAGCATATCGCTCAAAGATTTTAAGGGGCGCTTGTTCGTTCCACGCAAAGTACGCCCTCTCCGACCATTATCGAATAGAGCAGAAACGGCCTCCTGCAGCATTCTTTTTTCATTCCGTATAATAATTTGCGGCGCCTTCAATTCCTGCAAACGCTTCAATCTGTTATTACGGTTTATAACGCGGCGATAAAGATCATTTAAGTCAGAGGTCGCAAATCGTCCCCCATCCAAAGGCACCAAAGGACGTAGCTCAGGTGGAATTACCGGGATGACTTGAAGTATCATCCATTCCGGCTTATTACCAGACTTACGAAATGACTCTACAATCTTCAGTCTTTTTGCTACTTTCCTTCGGTTCATCACGGACTTAGTGGTGATCATTTCCTCCTTAAGGTCCACCGCTAGCACATCTAGGTTCATCGGCTTTAGTAACTCCGCAACCCCTTCAGCACCAATCATAGCTCGAAAGGTATCAGGAAACTCCATCTCAACCTCTCGATACTCTTCTTCGGTTAAAATTTGCCCAACTTCCAACTCCGAGTCACCAGGATCAGTTACCACATAGTTTTCAAAATAAATAATACGCTCAAGGTCCTTAAGAGGAATGTCAAGCAAATGCCCCAGGCGACTAGGCAGGCCCTTGAAATACCAAATATGAGCAACTGGACTAGCAAGCTCAATATGACCTAAGCGTTCGCGGCGCACTTTGGAGAGAATGACTTCAACACCACATTTTTCGCAAATAACACCCTTGTGCTTCATCCTTTTGTACTTACCACAAGTACACTCCCAGTCTTTGACTGGGCCAAAAATTTTAGCGCAGAACAGCCCGTCTCTTTCCGGCTTAAAAGTACGATAATTGATTGTTTCAGGCTTCTTAACTTCTCCATATGACCAGGAGCGAATTTTCTCCGGAGACGCAATTCGCACACGGAGAGCATCGAAAATAATCGGGTTTTTTGGTTTATCGAAATATGTCAGGCTATCCACCAGGGACTTCTCCTTTTTAAGGTTTTCGCAAACCGCTAAAAAATTTCTTCATATGACCTACACCCACCTTAAAACTGAGTGGAGTGGATAGGCTTTATAAACTTCACCAAGAGCTTCAAACTACTTTTCCTGACTCGATCAACTCTACATCTATAGCCAAACTCTGAAGCTCCTTAATAAGAACGTTGAACGACTCTGGAAGACTTGGGTTCAAATGAGTGTCTCCTTTTACGATCGCCTCATACATGCGCTTGCGACCCTCGACATCATCAGACTTCACTGTCAGCATTTCCTGCAAAGTATATGCAGCCCCATAAGCCTCCAAAGCCCATACCTCCATCTCCCCAAGCCTCTGACCACCAAACTGAGCCTTACCACCAAGGGGTTGCTGAGTCACCAAAGAATAGGGGCCAGTGGACCTTGCATGAATCTTATCATCAACAAGATGATGCAATTTAAGCATATAAAGATAACCCACCATCACCTTCTGCCTAAAGTAGTGCCCGGTTCTTCCATCATAAAGAGCTATCTCTCCAGACTCAGAACAACCACCATCCTGCAGCAGCCTCCTAACCTCATCTTCGCGAGCACCATCAAAAACTGGAGTTGCCATATGCACGCCATTTGCTTTAGCAGCCATACCAAGATTGGTCTCCAGAATCTGACCCACATTCATCCGCGAAGGCACACCTAACGGATTTAGAATCAACTCTATCGACTGGCCGCTCTCCATATAAGGCATATCTTCTTCCGGCACGATTGTCGAAACCACACCCTTATTTCCATGGCGCCCTGCCATTTTATCGCCCACTTGCAATTTGCGCTTCATAGCCATGAAGACCTTTACCAGCTTGATCACTCCCGGAGCTAAATCATCCCCTTTCTTTAAACGCTCAACCTTTTCCTCAAGCATAGATTTTAACACCTGAACCTGCGCCCCAGAACTCTCCTCCAACCCCAGAAGCACTTTTTCATCAGCTGATTTGACTGGAGCCTTGGCCAACTCCTTAATACTCATCTTAGCAACCGACGACAAATCAATTTCCTGCCCCTTTTTAAATGCAACCCGCCCTACAGTAGCTGACTTTACAGCTGACTGACCAACAATAATAGAGCGCATACTTTTTTCAGTTTCATTTTTTACTATCTTTATTTCATCACCGTAATCCTTTTCAACGCGAGCAATTTCTTCCTCTTCTATAGCAAGCGTTCGCGTGTCCTTATCTATGCCTTTACGCGAAAAGACCTTAACATCGATCACCGTTCCCTGGATCCCAGGAGGAACTCTAAGAGAAGTATCACGCACATCCCCGGCCTTTTCGCCAAAGATTGCTTTAAGAAGTTTTTCCTCAGGGCTCAGCTGGGTCTCACCTTTCGGCGTAATTTTACCAACCATAATGTCATTTGGTTTTACGCTGGCACCAATACGAATAATTCCGCTCTCATCTAGGTTTTTTAGAGCTTCTTCGCCTACATTGGAAATATCACGTGTGATTTCCTCTTTACCCTGCTTTGTATCACGAGCCTCAACCTCAAACTCTTCAATATGAATAGAAGTATAAACATCCTCCTTAACAAGCTTCTCACTCACAATAATTGCATCTTCAAAGTTGTAGCCTCCCCAAGGCATAAATGCCACCAAGACATTCCTACCCAAAGCAAGTTCTCCATGATCAGTAGAAGGACCATCTGCGAGCACATCACCACGCCTGATTTTGTCTCCCGAAGTTACTCGAGGACGTTGGTTGACACATGTGTTCTGGTTAGATCTTTGATATTTATTCAGCGTGTAAATATCAACATTCGAAGCAAGCTGACTGCGCCGCGTCTTGATCTTGCCCTCAGGCCTATTTTCAGCTCGCACAACAATACGAACCGCATCAGCACTTATTACCTCTCCATCATTCTCAGCGATCACCATTGCCCCGGAATCATGAGCCACAATAGCCTCCATACCAGTCCCAACTAGAGGTGCTTCAGCCCGCAAAAGCGGAACAGCCTGTCTCTGCATATTAGAGCCCATCAGAGCCCTATTAGCATCATCGTTTTCAAGGAAAGGGATCAAAGATGCCGCCACACTGATCAACTGCTTTGGCGAAACATCCATATAGTCTATCTTTTCGCTAGGGGACAGCACAAAATCTCCGCCCTTTCTTGCCGAAACAATAGGTTGAACGAATTTCTTTTTCTCGTCCATCTCAACATTAGCCTGAGCAATTACAAATTTATCCTCAATCAAGGCCGTATGAAAATCAACATCATTTTTCGCCACAGAGTCTTCTACCTTTCGATAGGGCGTTTCAATAAAACCATAATCATTCACTCTCGCATAAGTACTTAATGAAGCGATCAACCCAATATTCGGACCTTCCGGAGTTTCAATTGGACATATACGACCATAATGCGTTGGATGAACATCTCGAACCTCGAATCCTGCTCGCTCGCGAGTCAATCCTCCTGGCCCTAAAGCACTCAATCTCCTCTTATGCGTTACCTCTGATAAGGGGTTGGTCTGGTCCATAAATTGAGAAAGCTGACTACTACCAAAAAACTCCTTGATGGCTGCAGTCACAGGCTTAGAGTTGATCAGGTCATGCGGCATCGAAACATCTAGATCCTGAATAGACATGCGCTCAACAATAGCCCTCTCCATACGCACCATCCCTACACGGAACTGATTTTCAAGAGATTCCCCTACAGCGCGAACTCTGCGGTTACCAAGATGGTCAATATCGTCAATGACACCAATACCGTTTCTAAGATCAACAATATACTTAACCACAGCTACTAAGTCTTCCAAGGTTAATAACCTGTTTTCCAGAGAAACATCTAACCCAAACTTCTGGTTCATCTTGATTCTGCCGACAACAGAGAGGTTATAACGCTTTGGGTTAAAAAATAGGTTACTAAACAGGGATCTAGCAATATCAGGCGTTGGCGGATCTCCAGGACGCAATCTTTTATAAACCTCTCGAATCGCATCATCCTGCGTCTCAGTTTTTGCCGCAAATAACGTATCGCGAATTGTGGTATCAGGTGATTCCTCATCAATCCGAAGAATCTGAATTTCACCTAGCTTATTCTTTTTTATAGTTNCAAAAATGCTCTCAGTGATCTCATGATTAGCTTCAACCTCAATCTCACCTGTCTCAGGGTCAATAATCTCNTNATATAGATACCGACCAATCAAANTCTCTTCATCAATCTCGATCTTGGANGACCTCGACATTGCCGCTAGCTTTTTACCAACACCAACGGTGACTTTCTTACCTGACTTGAGCAAGACATTATCTGTCTTTGGGTCTATCACATCTTCTTTTACCTTAAAACCCACCATCAAGTTTTTGCTACCCATAAAGCATCGCGAATCTTTACCTATGGTAATTTTTTCAATTGGGTAATAGGTCCCCAGAATTGCCTTAATGTCCATACCAAAAGCCTGAAGAAGTATGGTCGCGGGCAATTTGCGGCGACGATCAATTTTTACATGGAGTATATCCTTGATATCGAACTCAAAGTCTACCCAAGAACCTCGATCAGGAATTATTCTCGCCGAATAAAGTATCTTTCCACTAACGTGAGATTTTCCCTTATCGTGAGAAAAAAATGCGCCCGGAGAACGATGCATCTGACTAACAATTACCCGCTCAACACCGTTTATCATAAACGTTCCGGTAGGGCCCATCATCGGCATCTCACCGAGAAATATTTTCTGCTCCTTGACCTCCCTAACAGAATTAACTGTAACCTGGGATACCTTATTGGCCGTCAAAACCTTAAGAACATCCTCAGTAACCGGCGTTTTTGCAGAGATGAGAGTTTTTGTGGTCTGCGGACGCTTAACCTCCTCGACAATGATCTTATCCTGCAAGTACTTCATGTTCTTCGCGGCGACATCAACCACTTCCCGATCAAAAAGAACAAGACGGACCATTATCTTGATGGGATCAGAATAGGTAAGACCCTTCTGCCTACACTCGCTAAGCTTATGCTTTTCCTTATAGGTAATTTCCTGTTTACAGTCCGAGCATACTACAGAGGGACCACCAAGCTCCTTAAACTCACCACAACCACACTCCCAAATACCAACCTCAAAACCCACATACTCTATACGGGCATTAATGTTTAGATCAGAAATCGGGAAAACATCACTAAAAACCTCCTCCAACCCCCTCAAAACACGATCGGCAGGGGCCACATCCCATTGCAGGAAATATTCGAATGATTTTTTTTGAATCTCGATCAGGTTAGGAATATCTATGACCGTAGGAATTCGGGCAAAGTTTTTTCTTTTTCTAAAATTGCCTAACGCTCTCTGGGAACGGTTCTTCGACATAAGGCTTATATCCTTCTTAAAGAAAGATTAACGGAAAATTTGCCTGGTTAAGGCGTAGATAAAGCTACCACCGGAGATCTCCGCTACTTAACCTCTACCGTTCCACCTGCAGCCTCAACTTGAGCTTTGATAGCATCTGCCTCTTCTTTCTTAACACCCTCCTTAATAGGCTTAGGAGCAGCTTCCACCAAATCCTTAGCATCCTTCAAGCCCAAACCCGTAATAGTTCGAACTTCCTTGATAACCTGAATTTTCTTATCTCCAGCAGCAGAAAGAATAACGTCAAATTCTGTTTTCTCTTCAGCAGCAGGAGCTCCGCCAGCAGCCGGCGCAGCAGCAGCAGCAGGAGCCGCAGCGGTAACACCGTACTTATCTTCCAACTCTTTTACAAACTCAGACATCTCCAAAACGGTCATACTATCTATGAAGGAAACTACTTCATCCTTTGTGACGGCCATTACGCCCTCCTTTCAATAATTATGGTAAACCTATGTTTTTATTAAAAATATCACCGCAACGACCCTACAAGAGCCGGCTTATTCTGATCCTTTTTTTTCGCGAACAGCGTCTAAAGTTCCCACTAATTTCCTCAATAAGCTACTGAACACTCCAGCAAAACTTGTCGTAGGCCCGTTGAAAACTGCCAACATTTGAGAAACAAGAACCTCCCTAGAAGGCAAGTCTGCAAGCGCCTTAATCTCGCCAGGAGAAACTTTTTTACCCTCAATCACACCACAAATCACCTTAGGGCTTTTAGGAGCCCCAGATTTTTCAAACTCAGCCAAAGCCTTTGCGGGAGCTACCACATCCTCAAAACTTACAACCAGAGAAACTGGCCCCTTAAACTCCTCATCCAACAATTCAAATGGGGTATTTTTCGAAGCCTGCCGAGCCAGAGTATTTTTAATCACCCGAAAATCTACAGACTTAGATCGCATATGACTTCTCAATAAGGTAAGGTCAGGAGCCTCAATACCCTGATAGTCAGCAAGAATCGCAGCCTTAGCCTTCAAAAACACACCGTTTAACTCCTCAACTTTTTTTATCTTTTCTGCATTTGGCACGCTAACCACCCCTCTCATTCCAGTCTTACGCCCCAAAAGGACGAAAATTTTTTGATCAATTAAGGCGTATAAGCCACTCTAACCCCAACACCCATGGTGGTTGATACCGAAATACCCCTCACATAATGCCCCTTACTTGAAGCCGGCTTAGCCTTCAAAAGAGCCGCCATCAAGGCATCAAAGTTTTGCCCTAAAGCTTCCACCGAAAAGCTGGCCTTACCCAAAGAAGCATGTACAATTCCACTCTTATCAACTCGATAGTCCACCTTCCCCGCCTGAATAGAATCGATCGCCTGCTTAACATCAAAAGTCACCGTACCAGTTTTAGGATTAGGCATCAAACCACGAGGCCCAAAGATTTTACCCAACTTTCCAACCTGACCCATCATGTCAGGCGTAGCAACAACACGATCAAAATCCATCCACCCGCCCTGAATCTTTTCGACCAGATCATCGCCGCCAACGAATTCCGCACCCGCATCTACCGCTTCTTTCTCTTTTTCACCCTTCGCGAAAACTAAAACACGAAATTTCTTTCCCGTACCTTTCGGCAATACTACGCTGCCGCGAATATTCTGATCAGCCTTCCTAGGATCAACGCTCAGCCTTACAGCTATATCCAACGACTCATCAAATTTTTCACACCTTACAGCAACAGCAAGCCCTAAAGCTTCTTTCAGTTCATACTTTGCATCAGGATCAACGTTCTTTGCCGCCGACCTGTATCTTTTCCCATGCTTTGGCATAATTTTATCCCTACCTACTTGCGGTTAATTCTCAACTTTCAAACCCATACTTTTCGCCGAACCCCTTATAATGTGCATCGCGGCGTTGACATCTTCTGCGTTTAAGTCTTCCATTTTCACCTTTGCAATCTCTCGAACCTGCTCCTCCGTCACCCTACCCACAAACTCCTTACTCGGGTTCGAGGACCCTTTTGCGATCCCCGCAGCCTGTTTCAATAATGCTGAAGCGGGAGGAGACTTTGTTACAAAAGAAAAACTTTTATCCTTATAAACCTCTATAATTACAGGGATAATACTCCCCTCCTGCCCCTGTGTTTTAGAGTTAAAAGCCTTACAAAACTCCATAATATTCACACCATGCTGACCCAACGCCGGCCCAACAGGCGGAGATGGTGTTGCCTGCCCAGCAGGAATTTGAAGTTTGATCTGCCCCACCACCTCTTTTGTCGCCACAATCTGATCCCCTTAATTTAACACCCACTCGACGAAGAGCCAGCGAGCAATAAACACCTAGAAGCTACCCACCCACAAACAAAAGCCCCCTAAAAACACCAAAGCAAATACCCCCACCCTAACCACCGTTAAATCCTCTCAATCTGAGGAAATTCCAGCTCCACAGGAGTAGCGCGCCCAAAAATCGAAACCATGACTCTAACCTTGCCCTTATCATGATTTACATCTTCAACAGTTCCATTAAAATTCAAAAATGGGCCCTCTATGACACGAACAGTCTCACCCCGCTCAAAAGAAAATTTAGGCTTAGGCCGAGCAGACTCTCCCTTAACCTGATCCATTACCAAACCAACCTCTTCCTCCGACAAAGGAACAGGCTCACCCCCACCACCCAAAAAACCTGTGACCTTAGGAGTGTTTTTAATCATGTACCAGATATCCTGATCCATCTCTACATTGATCAGAATATATCCCGGGAAAAACTTCCTAGAGGAAACTTTTTTCTTACCCTTACGAACCTCAACAACCTCTTCAGTGGGTATTATTACCTCACCAAATTTTTCACCTAGACTAGAGCGCCCAAACTGCTCTTCTATATTCAACTTAACTTTCCGCTCAAAACCAGAATAGGTATGGATAACATACCATTGCCTAGACAAGGTATTTTCTTCAGCCATTATATAAGACCCTGCACAATCTTTGAAAGAATCGCATCAACAACACCCAAAAATACGGCCATCAACAAAACAACAACAACAACCACGGCTGTACCCCCGAGCGCCTCTGCACGAGAAGGCCAAGTCACCTTCATAACCTCAGCCTTCACCTCAGCTAAAAAACCAAAAGCCTTTGTAAACATAATCCTCAATTTCAACAAGTTTTAACAGGCCAGGAGGGACTCGAACCCCCAACCCTCGGATTTGGAATCCGATGCTCTACCATTAGAGCTACTGACCTAATTCGGAATCCGCGCCAGTTTCAAAGAAGAGGACTACCATCCTCGCCCGTAAGATCGCTCAGACATTCGAACACAATCTCACCTCCAAAAGCCCAATTTTTTTTACTTGGTTTCCTTATGAGGGGTATGTTTCCTGCAAAACCTGCAGTATTTCTTGAATTCCAACCTTTGCGTGGTGGTCTTCTTATTTTTAGTCCCCGAATAATTCTTCCGATTACAATCAGAGCACGCTAACTGAACAATAACTCTCATAATTATTTACCCAAGCTTTGCATCTAGCAACCCACCCCTCCAGGTCACAAGAAATTTAAAATCTCCACCAAATCTTACAAGTCCCAGGAATCAGAAAATAAAAACCTGGAGCCCACGATCGGGATTGAACCGATGACCTCTTCCTTACCAAGGAAGTGCTCCACCACTGAGCTACGTGGGCACTAAGCGCTTCGCTCACCTAACCATAAGGTGGAGCGGGAAACCGGACTCGAACCGGCGACCCTCAGCTTGGAAGGCTGACGCTCTAGCCAACTGAGCTATTCCCGCAAGTTCATCCAACCCAAACTCAAAATGGGGAGGGGAGGATTCGAACCTCCGAAGGCTGAGCCGACAGATTTACAGTCTGTTCCCTTTGGCCACTCGGGAACCTCCCCG
>PAJA01000041.1 GCA_002705185.1 Nitrospina sp. | reverse complement strand
GGGATCATTCAGGTTTTCATTAGTTGTTTGATTGTTAACAGAGCCAACCTCTTCTAGAGTTTGAGTATCGCTAATTTTTAATCGATCAAAGGTATTTTCAGGGACTGGTTTTCGGTATTCAGCCCCTGACATGCATGCTGAAAAGAGTGTAAGACAGGCAAGCAAAACAAAATAATTTTTATAATTTGTGTGTGCCGAAAACAAAACTATGGGGATACCTCTAAGGGTTTTTTGTAGGGATTTATTGATACTTACTTAAGGGAGTCTTTCACAGCAAGCGAAATGTGGTTTGCAGATAAACCGTATTTTTCAAAGAGCTCTGCTCCAGTTCCAGTTTCTGCAAAACGATCTTTTACTGCAATACGTTTGAAAGGTTTCGATATTTGTGCGTCGAGAAGAACTTCACCAACTGCGTCTCCTAATCCACCAATGCAATTATGGTCCTCAGCAGTAATGATGAATTTGTGGCTGGAAGCCATTTCTATAATGATATCTCGATCAATGGGTTTTAATGTTGAAATATTGACCAGCGACACATTTATTCCCTCTTCTGCTAGGATTTCAAGGGCCAAAAGGCTTTCTTGAACCATAATTCCAGTAGCAAAAATAACTAAATCAGAGCCTTTTTTGACCACCCTGCCCTTGCCAATCTCAAATTTATAGGTGCTGTCAAAAATTCCTTTTATCTTGGGGCGTCCCAAACGAAAATAAGCTGGTCCTTCGTATTCAGCCAAAGCTCGTGTCGCTTGAACAGTTTCTTCCCAATCTGCAGGTTGCACAACAATCATGTTAGGAATAGCTCTCATGTAGGCTATATCTACAATCATTTGCGCAGTAGGGCCATCTTCACCAACTGCGAGACCTGTATGTGTTCCCACGAGTTTTACATTAGTATTAGAATAAGCTACGCTTACTAATATCTGATCCATTGTTCTACCTAATAGAAAACAGGCGAAGCCGGTAGCAAAAGCAATTTTTCCAGTTGTTGCCAAGCCGGCGGCAGTACAAACCATATCCGCCTCAGCAATACCTACATTGAAAAATCGCTCAGGATATTTATCACCGAACTTCTTAGAACGACTACTATCGCTTACTCCAGCATCAAGAACAACGATACGTTGATCATTGCCCATTTCTAATAAGGCTTGTCCATAAGCATCGCGAGTAGCACCCTCTTTCATTTTTATACCAACTCCTTTAAAGCTTTATCATAATCTTCTGGTGATGGTGCCACACCGTGCCAAGCGGTCTTACCTTCCATAAAACTGACACCTTTACCCTTAATTGTATCTGCAATAATTACACGGGGTTTTATTGGATGCAGAGGAAGTTTAAGCACATTAATGATGGCTTCCATATTATGGCCATCAACTCTATGAACATCCCAGTTGAAGGACCTCCATTTATCTTCTATAGGTTCCAAATCTTTAAGGTCTTTAGTAATGTTATCTTGTGCAACTTTATTATAATCAACGATAGCAATCAGGTTGTTAGATTTAAATTTATCAGCAGACATAGCTGCCTCCCATATTTGCCCCTCATGCAACTCACCGTCACCGAGAATGACATAAACTTTGGAGTTATATCCATCAAGTTTTTTCCCCAATGCTATTCCGTGCCCCACACTTAGTCCTTGACCCAAACTTCCAGAGGCAATTTCAATCCCAGGGGTTTTAGGATGAGGATGCCCAGAAAGAAACTTTGGACTATTAATTTTACGGTAGCTGTCAAGGTCGGACTCTGAAATATAACCAGCTTTGGCCAGCACAGAATAGTAAATACCTGTGACATGCCCCTTACTCAAGACAAACGAGTCTCTCTTAGGATCATTAGGGTTACTGGAGTCATAGTTTAAAATGCCACCAAAAAACAGAGCTGTCATCAAATCGGTTGCAGAAAAACTGCCTCCAGGATGCCCCGAACCAGCCTGAAAAATAATTTTCAAGGTGAGTCTGCGTAATTCCAAAGCTATTTGTTTTAGTTGATTTATGTCAGGGATCGTCAATGGACTGTAAGCTTTTTTAATTTATCTAGGTAAAATATGTTCTGCTTTATATCACAACCTTTTTATATATGCGAATTGAAACGAATATCTTTTAATTCGACAATATAGCTACCTAGCTAGAGCATAACTATAAAGTATCAAATTGCTATATAGATTTGGGGTCTTCAAGAAACTCGCGGCTAAGCAAAAGAAGGTTTTCGAAGTTTACAGGCTTAGAAAAAAATGCATTAGCCCCAGACTTAAGAACTTCTGTTTCTGTGTATCTCAAGTCTCCAGAAATAGCGATAATCAAAATATTTTTTGTAAATTCATGATAACGAATATCTTTACAAACGTCTAATCCATTTAAGCCGGGAAGCGTCATATCCAAAATTATAATTGTGGGCTTAAACTGAACAACTTTCTTTCCTGCTTCCCATCCATCATAGGCGGTTTCAACGAGAAAGTCATTTTTCTGAAAAATTTTCTTGAGAAGATCACAAAACTTCCTCTCTTTATCAACTATGAGGATTTTACGAGTCGATTTTTCTTGCTCCTCTTTCTCAAGAATCTCTTTGATCATTAAAATCGTATAACCCTTCTTTTGTAAGGCATAGACTTTTTTACATCTTTCCTCAACCCAAGCAGGATAATAACCAACAATACCTTTACCACCGGGGTGACCCTCTTTTACAGGGTTGGGGAAAAAACAATACTTTTTCTGCCATAACCAAAGGGTTTTACGTGTGATAGGGACTACCTTTAAAATATCGGCGGCTGTAACTCTTGTCATAATTTGATTTAAATAATTGTTTTTATATATATTTAACTTAATCAGGCGATCAGATTTGCATAATATAAATCAAGTTTTATAGAAATACTACAGTTAATGTAAATTTTATCACACCATTCTATATGGGTTAAACAAGCAAGCTTATATATAAATATTTTTTAATAAACTATTTTTAATTATAAATATATAGACATATAGTTAAGGTTTTTAGTTAACTATTATTACTGAGAATAATTGATTATTTTTTGGCCTGTTATTTTAGCAGAAAGACATAAAGCCTATACTCTTAAATACCGATAAAATGTTGATAATATTATCACTTTTATTTTTGTTCTTTTTTTATTGCTAATAAAAGCATCGAAGTTAGCTTGTATTATTCGTTTCTTTTGATGAGCCCTTTAAATATAATGGTTTTACCCTTTTAATTTATAGAGTCCCGTTTTTATGAAGAATTTTTTGTTTTCAATATTTCTGGTTTATTTGTTTTTTCTTATTGTTATTCCTGTTTCTATTATCGAAGCTAGTGGACTTTTACCTATAACGTTGGAGGAAACGATTAAAAGAGTTTTGGAAAATAATATTAGCATTTCTGTTCAAAACTATGATTCCCAAGTCAAAGAACAGTTTATTTTTGATAAAGAAGCCGATTTTGACCCTACACTTGATTTGACGTTTACTGTCGGTGAAGAAACACGCCTAAGAGCAACAACCCTTGCCAATGCTAAAACACGAAATCAGGACTACAACTGGAATTTTTCTGTTTCCCAGAAATTTATCAATGGTGCAGATTATGATTTGTCTATAGATAGCAACAGGAATATGACTAACTCGATATTTGCCTCTTTTAATCCAGTCTATACAACAGACTTGACTTTGAACATCACTCAGCCCCTGCTTAAAGATTTCGGAATCGACCTCAATAAACGTGAAATCTCTATTGCTAAAAATGATCAAAGTATTTCTGATCATCAATTCACAAAAAAAGTTATTGATATTCTTACGGAAGCTGAAAATATTTATTGGGATCTTGTCTTCAGTATAGAGGATCTAAAAGTAAAAAAGACATCGCTTCAAAGAGCTAGTGATCTTGCAAAACAAGTCAAAGCACAAGTCGATGTTGGGACCCTTGCTGAGCTGGAAATTCTTCAAGCCAAATCAGAGGTTGCCTCAAGAGATGAGCAGCTTTTGAATGCTCAAAACTTAATCGAGGATAATGAAGATAGTCTAAAAAATATTCTAAACTTATCCTTTGACTCAGATGAAGGATTGAAAAAGATAATTCCCGCAGACAGCCCTGTATTTAAACTGGATAGTGAAATTTCTTTAGAAAATGTGCTGAAGGCTGCGCTTTCTAAAAGACCCGAGCTACTAATCAAGAAAAAAGAGCTTGAGAGTAGAAATATTGAAACTAAATATAATGAAAATCAAATGCTTCCTACTTTAGACTTTGTTACGAGTCTCGGCCTAAACGGATTGAGTGGCGACACTGGAACAGGAGTCAGCAAAAAAGAAGGTGGATATGATACTGCATTGTCAAAAGCTTTTTCAACAGACTACCGTTTATGGCAATTCGGTATAAACCTTAGTTATCCTCTTGGCAACCGTGCTGCAAAAAGTCGCTTAGCTGCCAAACGTCTAGAAGTAGCCCAATTATTATTAGATATTAAAGACTTGGAAAGAAAAATTGTGGTGGAGGTTCGCGAAGCTCATCGCCAAATTCAAACAGACATAAAAAGAGTTCAAGCGAGCCGAGTTGCTCAAAAACTTGCGAAAGAAAAGCTCAACGCCGAGGAGAAAAAATTTGAAGTAGGTTTATCCACTAGCTTTAATGTGCTGGAGTTTCAGGAAGACCTCGCTGAACAACAAAGCAAAGCTATTAAAGCTATCATTGACTATAATAAATCTCGAAATCGCTTAAATCAGGCAATTGCTAGCACTCTTGAAGTGCATGATATAAGATTAGTATCCAACGAAGGCTCATGAAAAAAATTCTATTTTTTGTCGGGTTGGCTCTTCTTCCTATCTGTGTATATGTACTAAATTCCAATGGATCAGAAGAACCCCTAAAACCTATTTTTAAAACCTCTAAAGTGCTTAGAGGCGACTTATCAGTAAAAATTTCAGCTACTGGTATTGTTGAACCCAATTCAAAGGTAGAGGTTAAATCAAAAGCTAGTGGAGAGGTCTTGTCCTTTCCTTTTGAAGAAGGGGCTCACGTCAAGAAGGGAACACTTTTATTACAACTTGACAAATCTGATGAGCAAAGAAATGTTGCCAAGGCGCGTACAGAGCTGGCTAGTTCATCAGCAAAATATAAAAAAGCGGTTACAAGTCTCCTTCTACAAAAAACTAAATATAATAATGATATAAAGGCCTCTCAATCTGAAATTGAAACCGCTCTGGTTAATCTTAAAGAAGCGGAAGATAAACTAAAACGCCAAAATGAATTATTTGAAAAAAAGTTTGTCTCTCAGGAATCTTTGGATGCTGCCAGAACTCTCTTCAAAGTAAACAAGGAAAAGCTTGTTCAAGCTAGAACCCGCCATCAAACAGCTAATGATTCTATCCATGATATTACAATGAAGGAAAATGAGATTGAGTTAGTAATGACTGAAGTTAAACGGTCAGAAATTTCTCTTGACGAAGTTGCAGAAAGACTTGAGGAAACAGAAATTTTCGCGCCAATTAATGGCGTTATCATTGAAAAACTGGTTGAAGAAGGTCAGATAATCGCTTCAGGGATATCAAATGTAAACGGCGGAACAGCAATCGCCACCATTGCAGATATGTCACGCCTGTTCATTATTGCAGATATTGATGAAACTGATATTGGGTCCGTTAAAATAGGCCATATCGTAAAGATCACATCGGATGCATTTCCCGAAGAATCTTTTGATGGAAAAGTTACTCGTATAGCTCCTCAAGGTTTGATTGAAAATAGTATCACTATTTTTAAAGTAAAAATTGAGGTTCAGGGGCCAGGTAAAAATATGCTTAAACCTATGATGTCTGCCAACATAGATATTGTTACTCATCTAGTTAAAGATACTATATATACCAGTAGAGCTGGAATACGACGGGATGATAAAGGCAAGTACACAATGGTATTAAAAAATGAACAACCCGAAAAACTCAGAGTCACTACTGGCATAAGAAACCCTATTCATGTTCAGATTCTTAGCGGATTGAATTCCGATGAAGAGGTAATATTGGGAGACTGGGAAAAAGTTCTTGAAGAATCCAAAGAGAAGAAAAGTTCTTCTCTTAAGAAAATTCTTTGGATGATTCGTTCTAAGTGAGGCTAATTTGATTGAAGTTGAAAGACTCTCTAAAATTTACCATATGGGAGTACAGCAAGTACCAGCATTAGCTGGAGTAGATTTTAGGATAGAACAAGGAGAGTTTGTTGCCATAATGGGCCCTTCGGGTAGTGGCAAATCGACCCTAATGAATTTACTGGGTTGCTTGGATCTTCCAACTTCAGGAATTTATCGGTTAGAAAATTTAAATATTCAAAACCTGAACGCTAATCAATTAGCAGAAGTCCGTAATCAAAGAATCGGATTTGTTTTTCAAAGTTTTAATCTTCTCCCACGCGCCACAGCATTGGAAAACATAGAGTTACCTCTACTCTATGGTCGGGTTCCTAACTCGAGAGAAATCTCATTGCAAGCACTTGATCGTGTTGGGCTCGCCCACCGTGCTAAACACAAGCCTACAGAACTGTCTGGTGGTGAACGCCAAAGGGTCGCAATTGCAAGAGCTCTAGTTAATCGGCCTGCTATTATTTTAGCTGATGAACCTACTGGAAATTTGGATTCTGCTACAGGTAAAGAGATTATGAATCTATTTCAGGAATTGAATCGAGAAACCGTTACCTTAATTCTAGTGACTCATGAACAAGAAGTAGCAAATTTGACAAGGAGGATTATTCAGATGAAGGATGGAAAAATAATTGCTGATAAGAGAGTCGAAGCATGTTGATATGGGATTTATTTAAGATGGCTCTTCGAAGTCTTGTGACGCATAAACTTAGATCTTTTTTAACAGCTTTGGGAATTATTATTGGTGTCGCATCAGTAATTTCGATGATTTCTATTGGTGAAGGAGCAAGGCGGCAGACTTTGAATACAATTTCCAAGTTTGGAACCAATATCATTACCATTAAACCTGGACAAAAGAAATCTCGCCATGTGACAACGGGCAAGGTTGACACCCTCACTCTTGAAGATGCAGAGTTTATTGAAAAAAATGTTTCCCTCATAACGGGTGTTGCGGCACAAGTATATCGGTCTGCGCAACTTAAATTTGAAAATAAAAATACCAACAGTACAGTCAGGGGAACAGGAGCAAGTTATGCACGCTTAGCTAATTTCGAAATAGATCGTGGTCGTTATTTTAATAAAGATGAAATAAGGTCTTCTAAGAGAATTTGTGTTATAGGTTCTACAGTATTAAAAAATCTTTTTGAAGGCCGCAATCCTATGGGAAAGACTATCAAAGTGGATGGTAAAAACTTTTTAGTCATAGGTACTATGGTTCCGAAAGGGGCACTTAGTTGGTTTGATCCTGACGATCAAATATTCATACCAGTCACCACTGCACAAAAAAGAGTTTTCGGGATGAATCATGTTCAGTCTATTGATGTACAAGCAGGTCAGATTGATGATCTGGAAACAATCAAAGAAGAAGTTTCCCAAATTCTCAGACAAAAGCATAATATAGCTGATGGCAAGGAAGACGATTTTTATGTACAAAACTCTTCCCAATGGTTAAATAGTTGGGGAGATGCAGCTAAGACCTTTACTTATCTTTTGGGAGGCATTGCTGCCATTTCCCTTATGGTTGGAGGCATTGGTATAATGAATATAATGCTTGTTTCAGTGACCGAACGAACCCGAGAAATAGGCATTAGAAAAGCTATTGGAGCCAAGAAAAAAGAGATACTGGAGCAATTCCTGATAGAATCTGTTTTGATCAGTTTTCTTGGTGGTGGCATAGGTATTTTGTTGGGAATAGGAATTTCTCGTGTTGTTTCAGGTATGGGCGACTGGGAAACTGTAGTCTCTACTCAGTCTATACTTTTAGCCTTTGGCTTTTCTGTAGCGATTGGTATTTTTTTCGGGTTCTACCCAGCAAATAAAGCAGCAAACTTGAACCCTATAGACGCACTTCGCTACGAGTAACCTCCGCTTTGGATCGATCCTTTAATACCTTGCTCACAAGATGGATTAAACATTCATATTTTTATGGTTTTTCCATTAAGGCCTGCAATATATATGGATATACTACCGAATAAAAAAACATTTATGCAATTAGCGGCATCCTCAGCGCGTGTTCCAATCTGCGGGCATGAAAAAATCCCGGGCTTAGACCTATCTATAGTATTTCGCGAGTTTTTTCTTAAAACTAAGAATTCCTTCCTATTTGAAAGCGCAAATGGGCCTAAGGAGACAGCCCAGTTCTCTTTAATGGGAGGGGGCTATAGCAAAACGCTGGAAATTTCAGGGCAAAAAGCAAAACTAATGAATAAGGGAAAGTTAATTTCAGAATGGTCTCAGCCGGGACCTGCTTTAGAATTATTAAACTTTGAAAAAAATGTTCCTTCTGTAGCTTATCTTCCTCATTTTTGGGGAGGTTGGATTGGCTTCATAGGCTATGAAGGAGGAGCATGGTTTGAGTCTTTGCCTGTGAAAAAACCATATGAAAAGAATTTGCCAGATTTATTATTTATGGAAGTGGAACGATTATTTTTATATGACCATATCACTGAAGAATTGAAATTTATTCTTTCCCCGAAAATAAAACAAGCAGAAGCAACTTATGACGAACTCACTGAAGAAATCAAAGGAATCTGGAGTGATATTTATAGAGTTTTAAAACACAATAAAAAACACTCTAAGTCAAACAGCTTAAATTTATCATTGTCTCCCCTACCCTCTAAAGATGATCTGAGATCTAATTTAAACGAGGTTGACTATACTGAGATAGTTAAAAGGGCTAAAATCTACATAAATGAAGGAGATATTTATCAGGCAAATCTTGCACAAAAGTTTGAAACTCATTATGAGGGAAATCCTTTCGAACTTTATAGAAAATTACGAAAAGTTAACCCTTCTCCTTTTTCAGGATACATAAACTTCGAACAATTATCGCTGATCAGCTCTTCTCCGGAGCGGTTGGTAAAAGTTCACGAACAGAAAGTTGAAACAAGACCAATAGCAGGTACACGACCTCGCGGAAAGAAAGAAGAAGAAGATCGCGCCCTATCCTTAGAATTATTATTGAACCCAAAAGAAAAAGCAGAACATTTGATGTTGGTTGATTTAGAACGTAATGATTTAGGTCGAATATGTAAAACGGGCTCTGTTTGTGTAACCGACTTCATGTTACTAGAAAAATATTCGCACGTAAGCCATATCGTATCTAATATTGTAGGAGACCTTAAACCAGAAACTTGTGTCTATGATATTTTAAAATCAGTTTTTCCCGGGGGAACTATAACAGGTTGTCCCAAAATACGATGTATGGAAATTATTGCTGAGCTCGAGACAGTTAACAGAGGTCCATATTCTGGGTCATTAGGTTATATAGGTTTTGGTCGTTATATGGATTTAAATATCATCATACGTTCCATAATTATTTGCAATGAGATAGCTAGTTTTCATGTAGGAGCAGGTATTGTAGCGGATTCGAATCCGCAAAAGGAGTATAAGGAAACTTTAGATAAGGCCGCCGCAATGATACAAGCATTATCATACTAATAAGGCTTTATGCTTTTGCATTAAAAAATTGGTTCAGTATGCACACATTAAAATCAAGAGTATAGCTTTTAATGTTAAACGTTTAATTCACCAAATATTTTTCTTTGTAGACTGAGATAAGTTTATGCAAGAGTCTATTGTTTATATAAATGGATTATTCACACCACTTAAAAATGCAAAAGTTTCTATATTGGATCGTGGCTTTTGTTATGGGGATGGGCTTTTTGAAACCATGCGAGCCTTTAATGGAAAAGTATTCAGATCTAATCAGCATTTAGAAAGGCTGTTTCGATCCTTGCCTCTAATTTTTATGGATTTACCAATGACACTACATGAAGTTAATTCTGTAGTACAAGAAACGCTAGATCGAAATAATTTTAAAAATGCGATCATTCGTTTGACTGTTACACGTGGTATAAATGAGCCAAGTTTCCAGATAGACAAAGAAGTAGCACCGACTCTAGTCATTCATGCTCGCCCACACCAGCCACTCCCAAAAGCTATTTATCTCAAAGGAGTTAATATTAGCCTAATTACCATGCAGGCACCTGTTTTGCCAGGAGTTAACCAGAGTCTAAAGACATGCAACTATCTTTCTAATATTTTATTGCGTAAAATTTCCCAAATGCGAGGGAGTATGGAGGGTATTATTGTTGATCCTATACTGGGTGTAACAGAAGGGGCAACTAGTAATCTGTTTATTTTAAAAGATGGAACTCTTAAAACCCCAGCCACTAACAATAGTGTACTAGAAGGAATAACACGCGAGGTTGTCTTAGAGATCGCTATGAATCATAAAGTACCTGTGAGTAAAGCATTATTGATACCAGAAGATATTTATAATGCAGATGAAGTTTTTATTACTAACTCGGGGATTGATATTGTTCCTGTTGTTAGTGTTGACGACAAGCCGATTGGAAATAAAAAGCCTGGTATTCTTACCAAGTTTTTGCGGGATGAGTTTTTAAAATGCATTGAAGAAGAACTTTAAACATGTTATTTTTTCAATTTCTATTTTTAGGATATTACTATGAATGAACAAGGCCGTTTTCATGATAATTCTTCTGGGGTGATTACTGACACAAAATATAAGATGCACTGGCTTCCTAAAGACTCTTGGGGGGACTTAGGTCAGTGGAGAAATTATGATGCCGCACTAGCATATGTCATGTTAATGAATCAGGTTTATGCGGGAGGATTCAGTGATTGGAGGCTTCCATCAAGAGAAGAGGCTGAAAATTTTTATGATACAGAATTAAATCAAATTGATTGGGAGGAAGAGGTTGTTCATATAGATAGGCTATTTGTAACAAAATGTGCCAATTTTATGTGGCTTAAAGACATTAATAAAAATGGGGAAGTTGGCAGGATTAACTTGAGAGATGGTGAAGTGGATTTTGTTGATCGTAATACTCTGGAACATCAGTCGGCAAGATTGATACGAAATATAAAGTGAGACTCAGGACTTCAGTATTGCTAGCAATTCCATACTTCACCCCAAAACTCTTTAGAATCCATACTGTCGTATTGACCTGTGCGATAAGTTTCTCCTGATATTACTTTCTCTTTAATTCTGTCTTCGTCGTTACTTACAATAAGAACGTCTGCGTGCTTAGTATAGGTAAAACCATTGAATAGAGTTCCAGAAACTGTGGGCTCAAGATCAAGAGGAAACTTCTTTGCCCATCGAATTTCACGTTCGGGTTCATTTAGGTCAACACATAGAATATTTTCATCCACCCAGTATTCAATAGTTTGCTCCTCACCTTTTCCTGTAGCAAATATCTTATTATCTATTCGCACAGCGTGTACCGGACTTTTAAATCCTTTACACCAAACTTTTCCTGAATCTTGAATTTTTTTCATTAGAGAATTGAGCTTAGACTAATTAGGACTATCCTTAAATTAGAGAATTATAGATTATTATTTTCATAAAAAAGTAATTGCT
Source organism: Nitrospina sp. (assembly GCA_002705185.1). GTDB lineage: Bacteria > Nitrospinota > Nitrospinia > Nitrospinales > VA-1 > LS-NOB. The sequence continues at coordinate 19,830 of PAJA01000041.1, read as the reverse complement.
ACCAGCCTATATTTTAAGGGGTTTTGACTTGCGGCTTAATTTATATCATAATTTTTAAAAAAATGATTAAACTAATAAGATATTTAATGCCTTGAATGAACAATTTTTTAACCGTCTTGAAGACGAATTAAATATAAGACGGGATAAAAATCTCTTTAGGGATATTAAACTCTATTCAGATTGTAGAATTAACTTATGCTCCAACGATTATTTTCAACTTAGACATGACCCTCGAGTGATAAAAGGAGCTAAAGAAGCTTGTGATAAATATGGGACTGGAAGTGGTGCTTCTCCTCTCTTATCAGGTTTTCTTCCCTGCCATGAAAGTTTGATTGAACAACTCAAGAAATGGAAAAAGAAATCTTTTGGAATGCTTTTCAATGCAGGTTTTTTAGCAAACCAGGCTGTTCTCAATAGTTTACCGAGAAAGAATGACCTCGTTCTTGCAGACAAACTTATCCATCACTCCATGGCCCAAGCACTTGTAAAAGGAGCAGCACGATTCAAGCGCTATCATCATCTAGATTTGATCCACTTAGAGTCCTTATTAAAGGAACAATATATGGATTATGAAACAATTTTTGTAGTTACAGAAAGTGTTTTTAGCATGGATGGTGATTATCCTGACTTAAAGAAGTTAGTAGAATTAAAAAAAAAATATCCCTTTATTTTAATTTTAGACGAAGCTCACGGAACAGGAGTTTTTGGTAAAACAGGCGCAGGTCTCGCGGAAGAAATGCAGGTGCAGGATCAAGTGGATATAATTATAGGAACGCTAGGTAAGTCATTAGCCAGTATGGGTGCATATGTTCTTTCAAACTCCTCAACAATAATTGATTACCTTATTAATTACGCTGGAGAGTTTATTTACTCTACATTTCTATCCCCATCTCAGGTTGGCTCTGCTGAATCTGCTATAAAAATATTGCAGTCATCGCAAGATGAACGTGAATATCTTCACAATATTTCAAAACAGTTTAGAAAAATTATAAACCACAAAAAACAAGAAGTTAATATATTTACATCCCCTATTATTCCTATTTGGATAGATAATCCTGCAAAGATATTAGAAGTAAAAAATAGTCTTCTTCAACAAGGAATTATCGTGGGGGCAGTTCGACCACCAACTGTTCCCAACAATACGACACGATTAAGGGTATCCTTGCACACAAGAGTAACTCTTAAAAATATAGAAGAAATAAGTAAAATAATAAAACCATGGATAAAATATCAACTATAACAGCTATTTCAGGTTGGGCGCTTCCCAAAAAATGGTTTGCTAAAAAAGTGGCTAATGCTTTTCCAGGCATAAAAATTCAAGTAATTTATCCAGAAACCCCAGAAAAATTAGAAGAAGCTCAAATATTACTCCGTCAATACCCTGCTGATCTATATATAGGTTATTCCCTTGGAAGCCTATGGCTAATAAAATATAGTCACCTACTCCCTGATACTTGTATCAAAGTTCTTTTGGCTCCGATTTTATCTTTTTTAGAAAAAGATGGACTTGGAGGAACAACCTCGGGAGCTCAATTGGAATATCTATTTAGAAAAATAAAACAAGCGTCAGATCAAAGCACTGCGGTGAAAAGTTTTTTTTCATATTCTGATATACCATTTTCTGAAAATTTACTTAACGATATTCCAGATAGAAAGATATTGTTAAAAGGATTAGATTTCTTAAAGTCGTGCAAAGCAAAAGGAGATGACACAAAAAGGTTTTTGTCAATTCTAGGAGAAAATGATATTTTTCTTAATGCTGAACTATTGAGAGTGCATATTCCTAACATAGACATAATTAAAGGTATTGGGCATGCCCCAGATAATTTACTCAAACACCTTGCTAATAGATTAAATTGTGACTACAAAGAACTATCCTAGCAATTTCTAAATAATTAGACAATATAAGTCCTAAAATATTTTATGGATAAAAACACACCACAGATATTAGGAATTTTTCTTTGAATAATAATGAAACAGTTTTATTGAACGAGAAAGATTTAATAACGAGTTTTTCCAAATACGCAAATACATACAACCGTTATGCTCAATTACAGAATTCTATGGCAGAAAGGCTGGCCTTACTTCTCACCAATCCATTGCCTGATAATGTTCTCGAAGTTGGTTGTGGTACTGGACTTTTCACAAAATATCTACTTACACAATCGATAAAACAACTTACCCTTAACGATATAGCATCAGGTATGCTGGATAAGTTAAGTAATTCACTAAAATTACCTTCAAACACAAAAATATGTCATGGAAATGCAGAGCAGCTNAAATTTGAAAACATNGATTTAATTTGTGCAAATGCTGTATTCCAATGGTTTCAAAACCCACAATTAACNCTAGAAAAACTTAATACAGCCTTAAAGAATAATGGGGCTTTAATATTCAGCACATTTGGACCTAANACTCTTAAAGAATTCAGACAGTCTGCAAATTTNATGAGCCCTATTAATCTTTACAGTAAAAATGAGTGGATAAAAATGATTAAGGGAGCTGGGTTTTCTATAAAATTTATNGATATTGAAACACGAAAAATATTTTTNCCAAGTAGTATTAAACTCTTAAAGAACCTTCAACANATTGGAGCAGCACCAACNCGTATGGTAAAAACCGGCGGNCTTAGAAAGTTAATAAAGNACTATGACTCTANATTTTCTACAACANAAGGAATTTACTCAACATGGGAACTATATTATTTTTCATTAGTTCAAGANAGTCCTCCAAAACATTTTACAATATAACCACATAAATAATACCTATATTCTTTTTTAAGTTATATATTTAATAAATGAATAATACTTTTCGAAATAAAAATCTATTATTTTTAAAAAAAAAAGACCCTCATTTGTATGAATGGATATCGTCTTTAAAAACATCAAAATCATATACTGTTAAAGACTCCAAATCTGGATTACCATCCTTGATTCATATAGATAAAGCAGGAAATAAAAAACAAATTGATAGCAATTACGACCCTCTAAGCGAGGCCTCTCGTTACATAGATAGTTTAAATATAGAGGAATCTATAAACTTTATTGTTCTTGGGTTAGGGTTAGGCTATCAAGTTTCTGAGATTATTCGAACGTCTTCTAAGAAAGCAAATATTTATATATTTGAAAAAGATCCTGAACTACTTGCACTTGCTATCCAAGAATCAGATTTATCTGAAATTTTCAAACATCAAGGAGTTAAGCTATTTGTTGATATAGATCCATTAGCAATAAACAAAGTGATGGAGTCCGAACAAACAAACTTTACCTTAAATAAATACTGCCTCATCAAACAAAAGGCCCTAGTCAACAAAAATGTTAAATATTATTCTTTTCTAATTGAGGAAGTAGAAAAATTTTTTAAAGAAACTAGTATTAACTTCGAAACTCAGAGAGTTCACTCCAAGCTATACTATAAAAATATATTTCAAAATTTAAGAAGCCTAAAAGATAGTCCAGGCATAAATTTTTTAAAAGGGAAACTGCAAAATGTTCCTGCACTAATTTGCTCCGCTGGTCCATCATTAGATAAAAATATCCAACTAATTAAATCTGCTCGGGAAAGTATTTTTTTAATTGCTGTTGCGACAGCTTTAAAACCTCTACTTTATAATGGAATAAAACCTGATCTAGTCATCTCAATTGATCCAGATGAAAAGTCTATTAAATCATTTGATTTGTCGAAGGACAAAAATAATACATGGCTTATCTATAATGCATCTGTACCATGTGTCATCCCAAATTCTTTTTTAAATAAAAGAATAGCATTTGATTTAGATTTCTATCTTGCTGAATGGTTCAAAAATCGTTTACAGGATAAAGGGAGTTTAGGGAAGATCTATTCAGTGGCTCATTCAGCTTTAAATCTTGCTAAATTTTTAGACTGTTCTCCCATTATTTTGATTGGTCAGGATCTAGCTTTTCATAAAAAAAGACTTCATAGCCTTCATACTTTTCACCAAGATGAAAGCATTCGTTATATAAGCAAATTTAAACCACTATATTATTTAAATCGAATAAAATATTTAAACTTCGGAAATAACTTAACTTCATGTGAAGATATATTTGGGGTTCAAATCATTAGCACCCTAGCGATGAACAGCTATAACCATATATTTTCAAATAGCCTAGATAGTTCAAAAGTTTTTATAAACTCAACAGAAGGTGGTGTTCCAATAAAAGGAATGAACAATATTTCTTTAAGAGAAGCACTATATAATTATTGCAACATTTCTGTAAGACAGCAGTGTAATTCATTGATGAATTTTCTTCAAACAAACAAAGAACATCTCAATTCTTTACAAGAGTCCATATTAATTCTAATTAAAAATTTAGAACACATCTATCAAACAGCACACACAATCAATATGAAATACCCTGATGACACGAAGTTGGCAAACAAACAATTATTTATTAAGGACATGAAGAATTTATATGAACAAATAACGAATTATAAAGAGGCCGCCTTATTAATTCAAAACTATGATTTTTCTGGTTTTTCAGATTGGTATCGTTCTAATAGCCAAATTTTAAATACAAAAAAAACACCTGGAGAGTCTGCTCTAATAAATGAAGAGTTTGAACGAGATTATAAATTTTTAGATATGCTATTAAGATCTGTAAAATATTTACAGATAAATTTAAAGAAAACTATACCAATTTATAAAAATTAAATTTTTATCCCCTCTATCACACTGCATCCTTGACTTAACTCGTACCTCTTTAGTTTTCCAAAACCATTCTTTTTTAAAAGACTTTCAGTTTGTTCAAAGGTATAAGTTTTTCCTTTAGCCGTAAACATCAACATAGTTAAGGAGAACAAAGCTGCACGATACGGCTCTATTAGATTATTATTTAAAAAATAGTCTACCAAAATTAATCTCCCGCCTGGCTTTAATGATTTATTGATTTTTTTTAATATTTTTGTATTTTGTGATTTATTATAGATATGGAGAATATTAGAATACAAAGCCGTATCAATATTACTTCCAAAGGAAACCTCAAAAAGATCTCCCGCAACAAAAGAAAATCTTTCTATTACTTTCGAATTTTTTAAGATTGCTTTTGCGACATTAAGACTGGCCTGACGATCTATCAAAACAGCCTGCGCCATTTTATCGATTTTTAAAATTTCCGCAGAATATGAACCAGGCCCTCCCCCAAGGTCTACAAGTTTTCCCACGGGTTTTCTTGTTATTATTTTGGATAGTGGTTTAGAAAACCCACTACTCCTTTCATGCATTGCATAAGTAAATAGCTCACGAAAACCTATGTCTTCCTTACTGAGCTCTGATATATTTCTTCCTTTTTTAATAGTATTAGTCAACTTAGACCACTCGTCTCGATTTTCTTTGCGTAAAAAGATTGTACCTTTCTTAAAGTTAGGGCTTTGTTCACAAAAATGCTTATAACTTTCGGGAGTATTAGCAAAAGAGTTTCCTTTTTTACTAATTGCTCCTAAAGAGGCCAAAGCATTTAATAATGCATCAGCTCCTTCAAGTTGGAGTCCTGCTTTATTTGCTAGTGTTTGACACGATAGACTCTTTTTTCCAAGATGAGTAAACACCCTAAATTCCAAAGCGGCAATAAGAATATTGGCTTCTTCTAACTGATCAATTTTATTTATAATCTGTTCATAGGTCAAATAAGCCATAATTAGAAAAGTCTTTATTTATATAAATATTGATATTTTAAGTAATAAGAATAATTGTAGTTGTAATAATTTAAGTTTATTAAATAAATTATTTCATTAACAACTGGAAAATCATACTCTAGAACCTAGCTTCGATTAAATAAGCTTATGAGTTTTTTTAGATTAATAATTTTTGGTAGGATACTTAAATATTTATATAATAAGAATTAGCCAAACTCATTATTTATATTGGTTTAGCTATCTCTCTTACGCTCACTAATTTTCTGGTCAGTTGTTTGATTATTAACTAGGTGCATGGGAAGGTTCATCATTAATAATATTAATTAAGCGATGAATGCTATTTGTCATCTTCTTGGGGGGATTCTTATCAAGAGCTTCTTCAAGCAGAAATATAGCCCTACTCTTTTCTCCCTGTACATTATGAATAAGTCCCAGCATAAAATATGAAATAAATCTCTTATCACCTCTAGCATAATCATCAAGTATTTTTTGAAAGTGATTTTTAGCCATGGCATATTTTTTTAAGCGATAATAAATTGACCCCATACCAAACTGTATATTGTCTTGTAGAAATAAAGGAGGGTTTTGTTTGCTTAGATTTAAAAAAGTTTTTAAGCTTTTTTTGAGTAGGCCATCTTTAAAATACCTCATTGCGGTATTGTAGTCATCGACTGAAAAAGTAATAGTTGGTTTTACTGTCATTATTTTTTTTAGTTTTGCTTCAGCAGATATAAAACCTAGTTTTGACATTTCCAAGTTTTTCTTCATTCGTATTTTTCGTTCGCTTTCAGATTCAATTTTTTGTTCATAATCAAATTTCATCGCATTAATTTGAGGATTTACATTATTTATTGATTTATACAAATAAATTTCTTGATCGGAAATGCTGGCATGGTTTATGAACAGAATTTCGATTTCATGGGTCAAGTTATCTAACCACAATTGATTAGCCCTTCTTTGTGCTAAAGCTGTTTCATCTGGTGGGTACCAAGTATGTTGTTCTCCTATATTTATGGGCCAGCTTGTCTTTTCTGTAGGGAAATAACCACTACATCCACACAGAACAAATGCCAATATTATTACGAGGTTATTTTTCACTGAACATTTCATTGTCTTGAGGTATATAATAATTTATAATTCATACTTCAACAGTCTATCTAATTACCCCTTATTTATCAACATATTAGAGATATGAAAAATTACTACTCTGTTCTGGAGGTCCCTAAGAGTGCTTCAGATGATGAAATAAAAAAAGCTTATCGTAAATTAGCCATGCAATATCATCCCGACAGAAACGAAGGTGATCAGAAGGCTGAAGAAAAATTTAAAGCTGTAAGCGAAGCTTACGCAGTTTTGGGAGATAAGAAAAAGAGAAATCAGTATGACCATATTGGTTCAGAGGGTTTTCATCAAAAGTTTTCTCAAGATGATATTTTTCGAGACTTTGATATGAATGAGATCCTTAGAGACTTCGGTTTTGGTGGTAGAGGCGGAAACCCTTTTCATGGTCAAGAAAGAGGTGGGTTTGGAAATCCATTTTCTCAAAGACAATCTCCTCCACACAAACCTCAAATTCAACCCGTTAAAAAAGAATGCACGATAACTTTTGAGGAGGCCGCATTAGGCTGTCAACGTACCATTGCTATTGCTAGAGATGGGGGTAATGAACAAACTAATGTTAAAATCCCCTCCGGGGTCACACATGGAAAAATTGTCCGCGTTCCAGGCAAAGGACAAATGTCAATTATTGGTAATCGTCGTGGGGATTTACATCTTCTTATTAATGTTCTTCCACACCCTCTTTTTCATCGAGAAGGCCGTGATGTATTAATTAATAAAGAAATAAAATTAACTCAAGCTCTTTTAGGCTCAACAATAGAAGTTGAAACTTTAAACGGCATTAAGTCTATAAAAATTCCTCCCGGTACCCAGAGCAGTACTAAAATGAGACTAAAAGGAGTAGGAATTAAATTTTCATCAGGTGTACGAGGAGACCAATTGGTAAGAGTTATCATTAAAGTTCCCAAGGAACTTACCCAAGATCAAATTCCACACGTTCAATTTTTACAAGATACCGGAATTTAATAAGTTGAATCCTATAAAGCTTTCCCATCATCTTTTTAGAATATCAATTTAAAAGGAGCAATTTGTGGCGCACGTTAATTTTAAAACCGACAATGTAACTCATGAAGTAGAAAATGGAACCCCCCTTATAGATTTTTGTGATGAGGTTGACGTTTCTCTTTCATTTGGTTGCACAGAGGGGACTTGTGGGGTTTGCGAGGTGACAGTTTTGGAAGGAAGAGATAATATTTCTCGTATAACGGAAGAAGAAAAGGATTATTTGCTACCTGAGGACCTTGATGATGGAATGCGGCTAGGCTGTCAGGTTAAAATTCGTAAAGGAGACGTAACATTAAGCTGGAAAAAAGTGAAAACTAAATAACTCTAATTATTTAAACCTATCCATCTTCTGTGAGAAGCTAGTTATTACATAAATCTAATAAGTTTTTATACGATTAAATTTATGAGGCATAAAAATTCACAACATTTATTAAGAAGATTGAGTAACAACTTGACTTGTTACATAATATTGGTTATATACATAAATATAACTCTTTAATTTAGTCCTGTGAGGCTATGAAGGGACAAAAGTAATGTATATATTTGAAATTTGTTTTTTACCTCCTTCGTTGGCACTTATTAGCCTTTAGGAGGTTTTTTTTTGTCTATGCAATCAACACTTCTTAACGCTAAAGATATTTCCCGTGCTATCAGCCGTATATCTCATGAGATCCTAGAACGCAATCAAGGAGCAGGAAATATTGCGCTTGTTGGAATTCGAACTCGTGGCGTTGCCCTATCTCAGAGGCTGAGAGACAAAATAAAGGATATTGAGAGCTTAACAGTAGACCATGGAGTATTGGACATTACCCTTTACAGAGATGACCTTACACAGGGTCTCCAAAAACCGGAACTAAAAAAAACCGAAATATTATTTGGGCTTGAAAACAAGCATATAGTTCTATGTGATGACGTTTTATTTACTGGTAGAACCATTCGTGCAGCAATCGATGCTCTCATGGATTTTGGACGTCCTACTTCAGTTCAGTTAGCAGTTTTGATAGACCGAGGTCATCGAGAGTTACCGATCAGACCTGATTATGTAGGTAAAAATATTCCAACAGCTAAATCAAAACGTATTCAGGTTCTACTCAACGAAGAAGACGGTGAAGATAAAGTTGTTATTCAGGAGCATTCCAACTAATGCTTCTTTCGAATCAAAATATATTAAGTACAAAAGAATTAACGAAACAAGATATTGAGCAAATTCTAGATACCGCCGATTCTTTTAAAGAAATTTCTACCCGAGTAATTAAAAAGGTACCTACCCTTAGAGGTAAAACCATTATCAACTTGTTTTTTGAACCAAGCACTAGAACTAGAACTTCATTTGAGATTGCTGGTAAACGTTTGAGCGCTGATGTTATAAACATATCAGGTTCTTCGAGTAGTACGACAAAAGGAGAAAGCTTAATTGATACCGCCCGAAACCTAGAAGCAATGAACCCCGATATACTAGTAGTTCGTCATAAATATTCAGGTGCTCCCGCGCTCCTGTCTAAATTTGTAGATAGTCCAATCATTAATGCCGGTGATGGGTCGCATGAACATCCGAGTCAAGCATTACTTGATCTTTTGACTATTCGCTCTCAGAAAGGAGAATTAGAAGGCCTCAAGGTAGCTATTGTTGGTGATATAAGGCATAGCCGCGTGGCTCGTTCAAATATTCAGGCTATGCAAACCATGGGTATTAAAGTATGCGTTGTTGGTCCTCCCCCACTTATTCCTGTTGAGTTTAAGTATTTAGGTGTAGAGGTGAGCCATAACCTTAGGGAAGCAATCAAGGATGTTGATGTAGTGATGGTTCTTCGTATCCAACTGGAAAGACAAAAACAAGGGCTTTTGTCCAGTCTAAGGGAATACTCAAATTATTTTTGCCTTACCCAAGAAAGTCTAGATAAAGCGCGTAATGATATTCTCATAATACATCCTGGTCCAGTTAATAGGGGCATAGAAATTTCCTTGGATGTTATGGAAAGTAAACACTCTTTGATTTTAAATCAGGTAACCAATGGAGTTGCCATTAGAATGGCTCTTTTCTATTTATTACTTGGGGAGAAAAATGCAAACCCTAATTAAAGATGGTCATGTGATTGATCCTGCAAATAAAATTGATGGCTCTTTTGATATTTTAATTAATAATGGGAAAATTGAGGCTGTTTTGCCTAAAGGAAAAAGTTCTATTGGCAAAATAAAAGATGTCAAAATTATAGATGCAAAAGATTGTGTGGTGGCCCCAGGATTTTGTGATATGCATGTCCACTTCAGAGAACCAGGCCATGAATATAAAGAAACTATTGAAACAGGTAGTGCTTCTGCAGCAGCTGGGGGTTTTTCCACGGTTGCAGTTATGCCTAATACCTTCCCCGTCAACGATAATCGGTCAGTTACAGAGTTAATTTTTTCCCAAGCTAAGAAAACAAGTTTAGTTAACATCTTTCCCATTGGAGCTATCACCAATGGATTAAAAGGAGAAACTTTGTCGGATATGGGAGAGCTTAAAGAGTCTGGTTGCATCGGTTATTCTGATGATGGTAAACCCGTTATGAATAGCGAGCTGATGCGGAGGGCATTAGAATACAGTCGAATGTTTGACCTTCCTTGTATACAACACAGTGAAATTCTAGATTTGACGCTTGGGGGTTGTATGAATGAGGGTATTGTATCCACAGAACTTGGATTAAAGGGTATGCCTGTCGAAGCGGAAGATATCATGGTTTTCCGTGACATTTGTTTACTTCGTAAAACAGGAGGTCGTCTTCATGTAGCTCATATTAGTAGTGGTGGAGCTGTAGATCTAGTACGTCAGGCTAAAGCTAAAGGACTTCCCGTTACCTGCGAAGTTGCTCCCCACCACTTCACACTTACAGAAGAGGCCTGTCGTAATTATGATACTAACGCAAAAATGAGCCCTCCATTAAGAACTCATAAAGATATAGAAATGATTAAGGAAGGCTTGAGAGATGGAACAATAGATATAATTGCAACCGATCATGCTCCTCATGACCTGGCAGATAAACAAGTAGAATTTGATAATGCCTGTTTTGGAATAGTTGGGTTGGAAACTGCTTTACCACTGACTTTTAAACTTATCGATGAAAAAGTAATCACATTGCAAAAAGCGATAGACCTTCTAACTCAACAACCTTGCCGTATTTTCAACTTAGACAAAGGAACTTTGGGGGTTGGAAAAGATGCTGATATTGTTGTTTTTAATCCTAATACTAAGTACATCATTGATCCCCAAAATTTCAAGTCCCGCAGTAAGAACTCTCCTTATAAAGGTTGGAAAGTAAGAGGTAAAGTCATTCATACCTTTGTAGCAGGAAACTCTGTATATTCAGCTCCCAATATATAAATATTTAATTTTTTATAAATGAAGAAAGCATATTTAGCACTGGCTGATGGAAAGGTTTTTGAAGGAAACCATTTTGGAGCCGAAGGAGAGGTTGATGCAGAAATTGTATTCAATACCAGCATGTCGGGCTATCAGGAGGTACTAACCGATCCGTCCTATTATGGACAAATGGTATTGATGACCTATCCCCTGATTGGCAACTATGGTATTAATTCTCAGGACTTTGAGTCTGAACAGCCTCACCTTTCTGGTTTTATCATAAAAGAATTAAGTAGCGTGGCAAGTAATTGGAGAGCACAAGAAACTCTAGAAAGTTTCTTAAAAAGATTTGGCATCATAGGTATTCAGGGAATTGACACACGCGCATTGACTAGACGCATACGCGAAAAAGGCTCTCAACAGGCAGTAATATCAACAGTAAATCAAGACCCAACTGAACTCGTTCGTAAGGCCAAAAAATCATTAGGACTGGTAGGTCGAGATTCTGTTAAACAAGTTACTTGCCATAAGCCGTATGAATGGGAAGAAGGTGAGTGGAAAATCCTAAACGGTAAAACCGTCCTTAGTAAAAATGTGGAAAAGAAATATTTTGTGGTTGCCTACGATTTCGGGATAAAGAGAAATATATTGAGAAAACTTAGAGAAGCAGGATGCCGTGTGCGGGTTGTTCCTGCATCTACTCCAGCCGAAAAAGTTTTAGCTTTAAAGCCTGATGGAGTATTTTTATCCAATGGACCTGGTGACCCCGAAGGTGTACCGTATGCCATTAAAAATGTAAGGTTTCTCTTAGGTAAAATACCAATTTTTGGTATTTGTCTGGGTCATCAAATACTTAGCCTTGCTTTAAATGGTAATACTTTCAAACTTCGTTTTGGGCATCATGGAGGAAATCAACCCGTAATGGATATTCCATCAGGGAAAGTAGAAATAACATCACAGAACCATGGCTTTGCCGTAGAAGAAGACTCCATTGGATCATCTGCAGAAATAACAGCTATAAATCTTAATGACAATACAATTGAAGGTATTTGCCATAAAGAATGGCCAGTTTTCTCAGTTCAGTATCATCCAGAAGCTTCCCCAGGACCTCAAGACTCCAGCCATCTTTTTCATAAATTCACACAACTCATGAAAGTAGGTGTGTGATGCTTAAAGAAAAATTGGAAGAACTTTTCGAGTTTATTGCTCATCATATTCCTTCAGAACAAATAATGTTAGCCAAAAAAGAATACCAAAAGACTACTGGAGAAACCTATGAGGATGACAAGTCATACAATAGTAGAATGTCTTTGTTTTTGGAGTGGTACTTATTGGATAACTATAAACCCGGCAATGACATCACTACTCTAGAAAGAATAACTGAAGATAACCTGTCGGTCTGGAGTCAAGAGCAAATAGATGTTTGCAAGGATATTTCAAACAATATTCAAGCCCTTTTTGAAGTAAAAAAAGTTCGTGATAATTCAGTAATAGTTATAGATTTATTCAAAAACAAAAAATATCAGATTGATGAAAATGATGCGAAGTTAATATTCAGAAAAAATGACATCTTTCAGGGTCGGATTGTTTTTCATCAAGCAAAATGGCATTTTACAGGGCATTTCTGTTTTCATCCAAATAAGAACCAAGGTTTTATTAAAGACGAAGTAAAGAAAATATCTTTCCTCCATCTATCATGGGAAAAAGAACTAAATAGTCTTGAAAAAGAGTTGTCAAAAATAGTAAAAGTCTCCTTAAAAAATATTAAATATATTGAAAAAGTCAAAATTAAACTTGAGCGTACTGATTCTATATCAGCAAAAGACAGGTTAACTAATGAGCTTTTAAAGCTAGAGGAAAACAATAGAAGTTTTGAGTTAAGTATTGAAGAAATAGAAAAAAAAATATATGTATTAAGCAATGAAACAATAAAAATGAAAGGTCGAAGATTGATTTCTGAGTTGATCAATAAGCTTTCATATATGAATTTAAAGTGGGAACGATCTCGACAAATAGAAGTGACTGATATTTATAAAAATTAATAATGCCTAAACGAACTGATATAAAAAAAATTCTTCTTATAGGAGCTGGCCCTATTATTATTGGCCAAGCTTGTGAATTTGATTACTCTGGAACTCAGGCCTGCAAGTCATTAAAAGAAGAAGGCTATGAAGTCATTTTGTTAAATAGTAACCCTGCCACCATTATGACGGACCCAAATTTTGCCGACCGTACCTATATAGAACCTATTACAACTGAGGTGGTTCGCCAAATTATTGCTCGTGATAAACCTGATGCATTACTACCTACAATGGGTGGTCAAACGGCTTTAAATGTTGCATTAAACCTTGCTGAGCAAGGGGTTTTAGATAAACATAATGTTGAGTTAATTGGTGCTAATGTTGCCACAATCAAAAAAGCAGAAGATAGAACTCTTTTTAAAGAAGCAATGCATCGTATTGGGCAAAATGTTCCACCAAGTGGGCATGCAGAAACATTATCAGAGGCTTGGGAAATCGTTAAAGATACAGGTTTTCCCGCAATCATTAGGCCATCTTTCACCTTGGGAGGAACTGGCGGAAGTATAGCTCATTCCAAAGATGATTTTGAGTCACTGGTTCAGTATGCACTTAAAGCAAGCCCTACCACTCAGATACTGATAGAAAAATCTCTCATTGGCTGGAAAGAGTATGAATTAGAGGTGATGCGGGACTTAAAAGATAATGTAGTCATAATTTGCTCTATAGAAAATCTCGATCCGATGGGTATCCATACCGGGGATAGCATAACAGTAGCACCTGCTCAAACACTTACTGATAAAGAATATCAAATAATGCGAAATGCAGCGATTGATATTATTCGTGAAGTTGGTGTTGAGACAGGAGGATCAAATATTCAGTTTGCCATAGACCCGATGACTGGAGAGATGATCGTTATAGAGATGAACCCGAGAGTTTCTAGAAGTTCAGCTTTGGCATCTAAAGCTACAGGTTTTCCCATTGCTAAGTTTGCTGCAAAGTTAGCAGTTGGCTATTTACTAAATGAAATTAAGAATGACATTACACGAGTCACCCCAGCCTCTTTTGAACCAACTCTTGATTATTGTGTAGTAAAAATTCCAAGATTCACTTTTGAAAAGTTTTTTCAAACTGAACCTATCTTATCTACACAAATGAAATCGGTCGGAGAGGTTATGTCCATTGGACGTACTTTCAAGGAAGCCTTAAATAAGGCTATTAGGTCTACAGAAATCGGATTCTACGGTTTCGAGGAATCCTTTAATTTTGACCTCAATCATAAAAATTTATCAATAAAACAGCAAAAAGAAAAGCTTTTAGCTGTTTTGGCTCTACCTTTTTCAGATCGTCTTTGGCATATTGCCGCCGCTTTAAGAAGAGAAATATCAATCGAACAAATCCACCAAGTCACAGGTATCGATTCATGGTTTCTCGATAATATTAGAACCCTCATAAACTTTGAGAAAAAGATAATTTCATTAAATGATGTGTCAAACTTGGACAATGAAATTCTTTTAACAGCAAAGCAAATGGGTTTTTCTGATATTTATCTAGCAGGGCTCCTAAATTGTAATGAAAATGATGTTTTTCAACGCAGAATAGAAGAAGAAATCTTTCCTGTATATAAGAGAGTTGACACCTGTGGTGCTGAGTTTGAAGCTTTTACCCCATACCTTTACTCCACTTATGAGGAAGAGTGCGAAGCTAATATAACTAAAAGAAAAAAAATAATGATTCTTGGCGGAGGGCCAAACAGGATTGGTCAAGGAATTGAATTTGATTACTGCTGTGTTCACGCGTCTTTTGCACTTAAGGAAGATAATTTCGAAACAATCATGGTTAACTGTAACCCTGAAACAGTAAGCACCGACTATGACACCTCAGACAGACTATACTTTGAACCAGTGACATTTGAAGATGTCATGAACATAGTAAGAGTAGAAAAACCAGATGGTGTAATTGTTCAACTGGGAGGTCAAACCCCATTAAAGCTAGCACTTAACTTGATGAATGCTGGAGTACCTATTATAGGTACAAACCCAGTCGATATAGATCGCGCAGAAAATCGCAAACTTTTTAAAGAAGTTTTAGAAAAACTTGGTCTTCGACAGCCGGCTAATGGAACCGCTGTTTCATATCAGGATGCACGTGAAATAGCTGGAAAAATTGGCTATCCGGTTGTAGTACGCCCTTCTTATGTCTTGGGTGGCAGAGCTATGGAAATTGTTTATAGTCAGGATCGACTTGAACATTATATGAAGCACGCGGTTAAAGCATCACCTGAACATCCAGTATTAATAGACGATTTTCTTTCAGATGCTATTGAGATAGATGTTGATGCCATTTCTGATGGGCAAGATGTAGTGATTGGCGGTGTAATGGAACATATTGAAGAGGCTGGAATCCACTCAGGTGACAGCGCCTGTTCCTTACCCACGTTTTCCCTTACTTCTGATACGATTAACGAAATAAAACAACAGACCTGCGCACTGGCACGTGAACTTAAGGTTATTGGGCTAATAAACATTCAATTTGCAGTAAAAGATAAAGCTATTTTTATTATTGAAGTCAACCCACGCGCTTCACGCACAATTCCATTTGTGAGTAAAACCGTTGGTGTTCCATTAGCTAAAATAGCAGCTAGGGTTATGGCAGGTAAAAGTTTAAAAGAATTAGGTTTTACGAAGGAAATAATTTTTTCTCACATTGCTGTCAAAGAGTCTGTTTTTCCATTCAATAAATTTCAAGATGTAGATGTCTTATTAGGGCCTGAAATGAAATCTACTGGAGAAGTTATGGGTATTGATACGCTCTTTGGTCGGGCTTTTGCCAAATCACAATTGGCAACAGGGGTTAACCTTCCCTTAGAGGGTACTGCTTTTATCAGCGTTAAGGATTCTGATAAACAAAAAGCTGTTTCTATTGCAAAAGGGCTCAAGCAGCTAGGTTATCATTTAATAGCAACGCGAGGTACTGCTAATTATCTAGAAAAAAATAGAGTTAAAGTCGAACCCATAAATAAAGTTAAAGAAGGATCACCACATATTGTAGAGGCTATTGAAGAAAAGAAAGTGGCTATTGTTATTAATACAGTATTTGGTGAGCAGTCAATAAAAGATTCATTTTCTCTTAGGAGAAGTTCTCTCAATCATAACTTGCCCTACTGTACAACTATGGCTGGAGCTTCAGCTCTAATGGGTGCGTTAAAAGCCATCAAAGAAGGTGATCTTACTATTACATCTATACAAGAGTATGGATCATATAAAAATTCGGTACCGGTCAATTAGAAGAAATGTTTTATGAAACTTCTACAAAGAATTTTATTCATCTGCTAGTATTACCAACTTATTATTTATTATAGAAATGAATATTTTTTTATGGTATTGACCGAACTAGAAATCCTGTTTCAAAATTCTTCCCAGCCAAAGATACAGCTTTAGCAGTATCTTCCCATACTTCCTGCATTTGAATGACTCCAATTTTCACATAAACATCCCCCAGTTCCCTTGTTGTATAAAGATCATTCAGCTTCATACTTACTTTATCTACCTTAAACATATCCCCAACACTCACCCCATTTGACAAACCAATATTAACTAGCATTTCCTCTTGACCTATAGAGTTATCTTTTTGATTAGTGGCAATTATTTCTCCTTCCAATGGAATAGAGTCAAGTTTGTCATGAATAAATTTTTCTAATAGCTTTTTTAAGGAGTTCAAGGCAATGCTCAAAGAACTTGCAGTATTGTTAATGTTTGTCAAACTCAGACCCTCGGTTGTGAATAGTTCAGAACCTGAACTAGAGATTATTTTGAACATTTTTTCATAGAGCTTTTTTCCAGTTCTATTTTGTACTAGCTCAATATGAATCTGTATTACAGCATTTTCCCAATTTCTAGATTTAGCAGAACCCAATTCTTCCGCAGAACTAACATAATTGTCATGAGTAAATTGAATTATTTTTCCTTTGATTTCAGTATAGTTGGATTTTAGAGATTTGTTTCCTAACTTGGAGAGCCATAATAGATCTTCATTAATATCTGTCATAGGCATTTCTTTTTGGGGCATTGTCATTGGAAGGTCTGAGCCTTGTGCAAATTCAATATCAGGAAAATCATTTTTTCTGGAGTCAAAAATAGCCGGTTCAACATAATTATTACTAAAAGATGAGGTGGACTCCTCCATCATCTTTTGAGAAGTTTCAGGTATTGATATCATTTGAACTCGTTTTTGACGCATGAGTTCATTACGCAAAAATTCTTTAATAATATTTCCAGGGTTATAGCTCTTGTCCCAATTATCAGGATTCTGGATTTTTCCAACTAGCACTTTCTTTTTATAAAATGCATGCGCAGAAGTCGAAAAAACAAATATTATTAATATAAAAATGAATAATTTAAAAAAAAGATTATTTTTCATAGAATTTTAGAGGTAGAATTTCCAATATATTGCATATCGGCTAGTTTAATCTATAAGTTTATGAAATTTTAGTTCAGTCTAGTTTGATATATATTTTTTATCTCATTACTTGACCCCACCTTTTTCAACCAGTACAATTTACCGAATGAAAATCAAAAGACTCATAATTTTACTACTTATCCTGATTTTGTCTCCTTGTATCATATTAGCAGCGGAGCTACCCTCGGATATGGTTCGAATTCAGTCTGGTTGCTTTATAATGGGCACCAACAATAAGTATTTATATGAAGATGATGATGACAATGCAAGGGAAAAACCTGCCCACAAAGTTTGTCTGGATGAATTTTATATTGATAGATTTGAGGTGACACAACGTAAATGGGATGCTGTGATGCAAATCAACCGTTCTGTTTTCCATGAACCGGAACAACCAATTACACATATAGACTGGCATGAGGCCCGAAAATATTGCAAAACAGTTGGACGGAGACTACCCACAGAAGCAGAATGGGAATATTCTGCTCGAGCGGGTAGTCAGACGCGTTTTCCATGGGGCGATGAGGTTAACGATGACTATCTTTGGTACGCCTCAAACTCATCTCGAGAACCTTCTAATGTTGGAAAGAAAAAACCAAATAAATGGGGGCTTTATGACATGATAGGAGGAGTTTGGGAATGGGTTGAGGACTGGTTTTCATTAAATTATTATGAAAAAAGTCCAACTAAAAATCCCAAAGGTCCAACTCAACAAAGTTTTAGAGTCATTCGTGGTAACTCATGGATGAGCGAAGAGCAACATTTGCGTGTTACATCCAGACATCGAGGTATGTCGGATCCTACTGATACCTATTGGGTGGGTGTTCGCTGTGCAATGTCCCCCTGAAGAGTGAATCTTGTCTCCTGCCAAAATAACCCGTATATACGAAAAGCTTGCTAGAAAGATTTCTAAAGCTAAATCTGAACTTATATATAAAAACCAGTTTGAGCTCCTAATTTCGGTTCTTTTAAGTGCTCAATCTACTGACAAAACAGTTAACAAAATTACTCCCATATTGTTTTCCAAGTGCCCTACTCCTAATTCAATGTTGGCTTTAGGAAAATCTAGACTTGCAAAAATTATCAAACCCATAGGACTAGCTCCAGCTAAATCTACAAATATAATAAACACCTGCAAAATAATTATTGATAAACATGAGGGAAAGGTCCCTGGCACACGAAAAGAACTAGAGCATCTACCAGGTGTAGGTAGAAAAACAGCTAATGTGGTATTAAATGAGGGTTTTAACGAACCTACAATAGCTGTTGACACGCACGTTTTTAGAGTAGCTAATCGTACAGGACTGGCTCCTGGAAAAAATGTATTGGCCACAGAATTAAAACTCTTAGAAGTTACTCCTGATAAATGGTTAAAAAATGCTCATCACTATCTCCTTCTTCATGGAAGATATATATGTACGGCTAAAAATTTCAATTGTCAAAAATGTGTTATTAAGCAGGAATGTGGTTTCGTCGAAAAAAGATTCTTCTGAAAATTCATGGGTTTACAAAAGAATGATATAGAAATAATCTTTTCCAGATTAAGAAAATATTTACTTAAAGAAGATATTTTTTTTAAACTCTATTCTCTGAAAAGCTCTAATAATAGATACTCCATTATTAAATTCATTTTGGGGAAAGATAATAAACATAAAGCTTTGATATCAGCGGGAATTCATGGGGATGAAGCTAAACGATAAAAGCTCATCTAATCGCTATTAATACTGCTTTGACATATTTTTCAGATAAAAAGTAAAGGATCAAGCATTTTTGTTTTTAGGTATTATGACGGGAATAACAATTGGTTCACCAATAGAAAGTGAACGAATATCTTTATCGGAGTTGTAACTACTTAATAGCCAAAGAGGGATAGTATAATTATCGTTACACATTTCCCACAGAGTCTCACCCTTTTTAACACTTTTTATAGTTAACTTACTTATTTCAAAGTTGTTGAAAAAATCTTCCTGAATTCCCTTGTGGTACTCTTGTCTTTTCTCATCAAACTTATATGGCAGAGTTTTGGCAAAACTAAGCCGAAGCTTATCGTTAACCGCTATTCTACCTCTTCTTCCAATACGATTGATCTTTCTCAACTCTCTAACGGATAGTCGAGACCACTCAGCATAGTGACTCAGTGTTTCATCAAAATCGACAGTAATAGTGCCAATACGCGAATTAGATTTTGCTTCAGGAGAAAAGGTTACGGGTTTAAAAGCAGCACGATTTCTATTGATACTTTCA
>PAJA01000040.1 GCA_002705185.1 Nitrospina sp. | reverse complement strand
CAATATGCTATTGATCAAGGCTGGTCTGAAGTTGAAAAACCTGCTAAAGCCACCGCTTAACGTTAAAGACTGGAGAGAAAATGTACTACATTGCTGAAGTTGACAAGGGTATTTGCTCAGAAAAAAATTGCCACCTATGCACGCAATACTGTCCCGAGTCAAACTGTATAAACTATAGTGAAGAAGACAAGTCTGCTTATGTCTCCGTAGATCGATGCAAAGCTTGCGAGATTTGTGTCTATATTTGCTCTGATATAGCCAAGAACGATGCTATTCAAATGAAATGGATCGAAGAATTAGATGAAGGGTTTGTTATTAAAAAATCCGGAGTAGTCTTGAGATAAATCTTGTTTTTACCAAAAGGTATTTGAGCTTAATTGCTCAAATACCTTTTTTTATTTTACTTGTAACCCTTAAAAGAAAGTCCCGTAATGGAAAGAACTTTTGCTATCATAAAGCCAGACGGTGTAGAACGAAACCTCATTGGGAAAATACTAGAGCGCATAGAGTCTAACGGATTCAAAATTGTTGCCATGAAACGAACTCTACTCAGCAAAGCTCAAGCAGAAGGCTTTTATGATGTCCACAAAGAGCGTCCTTTTTTCGATGGTATGACTACGACTATGAGTTCAGGTCCAGTTGTATTACTCGTTCTCGAAAAAGTTAATGCCATCGCCGATTGGCGGAAGTTAATGGGAGCCACAAATCCAGCCGATGCCGAAGAAGGTACAATACGCAAGGATTTTGCTGAAGACATTGAGAGAAACACGTCACATGGTTCGGATGCACCAGAGACTGCTGCATTTGAAATACCCTTTTTTTTCAGCCAACTTGAAATTCTCAGCTAGAATGACAAGAGAGGAACCGAGCTTTAGGTAGCTAGAATTAACGCAGTTTAGTCTAGATTTACTTTGAATAGACTTCTAGAGGAACTAGCGATAGAATTTATATTCCATAATACGAAATGGTCGTAGATTGAGATCTCTTTCTTACCAAAAAAATATGACTTTTATACTGGCTGTTCGGAAGATGAGGTATCATACTGGTATGATGAAACTCATTACTAAATTAATAGTTTTGGCTCTGCTTTTTGTTCCTATGCAAGTTAGTTCTGCTTATAGTTATGATTACCAACTATACAAGAACCACGAAAACTATGGAATTGTGGTTTTCCCGAAAAAATACATTTCCAAGGAATTGAAAAAACATATATCATCAATATCATTTTTAGAAGTTGAGTCAGGAAAGTCAGTCATGCGCCGAGGCACAAAGAATGAAAATGAGTCCCTTATGATGCCTTTGGAAGTGCAGAAAAAACATTCAATCGAAAAATTTATCGTTATACAGGTTTTGAATAAACATGAAATGCTTGTGGGCATTTATGACCCTCAATGGGGTTTGACCTTACCCTCATCTTCATTTGGTTTAGAAGCCTTCAAAACTAATGTTGATAAAACGTTGAATGTATTTCGTGGGGATAACCCTCGACGTAAGATCAAGATGCGATTTAAGAATAACCCCAAAAGTAAAGCACAAGTTTTTAATATAAAAGGGATCATTAAAAATGTGCAACACCTTGGAGAAGTCAATGCCCGTATATGAATACCAATGTGAAAAATGCAAAAATATTGTAGAGGTTCTGCTAAAAGTTAGTGACGATCCACTTGAGGTTTGTGAAAAATGTGGTGGCAAACTAAGTAAGCAGTTTAACCAGATGAATTTCCACTTATATGGGCCAGGTTTTTACTCAACTGATAACAAACGTAAATATCTTAAATAATTCTCAATGATTTTTATTACTCGCCGTTTGGAGTTTTGCGCCAGCCACAGATTGTACAACCCCTCTTTTTCAGATGAAAAAAATGCAGCCACTTTTGGTTTATGCAATAACCCAAATGGCCATGGGCATAACTATGTTTTGGAGGTTACTGTTAAGGGAGAAGTAGACCCTGAAACAGGAATGGTACTTGATCTAAAATCTCTTAAAAAACTAATTAACGAAGAAATCATTGATAAAGTGGATCACAAAAACCTCAATGTAGATGTTGCATTTTTAAAAGATGTAATTCCAACAGCTGAAAATATCGCCATCCATTTCTGGAATATTATCGCACCTAAAATTGAGAGTGGTTCTCTGCATGAGATCAAACTTTTTGAGTCCGAACGAAACTTTGTCATTTATCGAGGGGCCGAACTTGAAAGACCTCATTAAACAAATATTACTCCAGATAGGAGAAGATCCTTCTCGTGAAGGCCTTCAAAGAACACCGGAGCGGGTTGAAAAATCACTAAATTTTCTTACCAGTGGCTATGGTGTCAATATAGAAGAGCTTGTCAATGGAGCATTATTTAAGGAAGACTATGATGAAATGGTTATAGTCAGAGACATTGATCTTTTTAGTATGTGTGAGCACCATATGCTTCCTTTCATAGGGAAATGTCATGTCGCCTACCTACCAAGAGGAAAAATAATAGGCCTTAGTAAAGTTCCTCGGATTATAGATGTGTTCAGCCGACGCCTTCAAGTGCAAGAACGCCTGACCAAACAAATAGCAGAATGCCTGAATAAAATTCTTCAACCCATTGGAGTGGGCGTCGTGATCGAAGCCCTGCATCTTTGCATGTGTATGAGAGGAGTGGAAAAACAGAACTCATATACCACCACAAGTTCCATGCTAGGTTCCTTTAAATCAGATGCTAGAACTCGCAGTGAATTTTTAACCCTAATTCAGGGAACACGGCGATGAACAGAGCAAAAATACATTTAAAAAATTGAGAGATTCTTGCTTGAAACCAGACACCAAAAATATAGTTCTAGAAAATACTACTCTCATTCCAGAATTATTTGGCAGTCAAGACCTCAACCTCAAGCTAATTGAGAAAAAATTCAACGTCCGTATCACCACCCGGGAAAACCATATAAAGATTAAAGGTGACCCTGAAGATGTAGAAACAGTTGAAAATTTTTTCATGCAAATGGAAAAATTGCATGAAGCCAACCTACCCGTCGAGAATGGCGATGTAAAATTTGCCATTCGACTTATATCTGAAGACTCTCAAGCTGACCTCAAGGCTATTTTTTCAGAGCGTATTGCTGTTTCACCTAAAAAGGGTTATATAACTCCAAAAGGACCCTCTCAGCATCAATTCATTCAATCTATCAGGCAAGTCGATATCGTTCTCTCTATTGGCCCTGCAGGAACAGGAAAAACTTATCTAGCTGTAGCAATGGCGTTAGAGGGCCTACTTCAAAAAAAGTTTAAAAAAATTGTGCTTGTGCGCCCTGCTGTAGAAGCTGGTGAAAAACTTGGATATTTGCCAGGAGATATCGCCGAAAAGATCAATCCCTATCTTATGCCCCTCTATGATGCCTTAAGCGACATGATGGAAACAAGTGATGTAAGGCACCTCATGGATGAAGGATCGATAGAAATTGTTCCATTAGCATATATGCGTGGAAGAACATTGAGTGATGCTTTTATAATTCTTGATGAAGCACAAAACGCTACCCGGGAGCAAATGAAAATGTTCCTAACTCGATTGGGGTTCCGTTCAAAAATGGTAGTAACCGGAGATATTACTCAAATCGACCTTCCAAAACATAGTGATTCGGGGCTCATTCATGTTCAAAAACTACTACATAAAGTTCAAGACATCAAATTTATCTATTTTTCAATTAAGGATGTTGTACGGCATGAGCTTGTAAAAAAAATTATCAAAGCTTACGACCAAGACAATTCCAGTCAGGAGTAACTTCTCATCACCTTTCTGACACCCATTAATTTTTGGTCCTATTTTTGACAACTTTATGAAAGTTTTAATCAGAAATGAACACCCAAAAATAAAGGTAGACACTGGGAAAATTAAACATCAAATAGGCAGGTTCCTTAGCTCTATGGATTGCAATGATTACGAAATCAGCATATTATTTATTGGAGATCAAGAAATTCGTGATCTAAATCAACGGTTCAGGGGTATAGATCGTTCGACAGATGTGCTATCTTTTCCTCAGCTTTTCGAGGGACAACCAGAAACCTTGGAAACACTTATCCTAGGAGATGTTGCCATTTCCCTTGAAACTGCTCTTGCCCAAACTAAAAAACACGGGCTATCCCTGGAAGAAGAATTAACATTATTATTAATTCACGGCATCCTTCATCTTTTGGGCTATGACCATGAGATATCAGATCATGAAGAAGAACGAATGCGCAAAAAAACCCGCGAATTATTCACAATGATTTATCCAGGTAAAAAACTTGCGGACACATGTGGTTTTTGATGCGATAAAACCTTCTATTTAGGAAAAAATATGAAGCAACTCTGGGCACCCTGGAGGATGGAATATATCAAAAAAGATAAACCTGACGAATGTATTTTCTGCTTACTTCCGAAGGAAAATGATGACACTAAAAACTATATTCTTTATCGTGGCCAGTCGGTTTTCATCATAATGAATATCTTCCCCTATAATTCTTCCCACTTAATGGTATCACCTTTCAAGCATATAAATTGTTTAACTAAGCAGGATGCTAGCGAAAATAAAGAAATGACTCATCTAACTCATAGTTCTATCGAGATATTGCGTGCAGTGATTAATCCCGAAGGTTTTAATATTGGATATAACATCGGTAAAGCTGGTGGAGCAGGATACGATGAGCATATTCATTGTCATATTGTTCCCCGATGGATCGGAGACACCAATTTCATGCCTGTTTTAGGGGAAACCAAAGTCCACCCAGAACATCTGCAGGCCACCTATAATAAATTGCTTCCTCAATTTAATAAACTGTAACTCAATAACTCTATGGGCGTTTCGGCCAAAAGTATTAAGGTCTCTGAATTTGACACCCCCATGATGCAACAGTATCGTGCGATAAAAAAAGAATATTCTGATTCCATTTTATTTTTTAGGATGGGAGACTTTTACGAAATGTTCAATGAAGATGCAAAGACTGCATCTAGAATTTTGCAGATTGCTCTCACTGCCAGAAATAAAAAAACCAATCCTGTACCCATGTGTGGGATCCCTCATCACTCGGCAAACCTTTATATTACCAAGCTTCTTAAAGCTGGAAAAAAAGTTGCAATCTGCGAACAGACGGAAGATCCAAAGCTGTCTAAAGGACTAGTCAAAAGGGAAGTAGTAAGAATCATCACCCCGGGAACTGTTCTTGACGATAATATACTTGATCCAAAAAAAGATCAGTTTATCGCCTCTATTTATTTCTTAAAAAATCAAATTGGAATTGCTGTGGTTGATCTATCTACGGGGGTTTTCAAAGTTACTCAGATTGATGGAAAGAATGCCCTCTCTCTTCTTTCAGACGAGTTACATAAACTAGACCCAAAAGAAGTTATTATTCCCAACTCAATAAAAGATGAAATACAACCTTTGCTTCCTAAAGGCGAGGTGTTTGTTCATACGGAAGAAGACTGGACCTTTTCTTTTAGTGAGGCCTATAGACAGCTAATTAAACACTTTAAAACACAGTCTTTAGAGGGGTTTGGCTGCGAAAATATGAATGCTGCAATTTCCTCAGCGGGTGCACTTATCCATTACCTTCAGGAAACTCAGAAGTCAGCAATAGAACATATTACGACTCTCACCCTCTTCCCTATTCATAACTACATGGCCTTAGACCAATCTTCATTAGCAAGTCTCGAACTAGTTCAATCCAGCGAAGGAAGCCGCAAAAACTCTCTACTTGATCTCCTCGACTTATCCGAGACTTCCATGGGCGCACGTCGAATTCGCGAATGGATTTTAAAACCGTTGATAGATGCAGAGAGGATTCAGGAGCGCCTAAGTATCGTTAAAGATTTCAAGGATAACCCCACTGAAAGAAAACACATACGAGACCTTCTGAGAAATATCTTTGACTTAGAAAGACTATTGGGGCGGATAAGCCTATCTGCCTGCAATGCAAGAGATCTCATTGCGCTAAAAACATCTCTGGAAGTTTTTCCAGGTTTGTTGAAATCTCTTAAAGACTCCGGTTCCATCGCTATACATGCTTATATTCAAAACTGGGACAATCTGAATAATATTTATGATTTGATTGATCAAAATATCACGGACAACCCACCCCTAAGCCTAAAAGAAGGAAACCTTATTAAGCCGGATCGTAATGTAGAATTGGATCGCCTTAAAAAAATAACCCGGCAAGGAAAAAGCTGGATCGCCTCTCTTGAGTTAGAAGAAAAAGAAAAAACCGGTATACCAGCCTTAAAAGTGGGCTTCAATAAAATTTATGGATATTATATAGAGGTCACAAAAAAACATTGCGATCACGTACCTGCTGAGTATATTCGTAAGCAATCACTTGTGAATGCAGAGCGCTATATTTCACCCAAACTTAAAGAGTATGAAGAAGAAATCACCGGCGCAGAAGAAAAAATATTTTCTATAGAACAAAAATTGTTTGAAGAAATTCGGTCTACAGTTTCCCTTGCTGGTTCTCGAATCCAGGTTATGTCAAGGATCATAAGTGAAGTTGACGCATTATCTTCGTTCGCCGAAGTCGCACACAGATATAATTATTGCCAGCCAGTGTTTACAAAAGATAGTAACCTAATTATTGAAAAAGGTCGCCACCCTCTTATTGAGCAAATAGATCAGTCGGTTCGTTTTATTTCTAACGATACATTTTTAGACTCAGTCGAACAACAGATTATGATTATTACTGGCCCTAATATGGCAGGAAAATCAACGTATTTGAGACAGGTTGCTCTAATAACTCTCATGGCACAAATAGGAAGTTTTGTTCCTGCTGAAAAAGTCAGTTTGGGGATTACGGATCGTATTTTTTCTCGAGTGGGAGCACAGGATCATTTATTAAAAGGACAATCTACCTTCATGGTGGAAATGAACGAAACTGCGAACATCCTTAATAACGCGACGCCAAATAGCCTGATCATTCTAGATGAAATAGGTCGGGGAACCAGCACCTTTGATGGAATCAGTATCGCATGGGCTATCGTTGAGTTCCTTCACAAAACTGATCAGGTGAGTGGGCCTAAAACACTTTTTGCAACACATTATCATGAATTGACTGATTTATCTCGTGTTCTTCCGGGAGTTAAAAATTTTAATGTCCAGATAAAAGAATGGAATGATGAAATAATCTTTCTTAGAAAAATTGTTCCAGGAGGAACCGATAAAAGCTATGGCATACAAGTCGCCAGATTGGCAGGATTACCTAAAGTAGTACTAGATCGCGCAAATGAGGTTTTATACAACCTAGAGCAAAGGGAGTTTGATGAAATCGGTGCCCCTAAAATCTTTCGATCAGAAAATAATAAGAACCAATATTCTTTCAGCCAACTTGGCCTTTTTCAAGAGCCTGATATCCCTTTAATCCACAAAATGAAGCAAATTAACCCGAATGAACTTTCTCCTAGAGAAGCATTAGAAGTGTTGTTTGAGTTGGAACAAATATTTAAGGACGGCCTTAAGTGAACATTCTAGTGACAGGTGGTGCCGGTTTTATCGGGTCTCATATTGTCAACACCTATATCAAAGCAGGTCATCGGGTTACTGTAATCGATAACCTTTCATCTGGTAAGTTGCAGTTCCTTAATCCTAAAGTCAATTTTTATGAAATAGATATACTAAACCCCGATGTCTCAGAGATTCTGAAGAGTGAAAAAATTGAGACAATCAACCATCATGCCGCCCAAATATCCGTATCCGAATCAGTCGCAGACCCTCTATTTGACGTTAACTCTAATATTATTGGTACTTTACAACTTCTTCAAAGTGCGGTATCTTTTGGTGTCAATAAATTTATTTTCGCTTCAACCGGGGGAGGTATGTATGGAGAACAGATTTTTTTTCCGGCAAGCGAAGATCATCCGTGCCAGCCATTGAGTCCTTACGGAATTTCAAAGTTGTGCGCAGAAAATTATCTAACGTATTTTTTCACTAAGTATGGTTTAAGCACAACTATACTTCGTTACAGTAATGTTTTTGGACCACATCAAAATCCATATGGAGAAGCAGGAGTTGTAGCTATTTTCTGCGAAAGGCTAGTCAATAATAAAAAACCATTAATTTATGGCGATGGAAAACAAACACGTGATTTTATTTCGGTTAGTGATATTGCGCAAGCTAACTTATTAGCACTTGATCCTGCTTGTACAGGAATATTTAATTTAGGAACAGGAATAGAAACTAGCATAAATTATTTAACCAAATGTCTTGTGAAGATTTCAAATAAAAATATTGCCACAGAATATGGTCCGGTTAGAAGTGGAGAACAACGCAGAAGTGTTTTAGACTATAAAAAATTCCACAAAGGTTTTGCATGGAAACCTGAGGTTCAATTGGAGCAAGGATTAGTTGAAACTTACAATTATTTTCAAAATGAAAGATCTTAATAGGGCTTTCTTATTCATCTTGGCCTGTTTTTTGCTCTCTATGGGACCGGTTTCCTCTGCTTTGGCAGAATCACCGGATGTCGTTAACATTGGTGTTGGAACAAAAGGAAAGTATTTAGTGGTAAACGCTCGTTTGATAGATGGGTTTACTGAGACTATTAAGGAAGCCATTGAAAATGGAGTGCCAATGGGACTTACTTTTGAAATTGAACTCCGACAAAATAATACAGCATGGGTAGACAGCCTTATTAGCTCCAACAAAATTCGTCATCAAGTCCAATATGACTCACTCAAGAAAATATACCGCTTTTCAGAATTAGGCAAGAATGTCAAACGAAAAAAAATAACTCGTAAAGGATCGCGATATCAAAAGCTGATGCTAACCTTACAAGATATTCCAATTGCTCCTATATATAAATTAGACCCAAACGAAAAATATTATGTCCGAGTTAAAGCAGATTTAGAAACTGACCGATTCTGGTTTCCATTCAACTATATTTTCTTTTTTGTCCCATTCAGTGAATTTGAAACCTCATGGGCACAAACCTCGCCACTAGCTATTGACCCTGACTTGGAACTGTTAAGGCAGACGAAAAACACAAGAAAGAAAATCAACAGTACTTCTAAAGAAGTAATTCGTTCATTCAACAAATAACCCACCTTTTAATCCTCTAATATCAAAACCTAATAACCAGCATTAGAGGTATCGAGTACTAGAATAATATCAGTTAGTTGTGTGTTAAAATATCAACTTCATACAACTCAATAATTCGGAAGCTACTATGTCATCCGATTCGTCCAGTAACGACTACTCAACTTATATACCACCCACAGAAGAACAATTGCGTAATAAGCGGAGGCGCACAACTCTAACAGCTTTAAAGGTGTTTGCCTCACTCATATGCATGACTTTGCTGGAAAACTATTTTCTACAAGCACAATCAAGCTCAACAATTGGCAATAATATTACCGTCCTCGCAGTTTTCAATATTATTTTGATACTGCTTATTTTATTGATCGTTCTGATAACGCGAAACCTGGTCAAAGTCTATAACGAACGTAAAAGTAAAATTATTGGATCCAAGTTTCAAACAAAACTAATCATTGCATTTTTAATTCTTACTTTAGTGCCATCCATACTTCTATTTACAGTCGCCAGTAAACTATTTACTTTTAGTATTGGTAACTGGTTTAATTTGCAGATCGAGCAGACCTTAGAATATTCTATGGATATTGCTAGAAGTTATTATTCTGACCTTGAAAAAAGAGCTCTATTAAAAACTAAGAATATTGAAAGGTTTATAAATAACGAAAAATTATACCTAAAATCGAAACGCGAAAGATTACAAACTTTAGTTCGAGAAAAGGTTACTGAATATGAACTTATGGGCATTATTTTATATGATAATGATTTAAAGCTTATTGTTCGAGAATTAGATTCATCTAAATTACCTACGCAAAGTTCCCTAAAGTTCACTGAATTAATAAAAAAGAGCTTAGATGTTGAAAGTGTGACAGAAATTCAAATGATTAATGGAGAAAGTGTAATGATCGTGGTAGCCCCCCTCACAGAGAAACGGAAAGGGATAGTTACAATATGGGGTTACATCATTACATTGAACCCTGTATTAAAGAGTTCTCTTCAAAAAATTGAAAATATTCGAAACACATTTGAGGATTACCAACAACAAAGTTTTCTTAAAATTCCAGTCAGCGCAAACTACTATACAACCTTAATTCTTATTACTGCACTAATTCTTTTTTCTGCTATTTGGCTGGGTTTTTATATGGCCAGAGGAATCACTGTACCAATCCAACAATTAGCAGAAGGTACAAGACGTATTACAGAAGGAGATCTTGACTTTAAAATTGGAGCTAGAGCCACTGATGAAATAGCAGTTTTGGTTGACTCCTTCAATACCATGACCCGTCAATTAAACGACAGTCAGCTTAATATTCAACTTGCCCATGAAGACCTTAAAAAAACAAATATAGAGTTAGACAGAAGAAGAAATTACATAGAAACTATTCTGGATAATATTGGAGCAGGTGTAATATCAATCGATAAAATGGGTCATATTACAACTTTTAATCAGGCGGCTGAAAAAATTCTTCACCTTAAAAGTGAAAATGTGTTTGGCTCCACTTACCGTAACGCATTAAATGATTCAATTCACCAGGCTATCAGAAAACTTATTCATCGTATGTATTCCCAAAATAAAGAATCAATGGAGGAACAACTTGATGTGCGCGTAGAAGAAAATAACGTTACTCTATTAGTTAATATTCAAGTTCTTACAGGAGTGACCCAAAAATATCGCGGACTAGTTATTGTCTTTGAAGATCTTACTCATTTAATGAAAACCCAAAAAATTGCAGCATGGAAAGAAGTAGCACAGGGAATTGCTCATGAAATCAAAAATCCACTTACACCCATACAACTAAATACACAGAGGTTAAAGAAGAAATACTACGAAAACAAAGAAGATTTTGCCCGGGTTTTCGATGAAAGTATCAACATAATTAGTCAAGAAGTAGAAGGAATGAAGGAACTACTCAATGAGTTCCTACGGTTTTCAAGAATGCCTACACCTAACCCTAGGCCTACATCTCTACACAAAATCATTAATGACATTCTGATATCTTATTTAGAGCACGAAAAGATTCTAAATATTAAAAAAAGTTTCGACCCAAACCTTGGGTTTGTTCATTTAGATCCTGAACAGATTCGTCGTGTGTTTATCAACCTTTTTGAAAATGCTATTGATGCTT
The DNA here is from genome assembly GCA_002705185.1 of Nitrospina sp. Lineage (GTDB taxonomy): Bacteria > Nitrospinota > Nitrospinia > Nitrospinales > VA-1 > LS-NOB. The sequence goes on along the minus strand of PAJA01000040.1, from coordinate 34,265 downwards.
TTGATAAAAGAGGACTTATACAAATAAGCACACGAATCATGCAAACTGAAAAAATGGTTCGCATTGAATTTTCAGATGATGGTTCAGGCATTATACCTGATGATAGAGATAAACTTTTTCTACCACATTTCAGCACCAAAAAACGTGGAACAGGATTAGGTTTAGCCATTGTTAACCGGATTATAATAGACCATAATGGATCTATTCGAGTTAAGGATAACCACCCTAGAGGGACAGTATTTATCATAGACCTNCCATACACATCCCATTCGCTTAAGAAAGANNATTCCTNNTCTCGNATCTCAAACCTTANGAACTCCTCTTGATCGATTACTTTCATTAANCTNTTTTTTGTNCTANAATANAATATTTTTAAACTTATGAGTGAATTTAATGTCAAAAAAAATTACCTTCGATATTGATAAAAATATTTTTCAGCTTCTTGAACTAAGATTCAAGGATGACGAACAAGGTTTAAATAATTTTATTATTGATGCAATAAGAATTCACTTGAAATCCACCAGTCTTTCCGAAGAAAAAAATAACGACTTGGAGGATTATTTGAAAAAAGGTCTTTCTGGAAGTAGGACATATGGAATAAAGGGGCAGGGTTGGGAACTTTGCTGCCCTTATAATTAAAGGATTTTTATGTTTGAAGACTTCTTATTCATAATATTTCTATAATATATTTTTTAGTTGAGGAGCTGACCGTTACATGGTTGGATTAAAAATTAATGTCAAATAATCGATTTATAGATAATGGTAATGACACCATCACTGATGAACAGTTAAAAGTAATGTGGAAAAAATCCGACTCTTTTCAAGATACAAAAAAATGGTTAAATTGGTTTAAAGGTCAAGATTATGTAGAAATCACCAATATGGAAAGGCTAGCAGGCTATGAAGATTGGCGATATCCGACAGAGGAGGAAGCTTGGTCATTATTTGACCTTAGCCATAAGAATACTGACAAGTATGGGGATGAAATATACTTGCATTCAATCTTTGAACCCGGCAGCGCAGGAACAACTTGGACTATAGAAGAAAGAGATTCTTCTGCACTCGTTATTCAGTACGAAGATGGGATGAAAGTATGGCCTTCAAAGTACGCTCATCTTAATATGGCCTACCGTATGGTTAGGTCCATTGAGTAATTCAATTAAGCTTTTTAAACTCGACCCCATCTGGATAAATAACCTTTATTTCTGAGTTCTTACGAGCTTCATAGCTAAAACCTGGCTGAATTACAAATCTGATTTTTGCCGGATTACTGTTAAATCTTTTGAATTGCCTAGGATGCATCCGCTGAGCCCCCAATTCCAATACAAGAGACTTTCCTGCTGGGAGATTTAAGTTTCCTACGACGCTTTTTTCGAGGTCAATTTTTATTGACCCAGACCTTACTCCTTCCACAAGGTAAGTTCCTTCCGCTATATGAACATTACTTCCTTCATAAAATATTCTCCATAAATACCGAGTTTCAAACCCTCTCGCACCAGAAATAGGTAATACAGGGTCAAGAAACTGGAGTTGCGCTCTACCTCTATTTTTAAAAAAATAAATACTCCTCATAGACCAACTAGCAAATTCTTTTTCAAAAGAACGAAGGGACATGAGACCACATCTTGGAATTTTCAAAAGGGTTTGTAGTGGTACTCTTTTTTTTCGAATCAGATTTCTGCGTAAATCTAATGCTTTTGGACTCAAAAAATAACAGGTTGCGGAACCCAACTGAGCATCTCGTGTAGAATCAGGAGAATTCTTTAGATTTGTCTTCAACTTTTCAATCAATTGAGATTCAATTTCAGGAAAGTAGCCTCTACCGACCTCCTGAGAAATTTTAATAACTTTATTCCAGTTCCTACTATTCAGCGCTGCATCAAAATCTACAACAACTTTATCCAGATAGTTCATTGTCGTACCGAGATAATATTCCCTTCCTCCAAATACTTTATTTTTCAAATATTGATAACGCTTTGGATGACTATAGCGAAAATAAGGATAATTTATGTACGCAGAAACTGAGTTGGCGAAATCTTCCTGAGGATTCTGTCGAGAATACGTAGAAAGTTGACGTGTTGAAACTGGTGCATAATTAGCTACATCCGGATCATTGAGTGCCGCGAATAAATAATCATCTCCCGGTCGGCCGTCGAGAGCTGGAAGATGAATAAAACTAAAGTTGGAAATTTTAAGCCACTCTTTTGAAAAAGAAAGATATCCGTGAAATATATCAAAAACGTGCGCCATTTCGTGCTGAACAATATTTTGAAACTTTTCTCTATCCTCATAAAACAAACTATTAAAAAACTCTATACGAAGCTCCTGGTTATCTACTTCTACTTGGTAAGATAAATTAGAATTTCGATATACAGTTTGAAAACTTGGGAATGTGGCTGCAGGAATATTATCCACCGGCATTCCTTCAGGGGCTGCTCGCAATTTACTCAAATGGTAAAATCCCTTCAATCCCGATATATTTAAAAACGTTTCAGGCAATTTAGAAAAAGCCAAAGTGAGTTCTTTAATTTCTTCTAGCTTCCAACCGAGTTCTAAGTCTATTAATTCATAACCAAACTGAAGTTTAAATTTATTTTTTAATTGGTTGACCTGTTGTCGGTAATCACCGGGGTATTCATAAAATGGTCTCTTACTATTACTATCTTGCCCCCACGAAGCATCAACACATAGCAGATTAACAATCAGCACCCCAACTATCACTAAATGTGAGGAAAACTGGACGAGAGTCCTTTGAGCCAAAAGATTTATTGAAATCAATGAAAAACTATTACAATTGTCTATCGATGGGTCTTCGCTCCCCACAAATTTATTCATTCGCATTTAAGCTCCAAAGTATTCAATATATCTAGGTTAACAGAATATTTTTTATTTTGCCACACACATAATAACCATATAAAATCAATATTTTAGACATTACAAAGTGAATAAATTTTTATTACAAAATTTTTGAACCCTTCTAAACGTACAAACATCATAATGAAGTCTCTTAACAACTTAAAAAGGAGTTTTTTATATGGCAACACTGCCAGGTAACGACGCAAAGTTAATAAGATTAAATCCCGAATGGTCGGTAGAAAATGCAGCCTCCACACCATTAGAACAAGAACTATCAATCAATGATTTTAAGGGTAAGAGACTCATAATAACTCTTCCTGGTGCTGGTGGTTTCTGCAATAAAGAATTTGATCTAGTTAAGGAAAATCAGGAAAAGTTCAAAGCCGCCGGTGCTGATGAAGTTATTGTTGTGGTAGGAACCGATATTTTAAGTAATGCAGGAAGGGGTCTACCAAATATACTCCAAGATGTAAATCAGGATTTTGGTAATGCCAATAAGCTGACTCTTGAAGGCGTGAAAAGCCGTTATCTGCAACGCTCTGTAATCGCAGTTAATACAAACGGCGAGCAGATCGCCCGAGAAGACGCTGAACTATTAGGTTGCAGAACGATTGATGCTCTAATAGATGTTGCAAAAAAAGCATTTTCTTAAACAGATAGTTTTTCATAATGAAAACCTCCAGGTATTTACCTGGAGGTTTTTTTGTTTTTCAGGAATAGAGCAAATTGGTTTTTCAGTCTTTAGTATTCTCAAGTGTTTTCAAAATTGACTCTAACTCATTTTTTATCTCTCTTTTCCATTCCAGAAAAGATTCACGGTCATAGGAAAAATCTAATTGCGTTCCTTTTTTTTTAAATTTCTTGAGTTTATTTTTGGCTCCAGCAATGGTAAATTTTTCTTCATAAAGAAGTCGCTTTATTTCCAGAATTAACACCACATCTTTTTTCTGGTATAACCTTTGCCCTACTTTGTTTTTAGTCGGCTTTAGCGCATCTAATTCATCCTCCCAATAGCGCAAAACATGTTGCTCAACACCGGCTAAGTCCGCGACTTCACCAATTTTAAAAAATAATTTATCAGGAATCAAAGTTGTCATCATAGAAAGATTGATTGGTAGTGTCAAGTAATTGCTTACTCGGCTTAAAAGTTAAAACGGTCCGTGGTTTAATACGAATAGTTTCACCGGTTTTAGGGTTTCGGGCATTACGAGCCTTTTTCTTCCGCAAAATAAAACTTGCGAACCTAGAAATACGGACATTATTTCCATGAGATAGTTCAGATTTAATTTCTTCAAATAAAATCTCCACAGCTAGCACGGCTTCCTGACGTGTGAATCCTACTTTTTCATATACCTGATCAACAATATCAGCCTTCACCAGAGTTCCGTTTAAATCGACTTTATTCAAAATATTTCCTCACAAAATAGTGGTCTTTTATATATCTTAGGTCATTTATACAGTTTTTCTTCATATACATGGTTTGCTTCAACAATAGCCTTATGCATCAAGCGTTCAATATAGTTCATATCAAACATCAACTAGTCTTCCGTCAAACAGGTCAGGTCAGATGCATAGTTCAAGACTCAGGTCATCGCTCAAATTATGAATCAAAAATCACTAACTAAGAACTATAAACATTCCAAATTTCAAAGTAAAAGTCAAAACTTTATACCCTATTAATTTAATTAATATATAAGGGTTTTTAAATTATCTCTAAAAAAGGAACGTAAAGTAAGGTAATTCTCTATTTAACTCATTTCAAAGAGTTAAAGTGTACAGCAAGAAAATAACAAATGATACGAGGGACAGTTAAAGCTAAAAATTATCAAGACTAACAATTTTAGAGGTTATTAAAGAATAATATTCCTCCTAAGTACATAATTAGTATGTTTTTTAAGAATCTATTTTTCTTTTTTTTGACAAGATTAATCGGACAGGAGTACCAATAAATCCAAATTTTTTTCTAAGACTATTGACCAAATAGCGCCTGTAGGAAAAGTGAATACCTTCCGGAAAATCCATAAAACATTTAAAGGTAGGAGGATGTTTCTTCACTTGAGTAGCATAATACAGTTTCATAAATTTACCCCGATAAGTTGACATCGGATTTTTTTGAATAGCGCTTTCAAAACATTCATTAAGAGATGAAGTTGTTATACTTCTTGAATACTCTTCATAAACCTGTTGAACTTGAGGTAGAATCTTGTCGACTCGTAACCCGGACTTTGCCGAAACGGTGAGTACGGGAGCAAATTCCAAAAATCTAAGTTTATGACTGACACGATCCTTAAATTCTTCAAATAGAATTTCTTTTTCGCGGGACAAGTCCCACTTATTTCCAAGAACTAGACAACCTTTACCACGATCAAAAGCATAACCTGCTACCGTAGCATCCTGATCACTGACCTGCACTATTGAGTCCAGGACCACTACCGCTACATCACAGCGATCCAGAGCTTTAAGAGCCATGACCACACTAAATTTATCCAGAGTTTTACTAGTTTTTCCCTTGCGCCTGATTCCTGCAGTATCGATTAAGATAAAACGCTGTCCATTCCATTCGAGTGATGTATCAATCGCATCCCTAGTTGTTCCAGGTATATCCGAAACAATACAACGTTCAGAATTTAGTAACTTATTAACCAAAGAAGATTTTCCAACATTGGGTCTTCCAATTACGGCAATACGAATAGTATCTTCATCAAAGTCGGGTTCCTCTTGCTCATTAGGAAGTGATTTGGAAGTTGCTATTATTAATTCATAAAGGCCAGGTCCATGCTCTGCTGAAATCGGAAAGGTATTCTCAATCCCCAGCTTAGAAAACTCAGGAAGTATAAAATGATGAGAAGGAGAGTCCACCTTGTTTACTGCAAGAAAAAAAGGCTTTCCTGATTTGCGAACCTGAGCTATCATTTCTTGATCCGGTCCGGTAAGTCCACTCTGATTATCAACAACAACAATCACACAGTCTGCTTCGTCCCTAGCCCACATAGCCTGCTCCACAACCTGAAGCTCTATTTGGTTAGTGGTATCTACATCAACTCCACCCGTATCTATTATTAAAACTGTACGGTTTCCAAGTTCTGCAGCACCGTACATTCTGTCTCGCGTAACTCCCGGAGTATCATTCACAATCGCCGAACGACTCTCTGTGAGCTTATTGAATAAAGTTGATTTGCCAACATTGGCTCTGCCAACAATAGCTACAATCGGGATTGTCATGCTTCATCCTTATATAGATGGATCTTTATCTTGCAGATATTTATATATTCCTTCCGCTATCGAGGACGCCAGCCTGTATAGATAGTCAGGCTTGGAAAGCATTTGGGATTCTTTCTGGTTAGTCAAAAAACCAACCTCAACCAGAATGCTCGGCATATCAGCCCCATGAAGAACATAAAAAGGGCCTTCTTTTACGCCAAGGTTCTTCAATTCCCTAAACTTTTTTCTAGTGGACTTAATAAGATTTTCCTGTACCGTTCCTGCCAAGCGGGAAGAGTCGTTAATTTTAGTAGTCGTAATGAGGCTTGCCAGAATTTCCTGAACCTGGTCATCCTTTACAGACTGAACTAGCTCCCCGTTCTCCCTAGCAGCAGTTTCCAAAGCCCGGTCATTATTAGTTGTACCAAGAAAATATGTTTCTATGCCATGAGCCGATTTTCTTTCTGCAGCATTTGCATGTATGGATACAAATAAATCCGCATTACGATTGTTGGCAATCGCACTTCTTTCTTTGAGTGGAATGAATGTATCATCCTTTCGGGTCATAACAACCTGATACTTATATCGGTTAAGCAATATAGCTTTGACATGCCGGGCAATGGTCAGGTTGACTGTTTTCTCATGAATTCCACTCCTGCTTTTAGCACCTTGGTCTTTGCCTCCATGCCCTGCATCCACAACAATTAAAGGTGTAGCATTTCCGCCTCTTTTATTGGAAGGAACATAAAGATAACCCTTCTTAACTCTATTTTCTTCTTTTGAAAAAAGTTCTTTAAGCTTAGGTAAAGACTTTACATTACTTATAACGTTTACTTTGTCTTTAGAGGTTTTCTCAATGACTTTTTTCAAATGCGGTGGAACTTTATACTGAACATTTGTTTTTTTCTTCTCTTTAGCTTTAACTTTAGATTCCAAAAGCTGTTTAACAGGTCCGGACTCAACTAACTTAGTTTTTTTTGATGGAGAAATTAGCTTAGAAATAACCAGTTTTTTCTCTTTTGGTGTAACAACAGAGTTTGTATTGACTGGCTTAGATATTTCTTGCTTATCTGCTGTGGAATCAACAGACACCAACTTTTGATATTCCAGACGAGCCTTAACGATCTGATCACCATCAGAATACTTCTTAAGTATTATTTTTAAAATCCTAGAGGCCGATGATAAATCTTTTTTATCAATATAGATTTTGGCCAACTCAAACAATGCGTCGTCCGTTAGGGTCCCACCTGAAAAATCACGATAAACCTTCTTATAGTAGCGAAAAGCCTGATCCAAATCTTTTATATTCTTAGAAACATCGTTCAACCCTTGGTATAAACGGGCCATGGTGAAGGAAGCTTTATAAGCCTGGCGGCTTTTGGGATAACGCTTCACCACTTTGGCAAATTTTTGTATAACCTTTTCCCAATGATGCCGGTATCGCTGTTTACCCGGAGATCTCTTAAACTTGTAATATGATTTTTGTGCGAGATAATAAAGGTCGTTAGATGAATTTGACTTCCCAGCCCAAGCAGAAGAAGTCTGCAAAAATAATGTTGCAAAACCCACGACAAACGCCGCGTTTTTAAATTTCATAAGAAGTTGGTGACCTAACATCACAAGGTTCCAAAAAAGCTTATTCGTTCTAACTAACTAATTTTATTGAAGTTATTTAATTTAAGTTTAACACTTCCCCTTTGCAGGGTCAAGTGAAGGGGCATTATCTCCCCTGCGCCAAGCGCTCAGCTAAATTAGAAGGTAGGCCACTATTACGTACTTTATCCTGAGCAGAGTTCAAGTCGTATTCAAAGCGATGAATTTTAACTAGTTTTATTTCGGAGTCATAAATCATAAAGGATGGATTCGGATTACCGTCCCGCGGTTGCCCTAAACTTCCGTCATTAAAAATATAACGATTTTCTGGTTCAACATTCCAGATATCTGCAACATATTCATTCACCCCACCATCCGATGTTTGTTCTAGAATAATTGGTTTATGAGAATGACCCACAAAGCAAATTGAGGCCTTAAAGCTTTTAAAGTTACGCTTACCGCCGGTCTTGGAAGTCACATAATACCAAGCTTGCGGCTTATAGGGAGAGGCATGTACCCAATAAATATCATTCTCTTTATAATCCAATGGAAGCGATCGAAGAAACTCTTTATTCTTTCCAGTCAGTTTTTCCCGGGTCCACAAGCATGACTGGTAGGCCTGCGAACTAAAGTAGGTAGTATTGGTTTTGCTCACGGCCGCCCAATCATGATTACCCGCTATAGAAAAATCTGCATTTTTCATCACCCACTCTACACAAGGATTAGGGTCAGCTCCATATCCAACAATATCTCCCAAGCAAACAAGTTTGTCATGAGCAATCGTCTCTATCTCTTTTTCAAATTGTTTAAGGGCTTCAAGATTACTGTGTAAATCAGAAAAAATAATGTAACGCATGAACGGGTGTATTTTTACGATGTATTAGAGGAGGAGCCTTCAAGTGTATCCTTATAAACCTTGTCAAGTATACCATTAATAAAGTCTGGGGAATCCTTAGTGCTAAATTTTTTAGCAATCTCAACAGCTTCATTAATTGCAACTTTGGGAGGAGTAGAAGTCTCAAATATTAACTCACATATTCCCAAGCGCAAAATACTGCGGTCAACCATCGAAATGCGCTCAAGAGCCCAGTGGTCACTAAATTTTTTAAGTAGCGCATCAATCTCATCACCTTGGGCAAAAACCTTTTCGACCAGAACTCTCATAAAGTTGATAATTTCAACCTGAGTACCAGATCTTCTGCAAAACTGCTCTATTTGTGTTTCAATCTCACCTGGGTTAAATTCACACTGATACAGTAGTTTTAAAGCTAATTCCCTTGCGACACGCCGCTTTCCCATAAGTTCCTCAAATTTTCTTATATAAGCTTGCCATCTCAATAGCCGCCATAGCTGACTCCCTTCCCTTATTGGAAGTATCCGGCCCTGACCTTGCTAATGCCTGCTCCAAGTCATTCGTGGTTAAAACACCAAACAAGACAGGAATATTAAATTCAAGTCCAACCTGATTAATTCCTCTACTAGTTTCAGCAGAAATATATTCGAAATGTGGGGTTCCACCTTTAATCACTGCGCCAAGGCAAATAATGGCATCGAAGTCTCTGGTCGAACAAATTTTTTTTACTGCCTGTGGAATTTCAAATGCTCCAGGAACTCGGATAACTTCAATATTATCCTCATAAGCTCCCTGCTCCTTAAGTGTCTCAAGTGCACCACTGAGAAGTTTACTTGTCACAAAGTCATTAAAACGACTTACCACGATTCCAAAACGAAGCCCTTCTGCATTATGATCTCCCTCTAAATATCTAGGCATGTAAGTGGTCTATTGAATATCTTGAAACATATGTCCCATTTTTTTCTGTTTGGTTCGAAGGTATTTGATATTATCCTTTTTAGCCTGCACTTCAATGGGCACCCTTTCCACCATTTGCAAGCCATAACCTTCAAGACCAACGATCTTCCTGGGGTTGTTCGTCATAATCCTGATTTTTCCGAGCCCTAGCTTGCGAAGGATTTGGGCACCAATACCGTAGTCCCTTAAATCAGGTTTAAAACCAAGTTCTTCATTTGCTTGAACAGTGTCTTTACCTTCATCTTGAAGGGCATAAGCTTTCATCTTATTAACAATCCCTATTCCTCGCCCTTCCTGATATAAATAAAGTAGGACACCCTTACCTTCACGATCAATCATCTCCATGGACTTTTTTAATTGTTCTCCGCAATCACAGCGGTAAGAACCAAAAACATCACCGGTCAAACATTGCGAATGAACTCGTACCAAAGTTGGCTCATCCGACTGAATCTCTCCTTTCACTAAAGCAATGTGTGTCTGGTCATTCAAAGTATTCTTAAAGACAACAGAACTAAACGTACCCGAATGAGTCGGAAGTATAGTCGAGGTAACCTCTTCCACCAAAGCCTCCTGTTTGAGCCTGTATTCGGCAAGATCTTTGGTAGTGATCATTTTTAATCCATGTATTTTTATAAATTCCGTCAAATGAGAAACCCTAGCCATAGTTCCATCATCATTCATGATTTCACAAATCACACCATAGGGTTGCAAGCCAGCAATGCGTGCAATATCAACCGAAGCCTCTGTCTGCCCCATACGAACTAAGACACCGCCATTTTTGGCTCGTAATGGAAATATATGGCCCGGTTTAACAAGATCACCTTTATGAGAATCCGGATTAATAGCAACTTTTATGGTATGCGCCCGATCTGCTGCTGAGATACCTGTCGTTACACCATGCCGAGCATCAATAGAAACCGTAAACGGAGTTTCGAAGGCAGACTGGTTATCATCGACCATCATGTTCAATCCCAACTCAAGAGTCCTGCTTTCCGTCAGAGTAAGACAAATCAGACCACGACCAAATTTAGCCATAAAGTTTATGATCTCCGGGGTAACTTTCTCAGCGGCGACCATTAAATCACCTTCATTCTCGCGATCCTCATCATCCACAATAACAATTATTTTACCCTGCTGGATATCAGCAATGGCTTCTTCTATTGTACTGAATTCTTTTTCCATAACTTCCTTTATCACGAAAAACCTCTGAGAAAATCAAGAGGAGATTTTTTTTCATCAGATTTTAATAGGGTTTCACAGGCTTTAAACACGTATTTGCCTATCATATCACATTCAATATTTATTAAATCGCCAATTTTTCTAACACCTAGGTTAGTATGTTTCAAAGTAAAAGGAATAATGGAAACCGTGAATCCGTTATCTTTGCAATCAAAAACAGTCAAACTGACCCCATCTAGAGTGATGGAACCCTTTTCCATGATGAAAGAACCCAGTTCTTTTGGGTGGGAAAACCGAAACAAGACCTCGCCCGGTTTCTCCTCAATATTTATGATTTCACCGACACGATCAATATGCCCACTGACAAAGTGCCCACTAATTTTGGTCGAAAGGGTGAGAGACCGTTCAAGGTTAACCTTATCTCCTGTTATTACATTTTTAAAGTTAGTGCGATTCAGGGTTTCGGTGCTCAAATCCAATTTAAAAGTCGTCTGCGTGGAATCAACAACCGTCAAGCAAACTCCGTTCACGGCAATGCTCTCACCATCTTCAAACCCAGAAAACGCCTCTTCTATATTCACCACTAGAACCGCCCCTTCATTTTGCTGAATAAACTCACCAATCGTTCCCATTGATTGGACTATTCCACTGAACATGGGGTCGCCTCCACCATTAGATCCTCGCCAATTTTAGTCACGTTAATATCCTTTAACTTCATGGCGCCCTTCACCTTCAACACCCCCTGTCCTCCAATAAAACCAGGCGATTGGGCTCCACCTATTAATATGGGGCTGATGAAAGCAACAACCCGGTCCACCACTCCAGCTTTAACAACGCTGGAATTCAGGACTGCACCACCTTCAATCAGTATAGAGTTCATATCCATGCTTCCCAATTCTTTCAGCAGGTACTTTATATCAAACTCGCTCTTTAAAATTTTACCGTTTAAAACTACCACCTTGTTACTAACCAGAGTTTTCAGGCGACGAGAAGAAATATCTGGTCCTGTCACATAAACAACCTTTTGAGAACGACTATTTTTAAAAACTTTGGCAGTGAGTGGAATTCTATTTCTTCTATCCAGAATAATACGAACAGGATGTTTAACATCCCCTGTATTAAGCCTGCAGGTCAAACGAGGATCATCTTTTAAAACGGTTTCAGTCCCCACCAGAATGGCATCCACCTGATTTCTAATTTTATGAACATGGTTTCGCGCCAACTTCCCCGTAATCCAACGTGAGTCCCCGGAACGAGTAGCAATTTTACCATCCAAAGACATCGCAGTTTTCAAAGTCACAAATGGTATCCCCGTTTCCATCATCTTTATAAATGGCTTATTCAGTTTCACACATTCTTCCTTTAGCACATCCGGAACGATGACAATGCCATGCTTCTTGAGCGAACGTAAACCTTTTCCGCTAACTTGTTTGTTTGGATCTTTCATACCCACAAAGACTCGTTTGATGCCAGCCTCAATGATCGCTTCAGTACAGGGAGGTGTCCGACCAAAATAACAGCACGGCTCCAGTGTGACGTAGAGATCAGCAGAACGGGCGTAGTGACCTGCTCGACTCAAGGCTTCTATCTCTGCATGAGGTTGACCGGCACGGGCATGGTACCCCTCTCCCACAACTTCCCCGCCCTTGACCACGACAGCTCCTACCATGGGGTTTGGACTCGTTCTACCAAGAGCCTTACGGGCAAGTACAATTGCTCGGCGCATGTATTGAATGTATTTATCTTCTATCAAAGGATGACTTTTATTTGGGGTGACTTAAAAAAGGTTTGGCTCTATTGACTTTTCACCATATTGTCCAAATAAGGATTTATTTACTATTTTTATCGTTCTTTTAGGAAATAAATGACTTTACTCGTCGTCCTCGTCATCAATCTCAATCTCGGTAAACTGAGGGCCCTCGACACACCTTAGCCCCACCGCCAAATGCCGCTCTGCAGGATCAAAGGAGTTTCTGAAAATGCATTTAGCATGCACCAGATAATTCATCCATGAACCACCCCGCACAATCCTCTGAGTAGTATGTTTGGAAGCATTTTTCTGCATGCACCATTCCCAGACGTTGCCTGCCATATCGTAACACCCATAAGGAGACATGCCTGGCTCCAGATCCATTACCGGATTGGTCTTGCAAGCCATGAAGTCACAGGTGTTGGCAAACCCTTTTTCATAACCCATCGGGTCACCCCAGGGATAAATTCGACCATCTGTTCCTCGAGCTGCCTTTTCCCATTCCTGCTCAGTAGGCAGTCGCAATCCCATCCACAGAGCAAAAATAATCGCCTCATAATAGTTGATACCAATAATAGGTTGGTCGCTATCAAAAGAATATCGGGGAAACCGGTTTCGGTGTTGCGGATCAAACTGTTGGTATAAAGCATTGGTAACCGGGAATTTCATAATAGAATATTCTTTCAGGAGAACCCTATCTTCTTCATCGTCCTCTTCCTGATAAATAAATTTTCCTTCGGGGATCGTAACCCTCTCTGAAAATTTCTTAAAAATCTTTTTGTTGACCAGATCTCGATCATTAACTTCTTCAAAAAATTCCTTAAATTCTTCAAGGTGTTTTAGAGGTTCAAAATCAAACGTATCCAGAAGCTGGTGAAAATTCTTCCCATGCTTTGCCAGAATCAATTCAACCACGCTGAACAAAATTCTACTGTCACGATGCTCGCGTTTCATTAAACGAAGTAACAGATCCTGCAAATATTCGGTTTCATTGCACTTGATAACCTCTTCGACACGCACCTGTCGACATTGAGCAAACTGAGGAAAGGTTTCCTTACACTGATATTTCAACAACTGCCTTATTAAAAGATCTTGTTCCTTCGGCAGGTCACCCACTTCAGCCAGCGAATTTCCCGCCAGCATCACAGCCCCTTCGGCAATTAAAATATCGAATAATTCTTTTCCAGGAACCCCGCCGGCCAGAATCTTAATCGCTTCGTGCCATTTTTCATTTCCACAGTTTTTCAGGACTATTTCTTTCCAGCTATCATTCTTCTGGATATACCGACCTGCAAAATACTCCTGAAAAGAAGGGTGGCCATACTGCCAACATCGTATTGTCTGTTGCAAAATATCACTCCACCAGGGAGCAACCTTTCCCTCCTTTAAAAGAAAGTCCTTTCCTTCCAGAATAGATTTTTCATAGCCCGGCTCCACATCGCGAAAACGTTGTTGTTGGTCTTCGGTCATCAACTGATAAGAAACTTCAGCAAGTTGATCCATACAGTTATCCACCCAACCCTCAGACTCAGAAGGGTTGGCCGATTTCAATTTAAAGCGAAACCAGGTGGAGTAAATCTCCATCCGATTATTCAATCCGTCGAGGAGTTCATTTCCATAAAGTTCTCGAATCATCCGCAATAAAAGCGGGACATCTAAAAGTTCAGGAGTGAAAAGAGCCAGGTCTTTGATTTTTTTGTTTTTAGAAGCTTCTCTCAAATAGGCGGCAACATCCTTAGGGTCAAGTTTCTGGAAAGCCATTTGAAATGCAGTACCCTCGCCACGCTTAACAACTGCATCAGTGGATAGAGAACCAAAATTAAATCCACCGCTAGCAAGCAAAACAAAATTACTGCGAAAAGCGTTATCTTCCAGAAATGATTCCATGAAAAACTGAAAACGATCTTGAGGATGGAGTTGGTCGAACCCATCTAACAAAAACTGGCACTTGCTGTAATTGAAAATAGCGTTAACCGTATTTTCAAGAAGTCCTTCATCCAAAATCAACGCCGGGTCCTCTTCCTGTTCAAGCAAAACCACATCGATGATTTCACGGTTCACGGCTGATCGAAACAAATCAAACCTGCTACCTTCCGGCAAATCCCCAAAATGAAAATATATAGGTAGACAATAGACCCCATGCGCTGGTTTCTGAAGAAGAGTTTCCAGATAATGTTTCAGAAAAGTGGTTTTACCCATACCCGAATCGGCATCCAGCATGATTTTCAGCCGATTTACTTCCAATAAATCTTCACTGATGATTCGTGGTGCGGGGAACACTTGCTCAAGCAGACTTTGTCTATGCATGATCGGGTTGACGTCGAGCAAGACTAGCGGAATAAGAGTTTTACTTCTTCTGCCCTTACCCAGCGCCTCATCAAGCCAAAGAGAAACTCTCTTCAACTGATGCTTCCTATATATTTCCACAACCCATTCAATGGATTCTTCAGGTCGTTCCCGCGCAACGGGAACTTCCTCCCCATCAAAACCCGGAACCAGTTCTTCAGCCTCACTCATAAAAAGTCACCTGACAAACGTGCTTTATTTAAACAGTTTTAATTTAAAAGCTTATTAGCCATTTAACGATCCCAGCGTTATGCTGGTTCGATGATAACAAACCTGTTATTATCATAGGACATTGTTTTTATACTATCATATTGCCCGCCAAAGTCCCCACCGATGATCCCATTAAAAAGCGAAAACCCCACAAAAAACTTTCCAGTATTTACACTTCTTTTTTTAACACTAAACATCATTATTTTTATTTATGGGATTAACCTACCTATCAACCCTAGCGTGCTTTATGAAAACTACGCTCTCATTCCCTACGAACTTGTTCACCATCCAGTTAAAACATACCCAACCCTTTACACCTCCATGTTTCTGCACGCAGGAATTGGACATTTAGGAGGAAATATGCTTTACCTCTGGATTTTTGGCAATAATATTGAAGATGTTCTGGGGAAATTTCGCTTTATACTATTTTATTTTATATGCGGAACTATCGCGGCATTGGGGCATATTGCCACTGACATGGACTCACAAATCCCAATGATCGGAGCTAGTGGTGCCATATCAGGAATACTTGGTGCCTACCTAATGTTGTTTCCTTTTGCTCGAATCAAAACCTTTATTTTTCTCGGAATTTTCTGGACCATCGCAAGGATTCCATCCATAGTTTTACTAATTATATGGATTGTTCTGCAAATTTTGAATAGTTTAGCAACAGATAGTGGAGGAACAGCATGGTTCGCACATATTGGAGGGTTCATTTCCGGGGTTCTTCTCATTCTTCCATTCAAGCATATTCGTTAGTTTCTAACGGCCAAACATTGATATCAGCATCACTGCCACAAGTGCCAGAAAAAAAATCCAAATACCGAGAAACCATTTTGGACTCATACTAGGATAATCTGGCTGAAGAGACTTCTTACAATGTGGACAAGTTGAAATTAGCGAATCAATTTCTTTTATACAATAAGGGCAAGTTTCCATATACGTATTTAGTTTTCCAATCTTCCCTGGAGCCTTAATCGCACCAGATTAAGAGCGGCCTGAGCAGATCGTTCTTTATTTTTAATCCGGTCGTGCGTGAAAATAAATTTCCGGCAATATGTTCCAGACTGGTCATGAACAGCAATATAGGTTAAGCCCACAGGTTTAAGGTCACTGCCTCCTGAGGGTCCAGCAATTCCAGTTACAGATACACCTATATCGGCTCCTGTCATCAAGCAAACGCCTTTGGCCATGGCTCGAGCTACTGGATCACTCACCGCACCGAACTCATCGATCAACTTTGAGTCAACTTGCAGACGTTTTATTTTTGCATCGTTACTATAAACAATAACACCCTCTTTAAAATAATCAGAGCTACCCGAAACCTGTGTCAGACGGTGACCAATTAAACCTCCGGTACAAGACTCAGCTGTAGAAAGAGTCAGAGACTTTTCCAACAACAATGAACCAACTTTTGCCTCAATCTCATCGTCATCCCTTCCATAAATATAATTGAATAACTGCTTAGTTAAGAAACGTTCCACCTCGTCCAGACGTAATTCCCCTTCCACCTTAGAATCTGCTAGCAAAGAAATACGAATCCGAACTCCCAGATGGGAGGGTAACGAAGCTATCGTTGCTTTTCTCTGGATTCCTTCCAATGGGCCGACCTTAGCCCATAAGTCGGATTCAGAAAGTCCGGTGGTTTTAATCAACCGATGCAGAAAAGTTTTATTTGTTTGCCCAGCCATTTCAGGAGCAACAAATTTTTCAAATAAATATTGCATCTCCAGAGGAACACCTGGGAGGGAAAATAAAACACACTTTCCCTTTTTCATTTTAAATCCAGGAGCTGTTCCTTTTTCGT
Organism: Nitrospina sp.; assembly: GCA_002705185.1. Lineage (GTDB taxonomy): Bacteria > Nitrospinota > Nitrospinia > Nitrospinales > VA-1 > LS-NOB. The sequence continues at coordinate 17,513 of PAJA01000040.1, read as the reverse complement.
TGTAAAGAATATCTGCTTTCTCAGGCACCTCCCATTGACTTCTCAAGTTATCAGGCACCTCCCGAGAACAGGCTTGATATTTTGCTTCCAACATACGAGCTACTTTATAGTCTTTTTTCAAGCCGCACTCGAACACTTTAAGTAAAACAGACTTTGTAATATCATCATGCGTCGCCCCAAGTCCTCCGGTCACAACAACCCAGTCCGATCGTTGCAAAGCAAGTTTCACACAATCCTCAATAACAAGGGCGGTATCACCTACAGTAGTTACGCGGGAAACTTCTATTCCCAATTCATGAATCTTCTCTCCCAAATATTGTGAATTACGATCCAGAATCAAACCGCTGATGACCTCATCCCCAATCACAACTAATTCGGCACAACTTACTTTAGATTCACCAAATATCATCATACACCTAATTAAAAAATCAAATTATATTCAAACATTCTACCTTTCATGATCTTCAAGTTCGAGAAAAATAAAAAAGATATTTTTTGTTCAGAAATTAATATTTTTTTCGGGCGACATAAACTATTCAAGGTCAATACAATAATAAGTTTTGTAATAAAATCCTCACTCTCACCCTAAAAATATTCTCTTCAGCATGAACTTACAGAGAAAGCTTAGTAAGATAATGCTATAAGTTACAAAATAGTTTTATAATTAAAAAACAAATAATTGCTATACTTTAAGTAATATAATTTAATCTAATAATCAGAGAACTTGCCACCTACTCGCACCCCTATACATAAAAAATTCTTACCGGGCCTACTTAAAAAGTCCCATTAAAATATGTTTTTTGAGTCTCTCTCGGTTGAAAGTATTTGATCCTATGTCAGTAAAATTTAAGAATGCTCATTCCAATCTGACGACTGATGAAATTACTCAGAAAACCTATAAATATGATTTGTGGAGAGGAGGGTTTGAGGGAGTGCTTTCTTCCGGCTCTCAAACTTTTTGTTTATTTATAGCTATACGTTACTTCAATGCAGAGGAAATAACTAAAGCTCTAATAGCTGCTGCCCCATTTATGGGAATGTTCCTTTCCATGGTCCTACTGCATTATGCTTCTGCCACCAGATGGAAAAAGTCTACATGGGGCGCTCTTCCATCGATGGTTACAGGGGTCTGCCTTATTATCGGAGCTTGGGCCACATCTCTATACATTTACGCAACTTTTATAATCATCGCTTATATTTGCCGCAGTGCACTTCTTCCCTTTATCACCGATATTTATGGAGACAACTATCCTCCAGAACGGCGAGGAGCATTCTTCTCGAAGCCATTGCTCTTATCTGTCGGTATAGCTGCTTTATCAGGTTATATTGGCTCTTTCATTCTCGAAATAGATATAAAGCATTATTCTAAAATCTTTACCTTTCTGGGGTTTTGTGCCTTTTTGAAGGCGATAGCCATCTACAATATGCCATCAAAAAAAATGGCTCAGAGCCCACATGAAAATCCTTTCGGTAATATGAAATACGTATTGAAAGATCCTTCATTTGGTTATGTTTTACTAACCTGGTTCATCATGGGGTTCGCCAACTTATGGACTGTTCCGTTACGTGTCGATTACATAACCTCACCAGAATGGGGCATTCAAGGGTCGGCTGTTTTTGTAGCTATGATTATTACAGTCATTCCCGAAACACTTAGAGCTCTTTTTATTCCATTCTGGGCAAGGCTGTTTGATAGAATGAATTTCGTGATTCTCAGAATGATCTTGAACCTGATGTTTGGTGCTGGCGTCCTTTTGTTTTTCATCACCTCAAATCCATGGGTCATCGGCGCAGGCTCAGCTTTAATAGGGATTGCTTTTGCAGGAGGTAGCATCGCATGGAACCTATGGGTAACTAAATACGCTCCGCCAGGAAAAACGGGTGCTTATATGTCCGTTCATGTAAGCCTGACAGGTATTCGTGGAACGTTGGGTCCAATAATAGGCTACTGGGCAGTGGGCTTGATAGGTGCCAGGTCTATCGGTATGGTTTCCTGCGCAATGATGCTTATCGCAACTCTGATGCTCGTTCCCGAAATCAAGCACGGAATGCGAAAAATGGGCTGACAGTATCGCTCTGCTCCTCATACTTTGATATGTTATAAAATTAAGATTTAAATTTTTTTAAAACCTAATCAATCGAAAACTCAAAAAACCTCAATTTGTAAACCACCATGCCAAAAAAGACTTTCAGCCTTAAAGATATTCAATTACTGGCAGATTACTATTCCCAACTCGGGGCTCCAGAGACATGGGCTTTATTTCAGACCATCCATTCTTTTTACACTCCAGGACAAAACCCTAACGACAGAGAACCTATAGATACCCTCGAAATATTGAAAGCACTTGAAAAATTAGGATTATCGCCAGAAACCCAGGAGCACAGCCTGACATGGCTGAGTTCACTTCGAAAAAAACTAAATCTTGAACTCTTTAATATCATTTCCGTGCAAGGAAACCCGGCAGAACTTATCATTGGAGTGGACTACAAATTTATTCAGATATTAAAGAGTTCAGAACTCCAAAGGGCAACTATCATACCGAGACAAAAAATGATATAAAAGCTTTCCATATTTTAAAACCTTTTTCTTAACAGGGGGATACTGTTTTGAGCAAACCTTTAGTTGGCATCGTAATGGGAAGTGATTCTGATTTCACAACAATGGAGGAAGCCAGTAAAGTACTGGATCAATTCAATATAGCTCATGAGGTTCTTGTGACCTCAGCCCACCGCTCTCCGGAAAGAACCCGGAAGTACGTAACGGGAGCTAAACGTAGAGGCATTAAGGTAATGATAGCTGGTGCCGGAGGTGCCGCCCACCTTGCAGGTGTGGTCGCGGCGGAAACTCAACTTCCAGTTATTGGTGTTCCTATTGATTCCGTCCTTAACGGACTGGACTCCCTATTATCAACGGCTCAAATGCCAGGTGGCGTACCTGTAGCTACTGTCAGTATTGGAAAGGCCGGGGCCAAAAATGCTGGCCTTTTAGCTGTACAGATTCTTGCTCTATCCGATAATAATCTTGCAGGAATGATCACGAAGCATAGAAAGGATCAAGCCAAGGCCGTCGCTCAAAAAAGTAAAAAATTAAAAACCAATCATGTCGCAAATTTTAAAGGTTGAGTCAAATATTGAGGCTGTTTCTTCTCATGCACGAAAAGTTTTACTTCAAGGTGGGGTAATTGCCTTTCCCACAGACACTTTTTATGGTCTGGGAGTAGACCCTTTCAACCAGAGTGCTGTTGACCGAATTTTTAAAATAAAAGGTCGAAAAAAAAATAAACCTCTATTATTGTTGATAAGTTCAAGAGCGCTGTTGAAAACTCTAGTTAAAGATATAACTCCGGCTCACTATCTTTTGATGCAAGGTTTCTGGCCTGGCCCATTAACCCTGCTTTTTGAACCCCGCTCCGTAATCTCCAAGAATCTATCAGCAGGCCGAATAGGAATCAGGCAACCTGGAAATTCCATGACACGTGATTTGATTTCATCTATTGGACAACCCATTACTGCACCCAGTGCCAATATTGAAGGAGAAGTTCCACCTACTACAGCAAAACAGGTAGATCAATCTCTAGGTAAATCTCTCGACTTAATTATTGATGGAGGCACATGTCCAGGAGGTGAACCATCAACCATTATAGACCTGNAAGAATCAACCGCCCAACTTATCCGGCCCGGAGCTATTCCATTTAAAAATATTGAATTAGCACTTAATGGTAACACCAAANCCANNCACCCTGAGGTTTTAGNNTGATTTTTGGAACNGGNNTGGACATCATAGNAATAGATAGGATTAAAAAATCCTTANCNAAATANTCTCCTCGATTTGAGAANAAAATATTNACNGANAGGGAAATTAATTATTGCCANTCTCAGGCAGACCCNGGAAAGCATTTTGCNGCTCGCTTCGCNGTTAAGGAAGCAGTATCCAAAAGTTTNGGAACNGGCATCAATCATNATATNGGNTTTAAAGATATTGAAGTCGTCAACCAGAATTCAGGAAAACCCATCGTNAAGATNGGTGGCAGAGGAAAAATACTGTTTGANAAAATGAATCTCAAGTCAATNCACATATCCATTTCGCATGACCGACATTACGCTATCGCCCATGCTATTGCAGAACAATAACCTCGCATGAAATCAACGCTGTGAAATCCACTCGGCACTTCCTGGAATATATTTTTATCAACTTATTACTATTATTAGTCCGTCCCCTTTCTCAGCGAGCAGTAGTAAGAACAGGAAAAAGGTTAGGCAGTTTGGCTTTTCACTTTTCGGGGAAACGCAAACAATCAGCAAAAGTCAATCTTGATATCATTTATACGAATTCACTATCATTTGTTAAAAAAAATAAAATAATCAAAGAATCTTTTCAGAATCTGGCTGTTTCGGCTTTGCAATGTCTTTGGGTAACCACAGACACAGAAAATCGAGTGCGCAAACTTATTGATGGAGAACCTATTGGGTTAGATAGACTAAGCCAGTGTCTGGAGAAAAATAAAGGAATATTTTTTCTAACGGCTCATTATGGTAACTGGGAAATTATGGGCTTGTTTCATGGTTATATTGGTATCTGTCCCCTTTCCTCCATCGCAAGAAAACTGGACAACCCTTATCTGGATCGAGTAACAAAAAAACTTCGCACATCTTCTGGGAACAAAATTATTTATCGAGATGAATCACCTTTAAAAATTGTAAGAGAACTTAAAAGCAATAGGAGTGTTGCCGTAATGATGGATCAGAACACAGCTAAAGGGGGAGTTTTTGTTGATTTTTTTGGTAAAAAAGCTGCAACACCCCGGTCGCTAGCATTGTTAAGTTATCGCACTGGTACACCTATTCTCCCTTTATTCTGCTATCCTACGAAGAAAGGTACCTATCGTATTGAGTATGGCCCAGAAATTCAGTTTGAGAAGTCTGATAACAAGGAAAATGATATTCTAAAGTGGACTCATCAATGCGTACAGTTCATAGAAAATGTTATCCGAAAAAATCCCGCCTTTTGGATGTGTGGCCACCGCCGCTGGAAAACGCGTCCCTCGGAAGAGAAAGAAACCCGTATCTACTGAACTGAAATTAAAATCATGAAATGTCCCGCCTGTCATAGCGAACTAGACGTAAGTTCGTTCGCCGGCATCAAAATCGCAGCCTGCCGAAAAGAGTGTGGAGGATTATGGATTGACAGGTTTCAATTCAAAAAAATCCAAGCTCTTAAGCCTGGTATAGGGAAATCACTATTGATGATTGAAAGATCCGAGGGCATAAAAATTTATAGAGGAGCCGAGCATATTTGCCCTAGCTGTGAAAACACTTTACTACATAGACATTTTTTCAGCGCTGATCAAGATACGGAAATTAACCAATGTTCCAAATGCAGAGGATTCTGGATAGATCTTGCTGGCCTTGCCAAACTGCAGTCACTTCCAACGAATCAAAGGGAACGAGCGGTTACAAAATATTTTACGAATATCATCGAAAAAAAAATTTCTAACATGCGTTTACTTCATGATGATATGGCACAGCAAGCAAAAGTCCTGGCAGCAATCTTGAGGTTTCTATGCCCTGAGGGCGAAGAGACTAAGTAGTTTTTATAAATGAGTTTAATCGCCAATAATAGAAGCTACATTTCTTCAGCTATAATGGACTTTAATTTATTACGTAGTCTGAACACTGCTTTGGAGTGGATTTGCGAGACTCTGGATTCAGTGATACCCAACACTTCTCCAATTTCCTTCATGGTGAGTTCTTCATAATAGTAAAGAGAAATCATCAGACGTTCTTTTTCTGGCAGAGTATCAATCGCCTTAGCAATAATTTCTTTAAGCTCAACAAGTCTGTGATGGGTCTGAGGATCTGCATCTCCTTTTCCCGCCAGACAATCGAGAAGACTTTGCGGTTCGCCCGACTCCTTGGCGATCCCCATATCTTCTAGGCTAAGTATGGGCATACTCTTCGTTTCATTTAAAGTACTAAAGAGCTCATCCAGGCTGACACCCATTTCTTCGGCAATTTCATCATCTTCTGGTGGACGCCCAAGTTTGTTCTGAAGTTTTTGAACAACTCCATCCATAGCAGTAGATTTCTGTCTTACGGATCGAGGCACCCAATCCATCGATCTCAGTTCATCAAGAATTGCACCACGAACTCTGAACTCTGCATAGGTTTTAAACTTAGCTCCACGAGTAGAATCATATTTATCAATCGCATCGATCAAACCCAACACCCCAACACTGATCAAATCATCCACTTCGATGTGAGGAGGCAGGCGCATGGCTATCCGATTGGCCACATACTTGGTCATCGGCGCATATTCCTTGATAACGGCCTCACGGTTTTCAACCGAAATTTCGATCTGCTGCATTGCTTCTTGTTTTTGTGCCATTTAACGGTTTCTTTCTTTAAGCTGTTTGATCCAACTGGTTTCCTTTATCGGGATCATCATCGCTGGTATTCATATCTTGGGTCGAAGCATCTTCATCTTCTTGCAAAAATAAATTTGCAAAACCCAAAATTAGTCCACCAAATATCAATGCGCCAAGGCCTCCACGAATCACCCCGGTTATGATCCGACTTCCCATTAAAACACTTCCAATTGCTAGAATACCAAACGCTAACAAACCAAACGCAAGAGCCAACTTTTTAATAGTAATTGGATTCATTGAACTTGGAAGGCACTTCGCCAGAAATAAGGTTGATCCCTCTCACTAGATAAAGGACTGGGTTTCTCCTTAGAAATTTTTTCTGATAACTCATTAATACAAACGCTGAACTTAGAAAAAGGGTACAATTCTAAAAATGCTTTTTGCTGACGCACCGCCTTAGGGACATTGGCATCATGAAGAATATAACCTAGGTACTCGACAGAAATATCCTTAAGAAATCGATCCGTGACCGCCGTCAAATTGCTATATACCCCCTGTGCTTCTCGTTCTGAACTAACTGAATTGATCACCATCCTGAAATGCTTTTGTGCATGTTTAAGGTGGAGTGTCTTCATCAAGGCATAAACATCAGTCAAAGAAGTTGGCTCTGTCGTAGCAATCAGAATTGTCTCGTGGGCCGCACTACAGAAGTAAGTAACATTATTGGAAATGCCAGCACCGGTATCGAAAATCAAGAAATCGTACCCTTGACTAACACGGTCTAGCTCATCCATGAGAAGTATTTTTTTTTCGGGTGGCAACTGTGTCAACTCCTGCAGACCATCTCCGGCTGGCAAGATATTAATATCAGCCGGTCCATGAAGAATAATATCTTCCACAGTTGCTTCTCCAGACAGGAGATGCCCGATATGTTTTTTTGGGGCTAACCCTAAAAGGATATCAATATTATTCAGTCCTAAGTCAGCATCGACAACGAGTACCTTTTCCCCCCTCTTGGACAATGCATAGGCTAGGTTGGCAACGAAGTTCGTCTTTCCAACACCTCCCTTACCACTACTGACCGCCAAAACCCTCAGGCTTGATCCTCTCATTTTCTCGTATGCCATTCTTTTTAAAGTAGTTGCTTGACTGCTCATAACATACCTTTGTTCGTTAATTTATCTTGAATTCAGTTAAAAATCAAACTTATTACTCGGTCCGGTCTGGCAACTTCCAAGTCTTCAGGAACTCGCTGACCAGATGTAAAATATGATATTGGTAGTCTATTACGCACACTAAAGTTAAATAGAGAACCGAAGCTCAATCCTTCATCCAGTTTGGTGAATAAAACCCGATCAACTCCGATAGGGGAAAACTGGTGATAGGTTGCCGCAAATAATTTCTCCTGAGCAGTCACACTGAGAACCAAGTGGATTTCTACCCCTCCTACCTCATCAAAAATCTCCTTCAACTGCCCTGAATAGTCTTTATCCTGATGTGAGCGACCTGTAGTATCGATGAGAATAAGGTCCTTATCCGAATGGCTTCCTACAATACGGCGCAAGTCTTCCTTTCCCCCTGCCACTTCAAAAGGTACTTCCATAATATCGCCATAAACTCTCAGTTGGTCAATTGCTCCTAATCGATATGTATCCAGAGAAACTAGGACCACTTTTTGCCCTCGACGAAGCGCATATTCTGCCGCGATTTTGGCTATCGTAGTGGTTTTTCCCACTCCCGTCGGCCCAACAAATGCGACTATTTTAGGTCCATCGGCCTTAAGGTCAATCTCTCCCTTACAAGGAACAACTTTTTTCATCAAATTCATGACTGGATCTTTACCACAATTAATATTTTTCTGCGTGTTATGTTCTAAGGTTTTTTGTAAAATTTTTGCTGCCAATTTTTCGTCCAATCCATTTTCAACCATACGAGAATAAGTATCAAACTGATGTGATTGAAGACCCAAAGATTGCGCCTGACCACTTTGGCTAAGAAGATTGAAAATTAAAGATTTTAACTCGACATCTCCTTTTTCATTTAACACGCTCGATTCATTTTCATCAGAAAGCTTAGCTGAGGGCACAATGATCGGGGCAACATATTCGACAGCGGCCGTTATCTCGACACGCGTTGCCTCCTTTCGACCCGCCATGAGGGTAGGAGGCTTAATCGAACGAGTACTTAAAATCAAGGCATCTTCACCTAGCGCCTTTTTTACCTCTATTAGGGCAGTGTCGTAGTTATTCGCTGTAAACTTTTTAATTCGCATTTAAATCCACGACACCAAGATTTTTAATTTGCACTGAAGATGCTACCTCACTGTGGGATATGACAACAAGTTCAGGAAGAAAACGCTCTGTAAATTTGCGGATATGCATCCTCAATCCCGGAGAAGCTAGTAAAACTGGCGATGTTTCAATATTAGGAGTAATATTTTCAATCATCGCTTTAAGACGAGTCAAAAATCGTTCCGCTACATTGGGTTCTAATGCCAGAAATGCTCCGCCTTCAGATCTTTGTATGGAGCCTTCGATAGCATCTTCAATTCCCCTGTCCAAAGTCATGACTGATAGTGTTCCATCATTAGATTGGTATTGCTTGGTGATCGGTCGAGCCAAGCCTTGACGAACATATTCTGTCAAAACATCTGGATCCTGACTTAACGATGCATAGTCGGAAAGTTTTTCCAAAATGGTTCTAAGGTCACGAATAGAAATTTGTTCGCGGAGAAGGTTTTGGAATACTCTTTGAACCTTGCCCAAAGTTAGGGCATTAGGAATAAGTTCTTCAACCACCTTTGGATTGGTTTCCTTGAATTTTTCAAGAAGTGCCTGAGTCTCCTGTCTTCCCATAATTTCATGCGCATGTCGTTTGATCGTTTCTTTAATATGGGTAGTTATAACGGTTGCCGGATCCACTACCGTATAACCAGCCATCTGTGCCTCCTGTTTCTTACTACTCGGAACCCATACTGCAGGCAACCCAAAAGTAGGCTCAGTAGTGTTTATGCCATCAATTTCGCGATCAGTCGTTCCGGGGTTCATAGCCAGTATCCTTCCCATCATGATAGAGCCTCGCGCAATATCGACACCTTTTATAAGAACTGCATACTCATTAGATTTTAATTGCAGGTTATCTCTTATATGCAAAGGGGGAACGATGAAGCCCATTTCAAGAGCAAACTGTCGTCGAATAGATTTGATTCGCTCTAAAAGCTCTCCATTCCTATCAGCATCAACAAGGGGAATAAGCTCGTAGCCAACTTCCAGCTCCATGACATCAAGAGGAAGAATCGATTCGACCTTTTCTGGAATCGGGACTTTGGCATCGGCTTCTTTTTTAAGTAATTGCTTCTGTTCAACTTTTTCATTGTCCTGCATTTTGTAAAAAGCGATAAATCCAGCTACTAAGGACATTAAAAGGAATGGAAAATGTGGCAAGCCTGGAATCAAACCAAAGAAGAACAGGATACCTGACGCAATAACAAATGCATAAGGCTGATCCAATAACTGTTTAACAAGTTCTCCAGGTAAGTTCTTATCCGAAACAGCTCGGGTCACAACTAGGCCTGCAGCAGTAGAAACTACCAATGCTGGAAGTTGAGAAACCAGTCCGTCACCTATGGTTAATAAGGTATAAACCTGAGCAGCTTCACTGGCATCCATGCCTTGCTGGAATACACCAATGGCAAAACCACCAATAATATTGACCAAAGTTATGAGAATACCTGCAATTGCATCACCTCGAACAAAACGTATGGCACCATCCATACTTCCGTAAAAATCTGCTTCACGTTCCAAGTTTTTTCTTCGTGTGCGTGCGTCCTGTTCAGTAATAAGGCCTGCATTTAAGTCTGCATCAATACTCATCTGCTTACCGGGTATAGCATCCAAAGTAAAACGAGCAGCAACTTCCGAAGTGCGAACAGAGCCTTTAGTAATAACAATAAAATTGATCATCACTAAAATAATGAAGATGACGGTGCCCACCACATAATTACCACCCACTACAAAGGAACCAAACGATTCAATCACCTGACCCGCCGCAGAGCTACCCCGGTCTCCATTTAAAAGAATGATTCGTGTTGAAGCAATATTTAAGGAGAGTCTTAGCAGCGTGATAATAAGTAAAAGAGAAGGAAATACAGAAAACTCTAGTGGGGAAAGCATAAATACCGCCACCATGAGCACAATCAAAGCAAAAGTAATGCTAAAAGAAAGCAAAAGATCCAAAAATACGGTGGGGATAGGCATCACCATAACTCCCAGAATCGTGACAATTCCCGCCGCAACCATTAACTCTTGAGGTCTTTGGGCCATAAGTTTTATAACACCTGATTGCGCCATAACTTATTCTTCAAACCTTTCAAAATATTGACACTGTCTAAACAACAACAGAAAAGACTAAAAACCTTTTAAACAAAGGATTTGAAGATCCGCGACCTGATTACTGGAATATTTATTTTCGGATCAATTCCTTTAAAACTAATATAATGCAAGGTTCATACCTAAAAAGAATGTTTAAGTTTATAAACATACGCTAGAATCTCAGCGACCGCTTTATAGAGGCTGGCTGGGATCATCTGCCCTACCTCAACAGTTTTGTTTAAGGTGCGAGCCAATGGCTTATCTTCTACTAGAGGAATTCCATTTTCTTTCGCAATTTCTCGAATTCGCATAGCTATGGGACCAACACCTTTAGCAACAACAAGAGGTGCCGCGAAATTCTCAGTATCGTACTTAATCGCAATGGATATATGAGTTGGGTTGGTGACTATCACATCCGCTTCCGGAACAGCTGACATCATACGTTTTCGCGCCATCTGCATTTGCACCGTACGAATGCGTTGTTTGACCTGTGGATTACCATCCGATTCTTTTCTTTCTTCTTTAATTTCTTGCTTTGTCATACGAAGGTTTTCAAGATAAGTAAACTTTTGGAATGTAAAATCTAGCAAAGAAAGAAAAATCATAACCAAAAGAACATTAAAAATAATTTCCAACGCAACGAAACCCATAAATGAAAGCACCTGCCCCACACCGAACCCCATCAAAGGAGGAATTTCTTTCCAGTGCGACTTTATGACGTAATAAGAAATCACTGAGATAATTCCAACTTTGAAAAGAGACTTAAATAATTCCATCACTGAGTTTTTTGAAAAAATTCTCCCGAAGCCAGCCAGAGGATTTAGTTTATTAAACTTAGGAACTAAGGGATGTGAAGAAAAACGTAAACCACCAATCTGAAGCAAGTTCGACATAACTCCGGCCAGCATGATTATTATCAGGAAAGGACCAACGATTTTCACAAATGCTTGCATAGTATTTGCTGCAACCTTGTATAATTCTTCAGGAGTCAGTTGCAAAGTCCAGGATTCGGCGAACATATCAGTCCAGGAACCCATCACGTTGCGAGTACTTTGCTCACCTAAAATCATAAAACCAAGAAGAGCCGCAAGAAGAATGAATGAAGAATTAATCTCCTTACTGTGAGCAAAATTACCCTTTTTTTCGGTATCGGTAATCCGTTTGGATGTAGGCTCTTCAGTTTTTTGATCTTTATTGTTATCAGCCATATTTTATTCTTTAACCTATAAGCCTCGAAATAAACCCATAAACTTGACAGGAAGCTCATACATCTGGTTCTGAACCAGCGTACTGAAAAAAGATATCGAAAGACCAACCATTAAAAGCCCCACGCCGATTTGCAAAGGAAAACCCACAATAAAAACATTCATTTGAGGGACGGTTCTGGCAACCAGACCCAAACCTACACTGAGAAAAAAAAGGATTGCCATGATGGGCGCCGCAATTTTCACAGCTGTGGTAAAGGTCCCAGAAAAAAGATGCAGCATATATTCTGGAGTGATGTTCGAGAAATCAATCTCGGAAGGGTTTAAGATAAAAAAGCTTTCAACAATTGCATGGATAATGAAATGATGGGCATCGGTTACAAGAAATATTAACACTGCCAGAATATTATGAAATTGTGCCGTAACTGAAACCTGTGTATCGGTTTGCGGGTCAATGACATTCACCACTCCAAAACCCATCTGGAAGTCCACAACAGTTCCAGCGACCTGTACCGCCGCAAAAATAAGGCGTGCAATGTACGCAATAGCCAGACCGATAAGAACGTCCATCATGAGAAAAACCGTCAGCTCAAAAATACCACGCGGCTCTGGTAATGGCTGGCCCTTTACCAACGGGTAAGTCACAATGGAAATAAAAAATATTAACCCGACTTTCAAAGTCAGAGGAATCTGTCGGCTCCCTAATATTGGCACAAAAATAATTAGAGCCCCTACTCTGCAGAATACGAATAAAAACCTTTCAAACTCAGCATAATTGAGGTTGAATATGTCCATTACTGAATGTATTCAGGAAAGTTAATGAGAATTTTAGAGGTGAAGGTGATCATCAACTGGATCAACCAGGGGAAAAACAATAGAACCGACAAAAATACTGCCAAGATTTTTGGGATGAAGGTTAGAGTCAACTCCTGTATTGAGGTGACCGCCTGAAAGATGGAGACAGCAAGACCAGTCACCAATCCAAAGCCCAGCATGGGTGCAGATAAAAGCAATGTCGTTTTAATACTCTCCATTGCAAAGTCAACAATAAATGCTTGGGTCATTGTTTTTAACCTCCAAAACTTCTAATAAGTGAACCCACGATGAGATACCAACCATCCACCATCACAAACAACATCAATTTAAAAGGAAGAGATATTAAAACTGGGGGAAGCATCATCATTCCCATAGATAAAAGTATGCTGGCTACAACCATATCAAGAATCAAAAAAGGAATGTAAATCAAAAAACCTATCTGGAATGCCGTTTTCAACTCACTGATTATGAATGCAGGAATCAAGGATTGGATTTCCACCTCACTATCGATAGGCCTCTGTCCATCCCCCAAGTTCACAAATAGCGAGAGATCTTTCTCTCGAGTTTGCTTCAACATAAAACTCTTTAAAGGAGCTTCTGCCATTTTTAAGGCATCTACTTGAGATATTTCTTCATTCAAATAAGGTTGCAAAGCATTTTGATTAATCTCACTCCAAGTCGGCCCCATTACAAAAAGTGTCAAAAAAAGACCCAACCCAATCAGAACCTGTGTTGGCGGAGTTTGCTGAGTTCCCATTGCTTGCCGAAGAAACGACAAAACAATAATGATTCTCGCAAAAGATGTGGTCATGATCAGTATTGATGGTGCTAGAGTCAAGATTGTTAGGAGAAATAGAATCTGCAAAGCACTTGAAACTTCGCCTGGATCGTCTACATCCTCCATTCCCAATTGCAGAGAAGGAAGAGGTATGGCTTCAGCAGGGACAAACCCTAAAAAAACAAATATAATTAAAGGTAAGCTAATTCTTATATTCATGCGCTTGCGCTTTTAAACCTTCCCATTTGCTTTCTGATCTGCTCCGTCACATCAGCTACAGATTTTTCTTTAGTGACTTTTTGGGATCCTGAAAACTGTTTCATATAGTTTAAAAACTGGCCGGCCGCTTTCCCTGAAGATTCTAATGGCTTGCTAGGATTACGGTTTGCCTGATTCCAGCTCAAACCACTATCCCCTTTTCCTCCCGATAACTTTATTTCTTCAATCTTATCTGGGTCTGTAATATTGGTTAGTAACGCTATATGATCCTGAGACATTCCAAGCACCAACACCTCACCCGCGACCTCAACCAGAACAATATTTTTTTTCGGACCCAAAAACCCACTACCCAAAACATTTACTAATTTTTCACCACCGCCAAACACAGTATTTTTCAACACAAATTTCTTAAAACCAAAAAACAAAAGAAATATGATTCCAAGAACCAAAGAAAGCATGGAAAACATTTTCATGCTTGAAGGAACAAGTTCAATAGGTTTTCCTGCTGGCCGGGAATCCTTTAGAGAAAACATCGTGGGCTTGTTCTCTAACGAATGACCTGTTTTTGATTTTTGTTCAACCTCTTTTTCCTCTGAACTGGAATCCGATAAAGCAGCTTTTTTAATTCGATCAACAAGTGGCTCCACGCCCATTCCAGCTCGAGCTACTTTAATATCAGCAACCTCTTTATTTTTTATAATGCCACCCGTTCGAACAACAGACATTTCTGTCAGTTTTTTCTTATCAGAAGAGCTGTCTAAGCCTTGAGCTCTGATTTTTTCAGACGCTCGAGCTAGAAACTTTACTAACTCATCTTCATTCATCAGATCATTTTTATTAGTATTTATACTTTCAATTTTGTTATCTATATCTGATTGCAAATCAGGTGTTGACTGATCAAGACGAACAATTATAAATCGCCCCTGCTGGGCAAGATGGAAACGGGTACTGATGTCAGAATTATCTTTTTTAAGAAATCGAACACGTAAAGTTTCGGCATCGTATTGGGCTGCAAATATTTTTGTTAAGGCAAAACTCTCTACAGAATAATATTTTTTAGCGGGCTTTATAAAAGCTAAAGGAAAATCAATCTGAATAGATTTATCAAAAAACTTAGGTTCTTTATAATTACTGACAGGTTTTTCAAACTCGAGTCGGACAATTAACCCATTATTTACTTTGCTGGTATTTACATTTTTTAAAAGGTTAAGAGAGTCCCATTTTTCAGATGCTCCCACCAGATTGGTGAAAAAAAAGAGAAAGATCCCTACCAAAAATTGAATTTTTAAAGCATGTCTCATTTTCAGTACCTTTGCTTGTTTTAAGTTCAGTCAAAAAACCGTCAGTTTCAGGTTTTAAAAATTAAAATTGCAAAGGTTATACCTAAATGGAATAAATTCTCAGGAATTATATATTTTTTGCGCTTATTTGATCAAAAGTCAATAAATGTGAAGAATATATAACGATAGGGCAGGATAAATCATGAGAGGAAAGTAAAACCAGCCGCAAGAATTCTTAATGCGGCCAGTTTTACGTCAAAGATTTTACACGTTCCATGGGTGAAACAATATCTGTTAACCTTACACCAAACTTTTCGTTGACCACAACAGTTTCACCTCGGGCCACAAGTTTCTGGTTAACTAGAACCTCCAAAGGCTCACCCACTAGCTTTTTTAGCTCTATTACTGAGCCTTGTCCCAATTGCAGGAGATCATTGATCAGCATTTTGTTTCGGCCTAATTCCACTGTAACAGTCAGAGGTATGTCGAGAATTAGATCCAGGCTTTTCTTTTCTCCTGTAGGAGTATCAGTCTCTTCTCCCTCTTCTCCAGCTTCTCCAGTATCTCCAACATTATCAGCCTCACCCTTCTCATCTACATCTTCCAGCGCTTCTAAATCTTCTTTTGCTGATTCATCTTCCATAGCCTTATCCTTCCTTTTTGATCACTTCAGTTAATTGTATCGCTTTATTTCCACGCGAATTACCGGGAAAACCTTTAAACTTTGGATTATGCTCCACTTTTATAGTTAAAGGGTCACTCACATCATTACCCAGCATAAGTGTATCTCCCACTTTGAAACCCATTAGCTCTTCAGGAGTAATTGTTGTTACACCCAACTCTGCAACCATTTCTACCTCTGTAGATAAAAGCTCTGATCGAAGACTTTCCACCCAATCATGATCTACTTCCATTTCTTCACTCTGAAACTGAGCCTTAAGCTTTGGAATGATCGGCTCAATGGCAGAATATGGAAGACAAATTGTCAACGTCCCAGAAATGTTTTCCATTTCAATTTCGAAAAGCATTACCATTACGATATCAGTCGGAGGAACAATAGCCGCAAACTGAGGATTGATTTCCGAACGAACAAAGCTTGTGTTTACCTCATGCACAGGAAGCCAAGCCTTTTCAAGATCCTCAAGGGCACCTGTGATAACGCTTTTGGTCATTCTGGTTTCTATAGAACTGAAATCCCTACCGGTTACTTTGGCTTCCTTGGTTCCAGTTCCGCCAAAAAAAGTATCAACCACCGCGAAAACAAGTTTGCTTTCGACAACCATCAAACCATGACCTCGTAAAGGCTCCATACGAAAAATATGTAAGCTTGAGGGTATGGGAAGAGATCGAAGAAAATCTCCGAATTTGATAGTATCTGTGGAAATAGTACGGACATCGACGGGTTTACGCATCAAAGCAGAAAATGTATTCCGAAATAACCTGGAAAACATCTGATTAATGATATCCAAAGTCGGCAGACGCCCACGAATAATTTTTTCCTGGCTGGTGAGATCGTAAGTAACTATACCGGAAACTTCTTCGGCAGCTTCATCCGTCTCAGTATCGATTTCACCATCGCCGACACCTCTTAATAAGGCATCAACCTCGCCCTGTGATAGAACTTCACTCATAAGTCACGCCTTTTAATTAACTCTTATATTTTATCACTGAATTATAAATTCCGTAAAATATGCATCCTTAACATGTCCCACCACTAGAAATCGGTTAACACGGGTTGTTATCTCATCCTTGAGCTTGAACTTACCCTGCACAGAGTAGACATCCTCGAAAGCCTTACTACTTAGCAAAACTAAAATGGAGTCCGTAATTTTCTGGACATTTTCATTTAACTCCAAATTAACTTCCGGAGCACTCAACTCTAGAGAAATAGTGGCCTTAAGAAAACGTTTACCCTCACTGCCGGCCAAGTTGACAACAAATGGATCCATAGAAAACATAAGACCCAGTTCAAGCTCCTCCTCAACCGCAGCTTTATCTTTTGTTTCTTCTCCCTCAGCAGGCTTTTCTTCCACTGGTTTTTCTTGAAAAAAATTAATATAGGCGTAATAACCACCGCCGCCCAATACCAGCAGGCCAACTATAATACCGATGATCATACCCTTCTTATTGCCACCGGCAGCTCCATCATCCTCTAATATATCGTCATCTTCTGCCATAAGTTGGTCTCCTGCCCTTTTTGATCAAAAATATTAAACTTTAAATTTCATATACTTATTCACTTCACGCATATTTCAAGCAACTTATATGCCAAAATAAAAAAAATGATCAAAAGGAGTTAAAAGTCTTTATTTTCAAAAGGTTTATAAACTATTTCTGTGATTAATCCCAAAAAATATTTAAGGAAAGATTCTTCCTGTTTGGTCATTTTTCTGACGTAATAATGAACCTGATAACTAATTAAAAACTCATCTCAAAATGCGTGCTAAATAAAAAAATTGATGTGTTTTATAGCAATTTTT
>PAJA01000039.1 GCA_002705185.1 Nitrospina sp. | reverse complement strand
ATTTAAAAAAATTCTAGTTATTCTACTAGACTATTGATTAATATGCATTAAATTTGTCAAGTCTTTATAATAACTTAACCTTTTTTATTGATTTGGTCTACTTGCTAAGGGATTTACTATCTAGCCTGTTGCCTTGGGGATTGAAAATTTTGAAATGACCGAGGCCACGTTTGGCCATAGCATATTTAAATGCGGTTTGCATTACTCCTAAACCATAGGTGACACTTCTTGCGAAACTAATGGATGATGCATCGTCGAAATAAAGGGTAGGGCAAGATACTTCCCCGACTTCAAAGCCAAAATATAAAGTTTGGCAAAGCATCTGGTTGTCAAACACGAAATCATCGGAGTTTTCCATTAATGGGATAGTCTCCAGCACTTTGCGGGTAAATGCCCGGTATCCGGTATGATATTCAGAAAGTTTTTGCTGTATAAGCAAGTTTTCGGCAAGGGTCAATATACGATTTGAAATATATTTATAAAGTGGCATGCCTCCCATTAGTGCTTTGTTACCCAAAATTCTAGAACCAATCACCGCATCAAAAATTCCTTCGGCCATCATAGATGCCATGGGTGTAATGAGCTTGGGGGTATACTGATAATCTGGGTGCAACATAATTATGATGTCGGCACCACTATTGAGAGCGGCCTGATAGCAAGTTTTCTGATTGGCTCCGTATCCCTTGTTTACGGTGTGCACAAAGGTTTTTATTTCAAGCTCCTTAGATAGTTCGACGGTTTCATCCTGGCTAGCATCATCGGTGAGAATGATATCATCGACAATATCTTTTGGGATTTCATCGTATGTTTTTTTTAGAGTTTTATATGCGTTATAGGCCGGCATGACCACACAGATGCGTTTGCCGTTTAGCATAGGTTGAATAGGTTTGATTGGTTGGTTAGGTTTTTGTCCACGGCGCGTATGATAAAGTAAAAATATATATTTACAACGAAATTTATGCCGATATACTCCACGTTATCCAGCCATTTTGCCTGTTAAGCCTTAGTTATTTGGTAATTTTTAGAAGATATAGTCTTTTTAAGAGGAGCTTGATTAGTGAGTAAGAAAACAGAATTTAATATTGCGATTTTTCCGGGTGATGGAATCGGGCCGGAAGTTATTCAGGAAGCGTTAAAAATTCTCAAAATTATAGAGTCTAAATTGGGATTAAAGATAACCCTTAATGAAGCTCCAGTTGGTGGTGCAGGCTACGAAGCCACCGGTCATCCTTTACCAGATGGGTCTTTGAAGGTAGCTCAAGATGCCGACGCAGTCCTATTAGGTGCTGTTGGAGGACCGAAGTGGGAAAATATTGATTTTTCACTCAGACCGGAACGAGCTTTATTGGGACTACGCTCGAAACTCGGGCTTTATGCCAATCTTCGCCCTGCAAGTATTTTTCCGGCTTTGGTGGAGGCTTCAACGCTTAAGCGCGAAGTTGTTGAAGGTCTGGATCTTCTTGTCGTACGTGAACTGACGGGCGGAATTTATTTTGGTGAGCCACGTGGTGTCGATACACTTGAAGACGGTACTCGAAGAGGGTTCAACACTCTTGTTTATTCTGAGATTGAAATCGAACGTATTGCCCGAATCGCATTTGATGTGGCCCGTAAACGAAATAACTCTGTTTGTTCGGTGGATAAGGCTAATGTTCTTGAGGCTACTGGTTTCTGGCGAGAAGTGGTGACTAATCTGCATTCTGATTATTCTGATGTGAGTCTCTCTCATATGTACGTTGATAACTGTGCCATGCAGTTGGTTAGAAACCCAAAACAATTTGATGTGATACTCACAACTAATATGTTTGGAGATATTTTAAGCGATGAAGCTTCCATGCTGACAGGATCAATAGGTATGCTGCCCTCTGCAAGCCTTGGAGAAAAATATGCAATGTATGAACCTATACATGGCAGTGCTCCAGATATCGCGGGACAAGAACTAGCTAATCCGTTGGCTACAATTTTATCCGTGGGGATGATGTTTAAATACTCTCTGGATCAAGAGGAACCTAATATTTGGATCGAGCAGGCAATAGAGGCTGTTTTAGATAAAGGGTTCCGAACCGCAGATATAATGTCTGATGGGATGAATCAGGTAGGGACACAAGAAATGGGTGACCTTGTCGCTAAAGAGTTGGAGAAATAGTATGTTGGAAAAAAAGGATAGATATAATCTTGCGATTGCTGGTGCCACTGGTGCTGTAGGAAGAAAAATGTTGGAAATTCTTAAG
Source organism: Nitrospina sp. (assembly GCA_002705185.1). Classification (GTDB taxonomy): domain Bacteria; phylum Nitrospinota; class Nitrospinia; order Nitrospinales; family VA-1; genus LS-NOB. The sequence goes on along the minus strand of PAJA01000039.1, from coordinate 11,933 downwards.
GAGTGTAATTTTCCTGTCGCAAATCTAAAAGTCTTAGCATCGGCAAAATCGGCAGGACAAACTCTTCCGTTTAATGAGAGTTTTCTGGTTGTTGAGGAGTTAAGCGAAAACTCTTTTGAAGGAGTGGATATTGCCCTTTTTTCGGCTGGAGCCAGTGTGAGTCAAAAGTTTGCTCCCTTTGCGGTAAAATCTGGTTGCATAGTGATAGATAACAGTAGTGCATTTCGAATGGATCCGATGACTCCTCTTATTGTCCCCGAGGTAAACCCAGAGGATATTGGAGAAAACCCCGGCATCATTTCTAATCCTAATTGTTCAACAATACAAATGGTGATGGCGTTAAAGCCGATTCATGACAAGTTTAATATAAAACGTGTTGTGGTTTCGACCTACCAGTCTGTTTCTGGTTCTGGTCAGAAAGCTATTGATGAAATCCAAAACCAGACAAAAAATATTATAGATGGACAACCAGTTAAACCTAATGTATATCCTCATCAAATAGCNTTTAANTGTATACCACACATAGATATTTTTTTAAAAAATGGATANACAAAAGAAGAGATGAAGATGGTTGANGAGACTCGAAANATTCTNGGTGATGACTCTATTAGAATNTCGCCAACCACGGTTCGAGTTCCGGTTTTTTATTCTCACTCTGAATCATTGAATGTTGAAACAGAAAAGGCTATTAGCGCAGAGAAGGTGAAGAATCTTTTGTCTAGAGTGAACGGGGTTCGAGTAGTTGATAACCCTGAAAACAACGAATACCCCTTAGCAATTGATGCGGAAGGCAAGGATGAAGTGTTTGTGGGCAGGATTCGTGATGATATTTCTTGTGAGAATGCTATCAATTTTTGGGTGGTGTCGGATAATTTACGAAAAGGAGCCGCTCTAAATGCTGTTCAAATAGCTAAATATCTCACTATTCGTCATAAGACCAAGAAATAATAGCATTCTTAATGCTAGAAAATGCTAGAAAATAAAATTTCCTTTTAGTAGTTTTTGATTGTTGCTCATTGCAACCTACCATAGCTATCCTACTTGACATTTAGGCCCCTTAAGTATATAAAACATAGTACCTTATGCTACTTAGGCTAGAAACTATAGCCAAAAATAAAACCTCCTTTTAACATAGGACTCCAGTTATGGCTGAAGACTTTAAATCTGAGAATCCCAAAGACTCCATATCCCCAGAAAAAGCCGGCTTTGAATCCAATGAATTTAAAGAATTGATTAAACACGCTTCTCATGAGCGCAAGAACCTACAATTGTTGGTGGAGTATTTTGAGAAGAAGTCAGTAGAGTTAGAAGACAATAAATTATCTTTTGACAAGCTAAGTGGTCAGGTTCCCGATGCTTTAAGAAAACTAGATTCTCTGGACGTTCGTTTTGAAGAAATCAAAAACTTTGACGTCCGTGTCCGTGACTTTCAACGAGTATCAAAAGAGGTCAACTCAAACTATAACACTCTAAAAAGAGATTTAGACGGTCTGCATTTACTAAACGAGCATATAGACAGTAAAATTAAAAGCCTTAGTCAACAAAAGCAGGTTGTTGAAAAAGCCAATGAAGATGCAGGTCGCCTCAATGTCCTGGTCTGGGACATGGATTCCAAGGTTAAAAAAATTCGAGAGGAAAGCAAACTTCTCAAGTCCGCCAATCGTAATATTGAACGGCTTGAGCATATGCTCGATAGTGTTTCGGGTCAAGTTCAGGATGTTGTCAACATGAAGGACTTGTTAAGAACTGCTGCTGTTAAAGTTGGGGTAATGAAGGATACATTAGGCGAGCTTGATAGTCGCTATGACAGGATTAAGCAAGATAAAGAAACCATAGAAAGTCATACTCGAGATACTGAAGAGTTAAAGCGTGTTCTTGCGAGTGTTCAGGGAGATTATGAAAAACTCCTTGGACAGAGTCATATGATTAATGAGACTCAGGAAACTCTTCATAGCCTGATGCAACAAATTAGCGAATTGAAAATCGAGTCTAAGAATATATCAGTAAAGAATGAAATGATTCGTAGCATTACAGGGCGTTTGCGAGACCTGGACTCTTTATCAGTAGATGTAGAGACCAAGATTGCCCGGATTCAGGAAGAAAAGTCTGTAATAGAAAAGACCGAGGAGAAAATACTTAAACTTAATGCTTTTCTAATAGACAATCTCAGCAATAAAATGAGAATTCTGAAAGATGATATGAAGGTGATTGATGAGGCTAATGAGAAAATGACTCGCTTTAATGTCATGGCTGAGGAGGCGGAACAGAAGGTCGAACGGTTGGATGACGGAATCAAAAAAATTGATACTCTCTCTGAAATTCTAAAGCAAGTGGAAGTGATGAACGAATCCACTCAGCAACAAATGGATGGGATTGTTCGTAAGCAGCAGCTGGTCAATCAGGTTGATAAGAAAATCAATGATCTGAGCTCTATGGTTATCAGTCTTGACGTGAAGATGGAAACTCAGATGCAAAGGAAAGCTCTGATTGAAAAAATGGAAAAGAAGATCGATGGGCTAGATTTTTTCATCGAAGAGGCAAACATCAAAATCGCCAAAGTTTCGAAGAAAACTGATTTTCTTGAGAAAGTGGATCAGAAGCTTGAGGACTTAAAGTCAATGTCAAACTCCCTTGAGGAGAAAATTCTTGATATGGCTAAGGAGAAAGCATCTATTGATGATCAGGAAAAAAGAATGAACAATATTTCCTCTAAACTTAGTATTCAGGAAATTGAATTACGTTCAAGAATTAAGGAGGTCCAGGATGCTGAAGATGAAATCACCAGGATCGATAAAATACGTGAGGATTTAGGGCAGATAGCTACAAACTTTGAGAGTAAAATGGAAGAGTTTAACAAAAACTCAGACCAGGTAGGAAAGACTGATTTAAAGCTTAAGGAACTAGGTAGTATGGTGAAAGATTTACTTGCCAGGCAGGATGCTCTAGAAGAAAAGCAAGAGTTTATGCTTAAAGTTGAGAAGAAAATGGATCAACTGAGTAATATGTTGGAGAGGACAGAGACCCGTATTAGTCAGGTTAATGAAGGTGAAGAAAAAGTAAAGCGTACTCAGCAGGCTCTCGGAGAACTTGAGATTGTTATTAACCGTACCAACATTGAAAAAGCTAAAATTGACAAAGAAAGAAATAACCTTGATAAAATTAACTTGGATATTGAAAAGCTAACCACCATTTCCGAAGACGCTGAATCAAAAATTGATCAGCTGAACAGCAAAATAAATATGCTTGCTGATGTGGAAAAACGGTTGAGCTCACTAAACCTTCTTGCAGAAGATGTGAACGTCAAGGTTCATAACCTCAAGAAAGAAGAAGTCCTCTTCAGCAAGGCTGGAGATCAGATTGCTGAATTGAAGTTTTTGTTGGGCGAAGTAGAAAGAAAAAGAAAAGACTCTATTTAGCCTTGTTAAATAAGCGGAAAGAAAATTAGTACTCTTTACCTTTGATAATGGAAAAGAGATTGTAACTTGCTAAATCGGATGAGCTCTCTGCTTACCCATTATTTTTTATCCTTTTTTAAGTTCAACTGAATTTCGATAAAATCCCATTCATAATTAGTGGAGTTGGTTTTTTATGACGGAGAAATTTCTTGGTGTTATAGGTGGCAGTGGGTTGTATCAAATGAAAGACCTGGAAGTAATAGAGGATATCAAGGTTGATACTCCATTTGGCTCGCCATCTAACAACATTGTTATTGGAAAACTAGATGGAGTTAAGTTAGCTTTTTTGCCTCGCCACGGGATAGGGCATGTCATTCCACCCTCTGATATTAATTTCCGTGCAAATATTTTTGCAATGAAAAAAATTGGTGTAGAGAGAATTATTTCTGTCAGTGCAGTCGGGGGGATGAAGGAAAATATGCCTCCCGGTCATTTTGTAGTGCCCCATCAATTTATCGATAGGACCTATAAACGTATAAGTACTTTTTTTGCTCCGGGAATGGTTGGCCATGTCAGTATGGCCGACCCAGTTTGTCTTGCAACTGCGGGAACACTCTTTAAAGCAGCTCAAAATGCTGGAGCACAGGTTCATGAGGGTGGAACGTATATTTGCATTGAGGGTCCTCAGTTTTCAACCAGAGCAGAGTCTCATTTATATAGGCAATGGGGTGTAGATGTTATTGGAATGACTAATGTCACTGAGGCCAAATTGGCTCGTGAAGCTGGAATATGTTATTCAACCTTAGCTTTGGTGACTGACTTCGATTGTTGGCATGTGGAGGAAGAGCCTGTCACTCTTGAAGCTGTGCTGGAAATAATGCATAAGAATGTGGAACAGGCTCAGAAGGTCATCAGGGGATTGATATCCATGTTGGAAAATATTGAGCCTTGTTCTTGTTGCGAAGCTGCAAAATTCGCCGTGGTTACTGATCCTGTGAAAATTCCTCAGAAGTTGAAAGGTGAGCTCTCAATTTTATTTGGTTAATTTATTATGAATAAAAACAATTCTAGTCGCCTTTTTCCGATGGCAAAAAAGGTGATGCCGGGAGGCGTTAACAGTCCGGTCAGAGCTTTTAACGCAGTCGGAGGAGATCCCTTATTTATTAAGCGTGCGAAGGGGTCACGGATTATTGATGTCGATAACAACGAGTTTATTGATTATGTTGCTTCGTGGGGGCCGCTCATTTTTGGACACGCCCACCCTGAAATAGTAAATGCTATAGCCCGGCAGGCCGAGTTAGGCTCTAGTTATGGTGCCTCTACAGAATTAGAAATTCAATTGGCTGAAAAGGTAGTCCAGGCAGTGCCTTCTATTGAGTTGGTGCGTATGGTCAGTTCTGGTACCGAAGCAGTGATGAGTGCCTTGCGGTTGGCTCGTGGAATCACTAGACGTGACAAGATCTTGAAATTTGAAGGATGTTATCACGGACATAGTGACAGTCTTTTAGTTAAGGCCGGATCTGGCCTTGTTTCTCTGGGAATTCCAGAGTGCCCCGGCATTGTTTCTAGCCTTGCTGAGAAAACTTTAAACTTACCTTATAATAATATTACTAAGGTGCGTGAACTTTTTGAAAATGAGGGGAAAGAAATTGCAGCACTAATTGTAGAGCCCATCGGCGGAAATATGGGCGTAGTTCCACCAAAGCCAGGTTTTCTTGAGGCTCTTCGCGAAATAACTAAGAAGGCCGGCGCACTTTTAATTTTTGATGAGGTCATTACTGGATTTCGTGTCTCATTAGGTGGTGCCCAAAAACTGTATGGAGTTACTCCTGATATCACTTGCCTGGGAAAAATAATTGGTGGGGGCTTACCGGTAGGAGCCTATGGAGGGTCACGACAAGTTATGGATCACATTTCTCCGGTGGGTTCAATTTATCAGGCTGGAACTCTGTCTGGTAATCCTTTGGCTATGGCTGCTGGAAATGTAATGTTGGACTTACTATCTAAAGAAGGTGTTTATGAGTCCTTGGAAGAGAAGTCAGCAAAACTTTGTAAAGGGCTAAAACAGAATGTTGTGGATCTAGGTATTCAGGCACAATTTACTCGGGTTGGTTCGATGTTCTCAATGTTTTTTACTTCTAAAGAAATCGTTGACTTTGAAACTGTCAAATCCTCTAATACGGATTTATTTAAACGATATTTTAATGGATTATTGGGAGAGGGTGTCTACATTGCACCGTCTCAATTTGAAGCCGGTTTCATGTCTGCGGTTCATACAGATGAAGAAATCGACCTAACCATAGAAGCTAGTCGCAAAGCGCTGAATGCGGCTCAAGGATAGTTTGGATTATGAGTGAGATCGTAGGAGTGCAGGGTAGGCAGATTTTGGACTCAAGAGGTAATCCCACACTGGAAGTAGACGTGACTTTGGAAAGTGGTGCGATGGGTAGGGCGGCTGTTCCATCTGGTGCATCAACCGGTTCAAGAGAGGCAGTAGAATTACGTGACGGGGACTCAAGAGCCTATTTAGGAAGAGGTGTTTCTAAGGCAGTTAAAAATGTGAACACCAAAATTGCTCTGGAACTTATAGGGATTGAAGTTACAGAACAGGTTTTGATAGATAGGCTGATGATAGAAATGGATGGAACTGCCAATAAGAGTAAGCTGGGAGCAAATTCTATACTTGGAGTCTCTTTAGCGGTGGCTCAAGCAGCGGCTAGTGATCTTGACCTTCCATTGTTTCAGTATGTTGGTGGCACAAATGCAAAAGAACTCCCTGTACCTATGATGAATGTTCTGAACGGTGGTGCGCATGCAGACAACAATGTGGACATTCAGGAGTTTATGATTGTTCCTGTAGGTGCGAAGTCTTTTTCGGCAGCTTTGAGAATGGGTGTCGAAGTATTTCATCATTTGAAAGTTGTTTTAAAAAAAGGGGGTTTCAATACTGCGGTAGGGGATGAGGGTGGTTTTGCTCCAAATTTGCAATCTAATGAACATGCTATTGAGGTTTTGATTAAGGCTGTTAAAGGTGCTGGATATAAAATAGGAAAAGATATTTTAATTGCTCTGGATGTTGCGGCTAGCGAACTATTCTCGAATAAGAAGTATACTCTGACAGCAGAAGGGAGCAATAAATGGACTTCTAGTGAGATGGTAGACTATCTTGCTGGTTTGGCGAACAAATATCCTATTATCAGCATTGAAGATGGTCTAGCAGAAAATGATTGGACAGGCTGGGAAAACCTGACGAACGAAATTGGCGATTCGGTTCAAATTGTAGGAGATGATCTTTTTGTCACCAATACAAGCATTTTAGCCAAAGGTATTAAGGAAAGAGTGGGTAACTCTATCTTGATAAAAGTTAATCAGATAGGTACTCTTACAGAAACCTTGGATGCTGTTGAGATGGCTAAAAGAGCCGGATATACTAATGTTATATCGCATCGTTCAGGAGAGACTGAAGATACCAGTATTGCGGATATTGCTGTGGCTGTGAATGCAGGACAAATCAAAACAGGATCGTTGTGTCGCACCGACCGTACGGCCAAATACAACCAACTCTTACGCATAGAGGAAATTCTGGGTAATACAGCAATTTATCGAGGAAGAGATGTTTTTTTTAACCTTACTTAGCAGCCTCGATTTAATATTGTTATTTAGATAATAGATAGATTTTATGCCTAAACGTTCACGATATCATAAAATATTTTTGTTGAGCCTTGGTTTTTTTTTGCTACTAGTCTTGATGGCAATTTTTCACGAGAATGGCATTTTAAATGCCTATCAATTGGAACAAGACCAATTTGAAATAAAGCAAGAAAATGAAAACTTAAGGAATAAGAATGAAAAGCTTAGGTTAGAAATTGCTGGTTTAAAATCCGACCCCTACGAAATAGAAAAAATTGCCCGCGAAAAATTAAACCTGATTAAACCTGGCGATCAGGTATATCATATTGTTCCAACGCAAAAATATTTATCCTCTCTCCCATAGTCATTATTTTTTTGTTTTCTGATTGATTCTCCCTTTTGATACGGTATTTATATAACTCTTTTTAAAGAAAGGGTTAGTTAGACTCTTTTTTTTGTTTTCGCTGAGATCTTGTCAAGTATGAATTTTTGAAAATCTTCTTGGCGGGAAAATCCTGCTAAATTCTTGAATTAATTATTGATATTTTTAATTTAAGTGATAAAGTAAAAACACCGAAACAAACATAAGACGATTTTCTAAACAGATAAGAATTTAGTTTACAACTCAACGTCCTTTCTTTTTTTATAGAAAGTTTCTATCGATGTGTGACTATAAAAATTAATATTTTTTGATCAATTTATTTTTTTAAATATCATTAGTTTGTTTTTTTAGGAGGAAGTATGACCAAGCAAGATATCATTAATCAAGTCTCATCTCGTGCCAGTTTGTCGAGAGCCAAGGCTGAAGAAGCTGTGGAAACAGTAATTGAATTAATTAAAGAATCACTCGGTCATGGAGAACCGGTTATCTTGCGTCGATTTGGAACATTCCAGGTCCGTGCAAAAACCAAGCGTATTGGCAGAAACCCTAAAACGGGTGAAGAGGCAGAAATTTCAGCAAGGAAGGTAGTTCGATTTAAATCAGGTAAGCTTTTCAAGCAAGTGGTAGATGAAGGTACGACTTGATAAAATATTGGCTAAAGGTCTTATTTTCAAATAATTAGCATTGCATCACCATAACTAAAAAAGCGATATCTTTGAGTTACAGCCTCCGTGTAGGCTTTTTTAGCTAACTGTTCACCCATAAAGGCACATATTAATAGGAATAGTGTTGATTTGGGAAGGTGAAAATTGGTTAGCAGATGATCGACATTCCTGAACTCCCATCCAGGATAAATAAAACAGTTGCACCAACCGGATACTCTTTTCCGAATCACCCCATCAAATGCCTGTGTCTCTAAGACTCGCGTTGATGTTGTTCCAACCGCTAAGATATTTTGTCCCTGCTTTTTTGCTAAAGTTATTTTATTCCAGTTGACTGGAGAAAGCTCAAAGTACTCTTCTTCCATTTCATGATTGATAAAATTTTCTATACGTATGGGAACAAAAGTTCCCGGCCCTACATGTAATGTCAGGTTGGCGGTATTAATCTTTTTTTTTCTTAAGCTTGCCAAGTGAGATCGAGTAAAATGTAACCCTGCTGTCGGAGCAGCAATGGCGCCTGTATTGGAAGCAAAAACAGTTTGATAGCGTTTTTTATCAAGTTTTAGAGTTTGTGAGTTTGTATCTACGGGTCTGTGTATGTAAGGTGGTAGTGGCATACGCCCACTTTCATGTAAATGAGATTTAAGACCTTCTGATGAAGAGAATCGTAAGTGAGCTCTGGCACCCTGCCGTCCGATGAACTCTGCACTCAAACCTTTATTACCAAACTTGAAAATAGCTCCGGGTTTTAACCTGTTCAACCCCTGTATCATAACTTCCCATAACTCTGAATTAAGCTCACGAATTAGCAAGATTTCTATTTGCTTGGAATTTAGATAACCCAAGAGCTTTGCCGGGATGACGCGCGTATTATTAAAAATCATCAGAGGACAATTATTGAGATAATTTTCTAAGTTAATAAATGTATCGTGCGTAAGAGTTTGTTTTTCTCTGTTTACTACCATTAAACGAGACTGGCCTCGACGCTGGCTGGGTTTTTGGGCGATCAATTCACTTGGTAAATCAAAGTCATAATGGGAGAGGTTATACTTCAAAAAAGGCCTTCTTAGATAGTTAATAGACTAATTCTGAGGGTTTATCTCAAGAACATACCGATTCAAGTAATAATAGCGAATATAGCAAGTGATTGGTAAGCCGTCCAGAATTCTTGATACCTTATTTTCGGGTTTTTACCTGTTATTAGTATACATATATGCCTATTGACCCGATAAAGGATTTATTATATCCTTCCACTGTCAAAAAATTAAGTAAACATAGCATCCAATACTTGGACGATTTTGGAGAAAATGGAGTTGAAAATGTTAAGAATGGTGAAATTTGTTAGCTTGATTTTAGTTTCCTTAATCTTGGTATTTGGAACAGGTATTGAGGCCGATGCTAAAAAAAAGAAGAAAAAGAAAATTGTTTTGACCGAAGCTGAAAATGCAATGTTTGATAAGTGGGAAGTCAAGCCCAAAAAACGGCTAAAAGCGGTCAAGGATATGAGAAAAAAACCAAAATATGTTGGGGCTGTAAAATGTAATGGAAGTTGCCATGACCCTTATTATCAAGCTTGGACAAAGTCTCCCCACGGTGGTACTTATAATTTGTTAAAGCCAGGAGAACGTAAGGAGGCAAAAGTAAGAGTTAAACTTGATCCCGAAAAAGATTATACAACTACTCCACTTTGTTTAAGGTGTCACACGACCGGCTATCGTCAAAAAGGAGGGTTCAAACCTGCAGGAAGCAAAAATAAGAAAGGTAAAGACACAGCCTCCAAAATAGATCCAGATGAGCCAAATAAAGAGCAGGTAGGTTGTGAAATGTGTCATTCGGTGGCAGGAGGCTCACAATTTCGTGCTGTGATGAAATCCTCTAAAGGAAACTTTACTAAAGTAGAAACAGAGAAATATGGTCAAAGGTGGGATTATGCAAATGTTTGCACCCGCTGTCATACACATAAGAACACTCCCTTTAAACCGGAGGTTCACGATAAATATAAGTTCAACTATGAAGAGAGAAAGCTTAAAGTTCATAAAATAAAAGATTACTGGAGTGAGGATAATGCTGACCAGAAGCTTGAGAAAGTTGAGGATCGAGCTAAAGAAACTGGCCAGACAGAGAAAACCCCACTACTTATAGAAGACTTTAAGATTAATGACAAAGGTAAGTTAAAGTTTGTCAAAGGTACAAAACCCTATAACAGTAAGAAAAAGACTTTTAACTATAAAAAGTAATTTTTCTTGATTCTTAAGTAAAAATGCCTGGTCCGTTCGGGGCCAGGCATTTTTTTCTTCAAGCCTAAGTTCCTACTTGCCGAGAAGTTCTTAATGACATCTAAAAAATTCAAAAAAAATATTTTATGTATCGGAGCTGGTTATGTCGGAGGACCGACAATGACCATCATCGCCAATAAATGTCCTGACTATAAGGTAACAGTCGTTGATATTTCTAAGGAAAGAATCGATGCTTGGAATTCTGACAAGCTTCCAATTTTTGAGCCGGGGTTACTTGAGCGGGTTTTAAGTGTTCGTGGTAAAAACTTGTTTTTTTCTACAGAAATTGACCTGGGTATAAATGAAGCAGATATCATTTTTGTTAGCGTAAATACTCCAACAAAAATGTTCGGTGAAGGGGCGGGAAAAGCTGTAGACCTTCAGTTTATTGAGCAAACCGCGAGGCGTATAAAGAATAACTCAAAAACTAACAAAATTGTTGTTGAGAAAAGTACGCTTCCTGTTCGTGCAGCAGAGGCCTTGGCGACGATTCTTCACTCTGGTGATAATTCTGTGGAGTTTGAAATTCTATCTAACCCTGAGTTTATGGCTGAAGGGACTGGAGTCAGTGATATGGAAAACCCTGACAGAATTTTAATTGGCTCAAGAGATACGGTATCAGGACTTGCTGCCCGTGATATTTTAATGGATATATACCTCCATTGGGTTCCAAAAGAACGTTTGATCACCACTAATCTTTGGAGTAGCGAGCTTTCAAAACTGGTGGCTAATGCTGTTTTGGCTCAGAGAATCTCTTCCATAAATACTATTGCTTCCCTATGCGAGGCAACAGAGGCTGATGTGACAGAGGTTTCCCGAGCAATCGGCATGGATTCCCGAATAGGGTCCAAATTTTTAAATGCTGGCCCAGGGTTTGGTGGTTCTTGTTTTCGCAAGGACATTTTAAACCTGGTCTACTTATGCGAGTATTACCAATTGAATGAGGTTGCAGCTTTCTGGGAACAAGTTGTTTCTATCAATGATTATCAGATGGAAAGATATGTTAAGCGTATATTGCAAGCTATGTTCAATACACTGGTCGGAAAAAAAATGGCGGTTTTTGGTTTTGCATTTAAACCGGATACTGGAGATACTCGCGATGCCCCGGCTATTTATATCTGCAAAAGACTTCTTGAAGAAAAAGCCTGCCTGAAAATTACCGACCCTTATGCACTTGATAATGCTAGAAATGACCTTCAGTCAATTGAAGGGAAGAAAGAGTTTATTGAAGATCCTTATAAAGCAGTTGAAGGTGTCCATGCTATTGCATTGATTACTGAATGGTCTTCATATAAGAAACTTGATTATAGGAAAATTTTTGAAAAGATGGAAAAACCTGCTTTTATTTTTGATGGAAGAAATTGTCTCGATCACCAAGCTCTTTACAAAATTGGCTTTAATGTTTATCCCGTAGGTAAACCAGAGTTGTCACACCTATAATTTTTCCATTTATTTAACTTGAATAGTTACTTTTCTTCTGTGAGAGTGTGGCACATGAAGCAATTGCCCATCGGGCGATGAGGCATGATGGGTACTTTCTCCACTGCCTGAATATGACATTGCATGCAATCTTCCGACTTAGTTGTAG
>PAJA01000038.1 GCA_002705185.1 Nitrospina sp. | reverse complement strand
TAATTCATCGTAGTAGAGCGTGGCCGCAGCGCAGAAATTGCAACGGCGCGGGCAGCCTCTTGATCCGTACATTTGAATCTGCTTATAACGGCAATTAGGTTCATGGTAATCGATNCGACTGACATCATCATCTTCGGGAAAAGGTAAAGCATTGATATCGATCAGTTCGCCTCTGGTATTTGGATGAACGCCAGAAAGTTTTCTGGGATCTTTTCCTTCGATTAGGCTGAGGACTGCGAACTCATATTCACCGATACAAACGTGGTCTGCTATTTTCTGGACATCGTCTGGGTGAGCCATCGGATGTTGTCCAGTGAAAATCAGTTTTGTCCCAAAAGTTTCCTTAAGTGCGGAAGCCAGCCGCAAGTCTTCACGAATTGTACGTGTCGAACTTTCCATGATAAGCCAGTCNGGTTTTTCTGCGCTCGCATGTTTAAAATAGGTTTCAAAATCCCACCCATTAAGCACACCATCCATAAATTTTACGTGATGGTTGGTTTCTCGTTTTAATAGGGANGAGGTATAGGCCAGTTCCCAGGGATAATACCCGCAGTTGGTGAAGTTCTTCACACCTANAGACCAACGTGAAGGCACATGGACCATGTGATACCCATCCCGGTCGATCCCTACAGAGTTGGCGACAATGATATTCATAGTTTTGTTAGGCATGAGTGACAAGCTTATTAGATTCCTGCTTCGGCGATTCATAAGGCTTGGGAGACACAACTTTTTTACCGAGCAGTTTGCGAACGCACCATTCTCCTATCAATACAAAAGTAATGATTAAAAACATAAGCGCTGTGGCAGCATAGTTTATTCCTAGCCAGAAAAAAGTAGTCTTCTCTTGGATAGATTTGCGTGTCACCTTGGCTGAGTCTAGTTTTANGAAGGTGCCCTTTGGGTTATAACCGCGAACTTCTTTTGCTTTGGTTGCAAAGGCTAAGCGATCGATATTAGCGTAACCGAGCCCATGGTCGATATTNTAAAGGGAGACCGCAAGATCAAACTTCTTTTCTTGGAGGCGAACAATATTTGATTTGCCGTAGCTAGAGACACTCATTCTGCGTTGATCTGGAAGAGTGAGCACCTCGTCCACTAGAGGATCTTGTGCGACGGCCTCTCCAGCCGATTGCGGTGCCAGAACAGTAATCCGGCAGTCCGGGAACTCTGCTCTAAGAGAAAGTAGGGTCTGATTTAGAATTCGTGTGGCAGACCGAATAACCAGAATATTAACTTGGTTCTCTTTCATAAATTATCCAGGAATATGGGCCCGGCCAAAGTCGCCAGGGTTTTCCAAGTCAAAGACTTTACCTTCGACATTGACGGCGACCAGTTTTTTGATTCCAGAACGTTTCGCGATGGCCTTGACCTCGGAATAGCCGTTACCGGAAATATTATTAAAGGGAATTACACCCAACGAAAACGATTTCTTTTTTAGTTGNCCCATTAAGCTTTCGGGAAANGTTGCCTGATTGAAATGCGAGTCGCCATAAAGTAGTACTTCACTGACGTTCGGATTTTTCTTCAGTTCCTGTTCGACGCCGGGTTGCGCAAGAACNGTTACNTGTCTCTTGAACTGGTTGTGGATGGAGTCCACAACATCGTGTACCTGTTTCATTCGAGAACTTCGAAAAAGAAGAATCTCTCCATTGGAGTTAAGCTCAAGGTTTTTAAAGTTATCTTTGGCTGTGGCGTTATAGCGTTGGTTGAAGCCTATCTCATAGAGTTTTTCAGCAGCTCTNAAATTGGCCATGATTTTATCNGCCGGGTATTCAGGGCGGTTGACCACGACATGATTTCCTCCATCAAAATGCTTCCAGTCCATATCCTGAAGATAACCTTGTTCTTTCATGCGATTGAAGAACGGGGTCCCCGGTTGTGGAGTGCTAATAGAAAGNTGGAAGCGCCATAACAAGCCACGATCAAGAAGTTCATGAATGAGATCGAGAGTCTTTTTGTCGCAATCATCAGTGGAGCCTTCGCCTCCGAAGGTGAAGGTCCCATAGAATTTCAGACCGATATTGGTGCCNTGTTTCATGAGTTGTTTAAGCTTGGGAACATTGAATTTTTTTTGCAGTTCCATTCCCTTCGCTGCGTGTTCACCGGCAGTTTCTATTCCGAGTCNAACCATGTAATAGCCGGCACTTTTCATATTGTCGAGAACTTCTTCATCCATNGGCCANTGACCACACATGACGTCATATTTAAGGTCGTCGAGTCCGTTGTCGCGNATAGCCTTGGTCAGTTCAAGAATATATTTTTTGCTGCCGTTATGAACCTCTTCGTCAAAAAAGATTCCTTCCAAATGAGGGTATCTGGCACGCAAGGTCTGTAATTCGTAGACCACATTTTCCGGATTTCTAGGGCGCCAGTTTGGACGTTGGTAGGAAATGTTTCCACATACACAGAAGGTGCAAGACAATGGACAGCCTCTTGATGCATATGCTTGGATTTCCAGGTATTCACTTGAAGGCTCGCCGGGCATTCCATAATGCAGTCGAGATACGTCGTCATCCTCAGGAAGCGGTAAATTGTTTACATCCAGCGGTGGCCTAATGTTGGTATTGGGCCAGAGTCCCATAATGGAATCAAGAGGCTTGCCTTGAAGGATATCAAGCACAACCATTTCATATTCTCGCAAGACAACATGGTCGGCGTATTCGCTTACCTCTTCCGGAAAAGTTGTGGGGTGAGGCCCACAGAAAATCAGTTTTGTTCCGAACCTTTTCTTGACTTCCTTACCGAAGCNACTATCTGCGTCNATGGTGCGTGTNGCGCAGTCCATGATCAGGTAATCCGGNCCGAATTCTGAGACTTTTTCTACNAATGCATCATGGTCCCATTTCTCTAGGCAACCATCAAANAACTTAACTTCGTGNTCGGTATCCCGTTTCAGGATNGAAGAACAATAGGCTAACTGCCATGGATAATAAGTAAANATATTGTGGTCTTTGGTACTATTTGTCCACCGACTAGGGGAGTGGATCATGGCATANCCATCAGCATCAATTCCAACAGAATTACAAACGGCTACTTTCATAGATTTCCTCTACAGGGCGCGCGATATTTTTATTATATTCATGATGGTACAGACTCTTTTCCCGGAACCGGAAATGGGGACACCTGACGAAAAGAGTCTAAAGCTCATAACGGATGAAATCAATTAAAACTTTAACAATAAAGGTTTTGCAGGNGTTCCTCTGTTTAATTTNTGATGAGGTATATCAGCTTGAAAGAAGTGGTTTGGTATATTGGGATTCGCCTTGACAAGAGTTGGTGGACTTGTAAATATAACAACCCATTAGCGTGGGAGAAAATGAGCAAAAACTCCATTAAGCCGAGAAAAANGTAACTGCAGTAATAATATTGCTAGTTGCTGAGAGATTTTCGGCTCCTTCCATTTAGACGTTATAAGTTAGTAATTCCCTTAAGGAGAATAGAATGGCTGATGAATCAGCGACAGGCAATGACCCTGAATCTGGGTTTTTCTCCCGGCTAAAATCTGGGTTAGCAAAAACCCGATCGAGTCTTGCAGGGGGTTTTGACAACATTGTTCATGGCAAGGCAAAAGTTGGACCGGAGCTACTTGAAGAACTTGAAGAAACNCTTCTCATTGCCGATGTTGGCATGCAAGCCACCTCATATATTCTGGAAGACTTAAAGAGCGAAGTTTCCCAGAACCGGATTCGTGAAAATAAGGAAGTTCTAGAACAATTAAAACAGCGAATGATACAGGTTCTTTCGCAAAATCATAACCCTTTGGTACTTTCAGGAAATCGGCCNTTTGTGATACTNGTTGTTGGAGTGAATGGTTCGGGAAAGACAACCACAATTGGAAAGTTGGCCCGGAAATGGAAGCAGGAAGGCAAAAAAGTTTTACTGGCAGCCGGGGATACATTTCGAGCGGCAGCTATTGAGCAGTTGCAGCTTTGGGCGGAGCGATCGGACATCCCCTGCGTTACTCAAAAGAGTGGTGCTGATCCTTCAGCGGTTGCTTACGATGCGGTTCAGGCCGGGATAACTAATAATATGGATATAGTTATTATTGATACAGCGGGACGTTTGCAAACTAATATCAACCTAATGGAAGAATTGAAAAAAATTAAACGGGTGATAGGAAAAGTTTTACCGGATGCCCCTCATGAAACCTTGCTAGTTCTGGATGGGACCATTGGACAGAACAGTATTTCACAGGCGCGATTGTTTAATGAGGCACTGGAAGTAGATGGGTTGATAATGACAAAATTAGATGGAACAGGAAAGGGNGGGGTTCTTTTCAATATGACTAAAGAACTGGAACTTCCAATTCGATTTGTAGGTGTGGGTGAGGGACCAGAAGATTTGCAGGAGTTTATTCCCGAAAAATTTGTNGAAGCACTAATCTCTGGTTAAGTCTTCTGGATAGATGANTCTTTCAGGTCNGGAGATAAAGGAATATGGAGGCGCCGGGCGGATTCGAACCGCCGATGGAGATTTTGCAGACCTCTGCCTTACCACTTGGCGACGGCGCCNTTATTTGGTGTAGTTAGGGAAAAATGGAGCGGGAGAAGGGGTTCGAACCCTCGACTTCAACCTTGGCAAGGTTGCACTCTACCACTGAGTTACTCCCGCATCTACTTTTGTCTGAGATGGAATACTCGAGAACAATTATATTTCTTCAACAGAGATTGTCAAACTCTATTTTTTTAAGAACTTTGCCTCGGTTCCTGCTATCAGTCGAAGAATGTTACCGTAATGCCTTTGTAAGGTGAACAAACCTACAATGAAGGCAAGGTAGATATAGGGAAGTGGCAGCTTAAGAAAAATAGCGAACAGGGGGAGGGAGATTGCTGCCATGATTGAACCTATAGAAACATAGCCCCAAATCCATAGGCAGACAGAAAACACCCCGACTGCGCAAAGAGTCGCCCAGGGCATTACATATGAAAATAGACCTAGACTGGTTGCAACGCCTTTACCACCCTTGAATTTCAAAAAAATAGAGTAGAGGTGGCCAAGAAAAACCATAAGTCCGGCTATGGAGATTAGCATTGGTGTTTTGTAAAGTGCTCCCGCACCAAATACAACGATGAGTCCTTTTATTACGTCCCCTAAAAGGGTCAGCAGTCCAGCCTTTTTACCGAGTACTCTTGCTACGTTAGTAGCACCAATATTGCCACTACCATGTTCACGTATGTCTAGGTTCTGCATTTGAGCCAGCAAAACCCCACAAGGAATCGAGCCTATCAGNTAGGAGATGATACATATGACTAAAACGTCAGTTAGCATAATTAAGAGGTTAATCCGTCTCGTCGACCCAGCACTCGCTTTGCAACTTGGGTTTTAGTTTTAATTTTGCCCTTTTCTCAATTTGTCGGACCCGTTCGCGGGAAAGACCTATATCTTTGCCTATTTCTTCTAAGGTTTTTACTTCACCAAAAAAACCGAAGCGCATTTTGAGGATCAGTGTTTCCTTCTCTGAGAGGTCTTCTAATAGCTGATCTACTTTTGTATTGAGAGATGCCTGCATGAGCTGGTCGTCATATGGAATGGAGTCTTCGCTTTCTAGAAGGTCTAAGTAGAGGGTATCTTCACTATCCTTCAAAGGCGAGTCTAGTGAAAGATGGCTCCGGTACGCACGCATTATGGAATTGACCTCTTCATCTCTATACCCCAGGCTTTTTGCTAATTCAGATTGGCTCGGTTCGCGTTCCAGATCTTGCACCAACTGTTGGCTTCTTCTATTGATTTTAAGTACTTTACCGGCCTGCTTGA
The DNA here is from genome assembly GCA_002705185.1 of Nitrospina sp. GTDB lineage: Bacteria > Nitrospinota > Nitrospinia > Nitrospinales > VA-1 > LS-NOB. The sequence goes on along the minus strand of PAJA01000038.1, from coordinate 21,156 downwards.
CAGGGAGCTTGACCGCTCCGGACTGCTCTGCGAGAGAATGCATGATAGCCTGTTTGATCCACCATACTGCATAGGTGATGAACTTCACGTTCCTGGAAACATCAAAGCGTTTCGCAGCCTGAATCAANCCAATATTTCCTTCTTCAATTAAATCCTGAAAAGAAATGCCAAGGCCTCGATATTTATTAGCTACAGTCACGACATATTTTAAATTTCTGCGNACCATTTCCTGGATGGCTTTTGGGTCACCAGCTTTTATAGATTCTGCCAACTTGATTTCTTCTTCTCGGGTGAGAATTCTGATCTTACTGATNTCTTCCATGTATTGGGTGAGCGGGTCATGGTTAGTGCNTTTTTTNACNGCCGGNGAAGANCGCTTTATTTTTATCGGCTTGGTAGTTTTTGGCATAATTTTTTNTGTTTAGNGCAAAGCTTTAAGGCGAAGCCGTGCTTCTTTTGCGAACTTACTTTTAGGAGAGCTCTTGATAACATTTTTATAGTAAGCGCTGGCTTCAGAAAAGTTTTGTTCTCGATAATAGGATTCGCCCAAAAGAAAATCTGTTTCAAGTATATGAGGGTGGTTAGGGTATTCTAATTTTAAATTGTTGAACCTTTTAATTGCTGACTGATAAGAACCGGTCCGGTAATAAAACTTTCCGATTTCAAATATGTTTTGCGCCAGAATATTCAGACACTGGGTAATTTTTAATTTTGCCGATTTAGAATAGGAGCTTTTAGGAAAAGTCTTTATGAATTCTTGAAAGCCTTCCAATGCAGAATTGACAGGAGTTAAGTCTCGGGAAGCCAGGTCCGTAAGTTGAAAATTTGACATGGCTTGGTAAAAATGTGCACGGTCGACAAAACGATGAGCAGGATAGAGTTCAGTAAATTTCTGGTAGTGAAATATTGCTTCTTCGTATTCTTCTTGTTTAAAATGAATATCTGCAAGTAACATGGTGGCCGCGACCCGCTCTTTGCTGTCGGGATAANTTTCCATCAATTTCTGAATTTTGGTCTTCGCTTTTTCAGGTTCGTCATTTTTTGAAAGTTTCTTGCTTTGTCTCAATAATTGGTTTGCGGAGTAGTTTTTTTCATTTTTTGTGGTAGAACACCCGTAAGAAAATATAAGTAAGGAAACAAAGGTGAAAAAATATACAAATTTTGAGGGAAGGCTAAATAACGACATTAATACCCCTTAATGATTAAAGGTTGTTTTTGAATATATACTAATAATCCTTGTGTTTAAAGAGTTTAATCAGCTTGGCGGCCTTTAAAGCACCTTGCTTACCCAGAAAACTTCATGATATAACTTTAACGGTATTCTCCTCCATTTACTGCAGGCAACTTTTTCTGGAAATAGCAATTATCATGCAACAAACTATAAAAATTGTACTATTAAATTTATTGGGATTCCCTGGACTTGCGTTTGCTGCAGACCCGGGCTCCGTAAATTCATGGGAACTGCTCTCTCTTTTTGAGAAAGGTGGAGTCATGATGTATCCGATTCTTTTCAGTTCTGTCCTTATGTTGGGGATTGGCATAGAGCGTCTTTATAGTTTGAGAAGAAAAAATATTGTCAACTCGGACTTTCTCCAAAATGTCCGAAGCCAATGGGATTGGCAGGATCCACAAAAAACTCTTCAGTTATGTAACTCTTTCGACAATTCTCTTTCACGAGTTTTAAAAGTCGGACTATTGCGAGTTGGGGGTAAGCTCGATGAAATTGAAAGAGCAATTGAAGGNGCAGGTCAGCATGAAGCTTCTTTAATGAATTCTAATCTTCGTGTTTTGGGAGCGGTGGCAAATATCACTCCTATGATGGGTCTTTTGGGGACTGTATTTGGAATGATCAAAGCCTTCAATGTGATTTCTATGAGTGGCACGGGAAACCCAGGTCTTGTAGCCAGTGGTATATCGGAAGCATTGATTACAACTGCCGCTGGAATGGTAGTTGGCATCCCGGCCTTGGCCCTGTATCATTATTTTCGAGGGAAAATTGATCGCTATGTTTTTGAAATGGAGGAAATTTCATTTCAACTTATTGAAGAACTCTCCTACGATGGCATGCGCAAGGCTAAACCTGTAAAATCACAGTCTAGCGAAAGACCAAAAAGGGCACCAAATGTTGGTTGATCCCCTTTCTGTTTAAAAGGCATTCTCCATGCGATTTAGAAGAGAAGAGGAAGATAATTTTTCGTTGGACATGACCCCNATGATTGATGTCGTGTTCTTGCTGATTATTTTCTTCATGGTGTCCACGGTGTTTGTAGACTTCAGCCGNAAGATGGATATTAATCTTCCAACCTCCAAGTCTTCTACCCTAGATGAAAGTGNTAAAACNTTGGAAGTTGAGATGTTGAAAGATAAGAAAATTTTTCTTAGTGGTAAACCAGTAACNCTTTTAGGGCTGGAAACAACTCTTGCTAAAATGGAACTGAAAGATAAAAAACCAACCGCAATTATTCGTGCTGACAAATCTCTTCCATACGGAGATGTTATCCAGGTCATGGGAATTTTGCAAAAAAAGGGCATTCCAGATATTAGCGTTGCNGTAAAATAGGTTATACTTAAATATATTTTCAGTAATATTATAAACAGCGTCTGGTTTGTGGTTTTGAACTGGGCTCTTTAGATTTTAAGGAGAGTTTGTATGGCAACTTATACAAAAGAAAAAGATGTCGAAACCACATTGGAAGACGATGCCTCAGCTCGGACTGTAATGCAGGAAGTATTTTCCAATACTGCTCGATGGCCAGCAGGATTTGGCGGTTTNACCGCAGATGCAACGGCTAATATAAATGGTGTTGAGCATAAGGGCACGGTAACAGTTAAAAGTCCGAAGGAAATTGAAACCGATATTAGCGAAGAAAAAGCCAAAGGCTTTCTTAAGGAAAACCTGGCTTCTATTGCCATGCATCGAGGGCCACGTTCTTTTGATGAGTCAGACGGTAAATACAAGCTTAACTTTGGGGATGAGGGCACACATCCACTAGGACGTAAACTCGTAATGGGTGGGGATGGCATGAGTTCTTTCTACCGCATCAAAGATGGAAGAATCCAGCAGATCAATCGGCAGACACCTCGCATGTCTTTTTCTATCAATATTGAAGAAAGCCAAAAAAACCAGGATGGTAAATTTCTCACTCATAAATACTCTGTGTTCTATTTTAATCCCGAAACTAAAGGCTTAAAAGATGTGGAAAGCTACACGGATGAGTACACAAGAGTCGGTGAGGCGGACCTTCCTGAGCTACGTCGCATCATCAACTGCGAAGAAGGTACAGTTTGTGTTTCGACGATGACCCTTAGTAACCACAAACTTTTGTAAGTAAAGGCTTAAGAGTTGGAGCCGGTGAAAAATTCTTTTTCATCGGCGCCAACTTTAATCTTTATTTAGCAGTTCAATCAACTCATCTTAAAGGGACAGACCCACTACCTGCTTACTATTTTCTATGGCAACTCCTTTGCCGATAATAGAGTTTTTTACGGTGGCTCCTGAGCCGATGGTGACTCCTTCCCAGAGAATAGAATTTTCTACCATTGCACCTGACCTTAAACGGCAACCGTTTCCTAGCACTGCATGTGGTCCTACCTGAGCGTCATTAGAGATTTCGCAATCTTTTCCAATATGGACCGGTGGCACAATCAGAGGCCCTTCGGCATTAATGGATGATTTGGTTTGTAGTATTAACTTTCCTTCAAGTGCATCGGCCTGTGCCTGAATATAAGTTTCGCGCGTACCGATATCGATCCAGTATTTTTCATGTAGGGTTCCATAAACGGGAAGTCCCTCATCAACCAATGAAGGAAATACATCTTCGGTCGTACCAAAGAACTTATCCTTTGGTATGCGGGAAAATATTTCAGGTTCCATGATCTGAATTCCGGTGAACATGACTCGCTGTGTGGTTTGGAAAGGATGATTGAAAGACGCGTCAACAAATCGTGTGATACGCCCGTCATCGGCCAATTGTATTGGCTTATATTTTTCGGGGTTGGCGTCCTGTCGAACCACCAGTGTTAGATACGCGTTTTTTTCTTTATGGAACTTTAAAATGTTAGCAAGATTAATGTCTGCAAGTACATCGCTGTTCATTACCAGAAATGTTTCTTTTTGAAGAAACTCTTCCGCTTTCTTGAGCCCACCAGCGGTTCCTAGAATTTTTTCTTCTATGGAAAATACTAGACGTACTCCGTAGTCGGACCCATCGCCAAAATGTTCTACAATTTTTTTGGGAAGGTGATGTACATTGATGATGATATCTTGAATACCCTGAGAACTTAAAAAATTTAACGTGTGTTCCAGAAGGGGTTGGTTTAAGACAGGGAACATTGGCTTGGGAAGCCTCAGTGTAAGAGGTTTTAGCCGAGCTCCGAAACCGGCTGCTAAGATCATGGCCCTCATTTTTTTTGCGCCATTGTCTTTAGCGAGTCGATAAAGGGAGGGTAAGCGATTCCTTCTTCTGTGATGATAGCTGTGACCAGTTTGTTGGGGGTGATGTCGAACGCAGGATGTGCCACCTCAATGCCCTCGGGTGCAACTCTTATTTTGTTGATATTTACTACTTCTTCGGCAGAGCGCTCTTCTATAGGTATTTCATCACCGGATGCTAGAGAAAGGTCTAAGGTCGAAACTGGCGCGGCAACATAAAACGGGATGTTGTTTTCCTTAGCCAGCACCGCAACCATATAAGTTCCTATTTTATTGGCGATATCTCCATTTGCTGCAATGCGGTCGGCTCCAACAACGACTAGATCTACCTTTTTATTCTTCATAAAGAAACCACACATGCTATCTGTGATCAGTTTGACTGGAATATTATCTTCCTTGAGTTCCCAAGCAGTCAACCTCGCCCCTTGTAGAAAAGGTCTAGTTTCGTTAGCCAATACACGTATATTTTTTCCAGCGTTCATGGATGCACGAATTACACCCAACGCAGTGCCAAAACCAGCTGTTGCTAAGGCTCCAGCGTTGCAATGAGTTAAAATTACATTCTCGTTTTTAACAAGAGTCTGTCCGTATTGCCCCATTGCTTTGTTGATGCTGACATCTTCAGTCAGAATGGTGAGCGCTTCTTCTTTAAGTCGGGCCTTGAGCTCGGAGATAGGAAGGTTTTTTGAGTCCTTGGCAAGTTGTTTCATTCTATTGATGGCCCATGCGAGATTCACAGCCGTGGGTCGAGATTTACCAAGCTGGTCACATTGTTTTTCCATAGTGCTATAAAACTCATCAAAGCTGGAAGCCTCGATCGTATCCGCTCCTAGACTGACTCCTAAGGCTGCTGCAACACCGATTGCAGGTGCCCCTCGTATGATCATAGTTTTAATGGCTTGCCCAACATCTTCGATAGTTTTACAGTTTACAAAAACTTTTTCCAAGGGAAGGCGCGTTTGGTCAATCATTCTGACTACGCCGTCTACATACTCTATGGTTTTGATCATGAATTGTTTTCTTTAAAAAGGTTGGGGATTTTAGTGATTAATTTGTTTCGAAAAATGGATTCATTCATTCCATCAATTTCAATGGTTTTATTCTTATTGCTGAGTCCCGCGACGATACGAACTTTAGAGCGATTCACATCCAGCCACTTAGATAGGAAATTGATGCAGGCTTTATTTGCAGCTCCGTCGACCGGTGGTGAGGTCAGTCGAATTTTTAAGGAGTTATTGTGAATCCCTGAAACTTCATTTTGGGATGACCTAGGCTGAATGACGGCTGAAAACCGGATCCCGCTTTTGTAAGGACTAATCCTGAGGTGCGTTTCCGGCATTGCCGTTTTGGGTTCCTGCTTTATATTTATTTAAATGTTCTAGTGCGGTCGTTCTAATGTTATCTGTCAGTTGTTGTTTCTGTTGCTTCAGTTTTTGGATATCTATTTGTAGGGAACCCAACTCTTTCGCTGCGCTTGCTTTATGTTGTTCAGCATGTTGTTTTGCTGTATTAATGATTTTTTTTGCTTTTGCCTTCAACATCTCAGGAGTCAGTTGAGAAAACGCACCATTACCATTTGATTGATCTGCGCCAGATTTTTTCATCTGCTGAATTTGCAGGTTTTTTTCTTCCAGTTCTTTCCTAAGTGACCGCAATTCTTCTTCCACATTAGAAGAGTTTTTTATTTCGGATTCTTGTTGAGAAAGTTCTTCCTGATTCTTTTTGAGTGTTTTAATTTCTTCATTTTTAGAATCAATCTGACGATCTTTTTCTTTCAGGTCTTCGGTGATGGACTTGAAATCATCGGCTACAAGATGGAGAAATGTGTCAACTTCCTGTTTGTTATAACCACGAAACTTGTCATGGAAACATTGTTCTAAAATGTCAAGATAAGTAAGGCGCATAATAGATCACTGCAGTTGCATTGCAAGGGTGGCGAGTGAATTAACTACGAACTCTTCAATGAAAACAATTCCGAGAAGGACAATAATTGGTGAAAAGTCAATTCCTATTCCGGACATCGGAATTAATTGTCGCACTCGATGCAGTACGGGTTCTGTGATACTGTATAAAAACTGAACAATGGGGTTATACGGGTCAGGGTTTACCCAGGTTAACAGAGCTCGGATGATGATAACCCACATATACAGATTTAGAACTATGCTTAGAACCTGTGCGCTTGCACTGAGTAAATTTCCTAGAATAAACACGAAATATGGGCGGTATAGGTTTTTCTGAACTAATTCACTTGGAACGCCGAGTAAAATCATTGCTAACTTCTGATACACCATTTAAAATATCTGAAAACTCCTTTATTGTCAATGAGAAGAGCTATTGCCAGTGCTGGTTCTAATTAGGGTAAATCGTGCTTATGAAACGTACAAAAGTTAAAGATCTTCTTCAAGGTGAGGAAGGTGAGGTGATAGTTAAGGGTTGGGTTAGGACCCGTCGCGACTCAAAAGGAGGTTTTTCCTTTTTGGAGATTAATGATGGTTCCTGTGTTGCTAATATTCAGGTAGTGGCTGAACACACTTTGCCAGAATACTCTGCTCTTGAAAGCAATATGACTACTGGCAGTTGCGTTTCAGTGAGGGGCAACCTAGTGCAGTCCCAAGGTAAAGGTCAGTCTAAAGAAATTCAAGCAATAGAAATCATAGTTTATGGCCCCTCACCTGTGGAGACATATCCTTTACAAAAGAAACGACATTCCTTTGAGTTTTTGCGTGAGATTGCCCACCTTCGCCCACGTACCAATACTTTCGGGGCAGTCATGAGGGTTCGCAATCGATTAGCGTTTGCCATCCACCAGTTTTTTCAAGATAAAGGTTTTCTCTACTTGAATACTCCTATCGTAACTACGAGTGATTGCGAAGGGGCAGGAGAAATGTTTCAGGTAACCACTCTTGATCTTTCCAATCCTCCGACGATAAATGGGAAAATTGATTATTCTCAAGATTTTTTCAGCGAGAAAACTTCTCTTACCGTTAGTGGACAATTAGAAGGTGAAATCTATGCGATGGCTCTTTCAGAAATTTATACGTTTGGCCCCACCTTTCGCGCCGAAAATTCTAATACTAGCCGACATCTTTCTGAGTTTTGGATGGTGGAACCGGAGATGGCTTTTTATGACCTTGATGATGATATGGATTTGGCGGAGGATTTTATTAAATATTTATTGTCGGATGTGATGGAACATTGCGCAGAAGATATGGAGTTTTTTAACCAGCGGATAAATAATACTATTCTCGATACTCTGAGAAATATCACTAGCAAGCAGTTTGAGCGGTTGACTTATACTGATGCTATCTCTCAACTTCAAAAATCATCGGAGAAATTTACTTATCCTGTCGAGTGGGGTCTTGCTCTTCAGGCAGAACACGAGCGATATCTTAGTGAAAAGGTTTTCAAAAAACCGATCATCGTTTTCAACTACCCGGAGCAGATTAAATCGTTTTATATGAAGCTTAACGAGGACGGTGAGACTGTGCGAGCGATGGATGTGCTTTTGCCTAACCTTGGTGAAATCATTGGTGGTAGCCAGAGAGAAGAAAATTATGATGTGTTGTTGCAACGCATGCGGGACAAGGACCTTGACCCGGAACACTACTGGTGGTATCTCGATTTGCGAAAATTTGGTTCGGCACCTCATGCAGGCTTCGGGCTGGGTTTTGAAAGATTGGTTCAGTTCGTCACGGGAATGGAAAATATCCGCGACGTTATCCCTTTTCCCAGAACTCCCAAGCAAGCTAAGTTCTAAATTGCATAACTCCGTTAATTGCGAAACTTCTAACATTGGATTCATGACCTGAATTAGACTTTTTCAGGAATACTACATCCTTTATTGTCGTCGGCTCTTAGGCTAATTTAATTAGGCGGATGGCAGTTTCTACGTGTTGGGTCTGGGGAAACATATCGATTAAACGTATATCTTTAATTTGATAACCATCGAGACGCTCTAAGTCACGAGCCAGAGTCGATGGGTTGCAGGAAACATAAATGATTTGTTGTGGTTGGGTATCTATTAAAGCTTTAATAACTTCTTCTGAGCAACCTTTACGGGGGGGATCTACTATGAAGGTATGAATATCCTCATCCAAAAGAGGTGCATGTTCTTCTACTGTTCCAGTCAGAAAACGACAGTTCGATAGCCCATTGCTTTCAGAGCTCAGTCGCGCGTCTTCCATGGCCGGTGCAAATTTTTCAACTCCGATAACTTTCCTACCCTGCTTTGCTAGCCAAAGAGCGATGCCTCCCGACCCACTATAGGCATCGATTATAGTTTGACCTTCCTCCGTCCATTGACTGATTAATGTATAAAGTTTTTCCGCTTGTTCTGAGTGGACTTGAAAAAAAGACCCGAGGGAAAGGTGGAAAGATAATCCGCCTAGACTTTCTTTGTAACGGTCTTTGCCCCATAACACTCGATTTTCAGGACCCATGATCACGTTAGTATTTTGCATATTCACGTTTTGAATCAGCCCGACAATGCCGAGCTTCTTTAAATCATTCTCGTTAGTCAGCCCAGTCAGAAACCCTCTTGGAAATTTGCCTTTATAGGTGACTAGGCCGACCAAGGTCTCTCCTGTAGATATGGAGTGCCTAATGATTAATCCACGCAGGAGCCCACGATAATTGCTTTCGTTGTATATAGAAATATCGTGTTTTTCTATAAGCTGACGAAGCCATTCTTTCGTCTCATTAATCTTTGGCAAAAGAATGTCACAGGTGGCCGAGTCGGCCACATTATGAGAGCCTTCTGCGTAAAAACCAATTTGAGGTTTCCCTCCTTTTCCAGTCACCGCAAAACTACCTTTATTGCGATATTGATATTCGGTGTCAGTGGGAATGATTTCAATGTTTTCTGAGGTTTCTATGTGGGCAATGCGTTTTAAGCTGTCCTTAACCACCTGAACCTTGAACTCCAGTTGTTTTTCATAGCTTAGATCTTGAAATTTACAGCCGCCACATTTAAAAAAAACCGGGCAGGGTGGATTAACACGATTCTTCGATAGTTCAATTCTTTTTAATATATCCACCACACCAAAACGCGGAGTGATTTTAATTACTTTTCCGAGTATACGGTCTCCTGGCAATCCGCCTGGTGTGAATAGGGTGTAGCCATCATGTCGGCAAAGTCCATCGCCGCTGGAGGCGAGACTTTCGACATTCAGTTCAATCCGGTCGCCCCTTTTGACCGGAATATTTAGTTTCAGCTTTGCCATAAATTAAAAATTAATCATGATTAATAGATCGGAAATTCGAAACCATAGCACCCACCCGGTTGGGAAGCAAATAGTAAAATTTTTTGTGGTTCTGAAATTCCGAATAAGAGTATTTCCCTTACACTCATAGAAAGACCGTTAAATATTTCTCGTGGCCGAGAAATGCTATAATTTGCTGTTATGAATGATAATATTGCCATATTTGGAGCAGTTAAAGAAGAAATTGCCGGCATCAAGCAGGCCATGAATATTTCCGATCATATACGTCTGGGTAAAACTTCTGCTTGGCCTGGTAAGTGGGGCAAACAAAATATTATTCTCGTTCGGTCCGGTGTTGGCATGCAAAGGGCAAAGGATGCCACCCTTCAAATTATTGATCGTTTTCAGCCCAGAGTTCTAATCAGTACCGGATACGCAGGAGCGGTTCAGCCTGGACTCAATGTTGGCGACTTGGTGATTGCCAATACCATTATCGAAGAAATAAAAGGTCAAAAACATTCCCCCGATTCTGATTGGTTTGATCGTGCCATAGGCGTCCCTTCTCCTAATGGAGTCAAAACGATTATCGGTGGACTGCTAACTGTGGATACCGTAATTCATACCTCAGCGATCAAGCACGAACTGGGGAAAAAATATGGTGTTCAGGCTGTGGAAATGGAAACTTCAGCGATTGCAAAAATGGCTCGAGAAAAGGGTGTGCCCTTGTTGTCTTTGCGGGTGATTTCTGACAGGTTAGACCAGGAACTTATAGATAGTTCCTCGTTTTTGGGAAGTGATGGAGAAATTTCGACTCTCAAAGCGGGATGGTATGTTTTAAGGCATCCAGGATCTATTAGAAATGCTTTATCGCTTCGCAATCAGACCCAAGTTGCAACTAAGATAATGACACGTTTTTTGTCAGACTTGTTATGTTCAGCTTAATATCTGTTTTTCCTTACAAATTTCTTTATACCAAAACCTCAACAACATAAAGCCTTTGGTTGCGTTGGTCGGTGGTTTTTTTATTAGTATCTCCTGAAAATTCATTAACCTCAGAGCTCATAGCTGCAGATATTTTTTTAGATTCGTTTGTTGCTAAATTTTTTTGCAGAGTAGCAATATTTTCTTTGGCATTATTTTTAATTATTGAGGTCATTGAACCTTTAGGAAATAATTTCTTTTAGTCTATTACCATGTGGTTTTCTAGGTATTGAGGCAAAAGTTGACGGCAAATATGGAGAAATTGAGGCATATAGGGGGAGTTTTGACATGCGATGGTAAAGAGAAAAAACAGGAAATATATTTAAATGTAAAGGTTTATGGTTTTTTTTCTATTGAGGTCTCAAGTGGCATAAGGATTGCTAATATATTATTGAAGATTCGAACTGGCACTACCACCTCCAACGGATTGGGTTTTCCTCCAAGTGGCCCAATCCGTGGTGTGCCAAATCGATAGCTAATAAGTTTTTCTCTCCGGCTCCCTATCAAGGGAGCCGAACTCCTCCACCGCCTAGGAGGTTTTTATTCCCACAATAAATTGAGTATATATTTAAGTTGGTTTTTTCTCACACCAAAACGGATATCACCTAGAATATTAGGATTATGTAAGTGTTAGGGATATCACGGCTATGTTACTCTTTGTAATTAAGAGTTACGTAAAGTATTAAGGCGAGTAGGCACAATAAATAATTTTATTTGATCCATCTTATACTTCCGGTGTATTTTTTCTCTTTTTTCTAANAGTNTNTTGTTTGTNTTTTGCCTCGNACGATCTGGTCNAGAGTTACTAACTGTTCTAAAAGTANGGGAAGAAGATCGAGTTTTAGCATATTAGGCCCGTCAGATAANGCTTGNTCGGGNTCTGGATGGGTTTCCATAAACAATGCGTCGCAACCNACTGCCACGGCCCCNCGTGCNAGNTCNGGGANCATCTCTCTTTGTCCNCCGCTCANTGTTCCCTTCCCTCCNGGTTGCTGTAAACTGTGNGTGGAGTCGAATACCACTGGATAGCNATAGTCNCGCATCAAAACTANAGAGCGCATATCNACCACCAGATTGTTATAGCCAAATGTTACCCCTCNTTCTGTTANCAGANTNTTTTTATTACCACTCTCTTCAAGTTTATTGACCACATTTTTCATATCCCAAGGGGCCATAAACTGCCCTTTTTTAACATTGATAGGCTTCCCAGTGTTGGCAGCTTTGACCAGTAGATCTGTCTGCCGACAAAGAAATGCAGGGATCTGTAAAATATCAAGTACTTCTGCTGCAGGTAGGACCTCCTCTTCTTTATGTACATCAGACAAAATGGGTATATCCAGATCTGTCTTGAGCTTTTGTAAAATTTTTAATCCTTCTTTTAGCCCAGGGCCGCGAAATGATTTAATAGAAGATCGATTGGCTTTATCGTAGGATGCTTTAAAAATAAAGGGAACCCTAAGGTCTTCTGTAATTTGTTTTAGTTTTTCTGCGATATCCCGGACTATTTTTTCAGACTCAATCACACAGGGGCCGGCGATTAGCACCAGAGGACTGTTTCCACCTATGTCGAAGGGGCCTACAGAAATAGGTTGAGTTACTTTTGGCATGTTGGTCATTCAGGTCTCGGTGAAAGAGCACTCTGCACTTCTTTCGAAATAGGTACAGGATGGGGGACTTCAGTCCGAGGTGGTAGTCCTTCTTCGGCAAGAAGGCCGAGCATTATTTCGCGTACCTTTTCATTATTGCTAGCTTTATAAACGTTGGGAAATCCGTTCGCCGTAATTTCTGCAAGATTGATATCCGGAAGGTCATCGGTCAGAAGAAAAATTACGGGAGTTGCGCGGTATTTTTTTTTAATATTCATCAAATGTTTGATCTCGTTTTTTTCCTTCCGCGGGACAAATACCATTAGATCGCAACTAATGAGTTCGGATTTTTTAAAGCAATCGCTTGGCGAAACGAACGTCATTACAGTAAAAATTTCCTCGCTGAGAAATTTTGCCATTTGAATGCGCTCGCTTCTTATAGGGTCAACGATGTGGATGGTCTTATAATCCATAAAATTTCTCTGCAGTTAAAATCACAATCTATAAAGCGAGTTTAACATTAAAATTAGCGTCGGTAACTTAAAATCAGTCTCAGCTTGTATGCGAGGTTTGCTTTATATATTCCTCTATGGAACAATATTCTTAAGCGCTCATGCAAAACTCTGATAATTGGTCTCCCTGATGAACAAACAAATTAGTTTTCTATTACTGATTCTGTTTCTGGTTGCTCCTCTTCCTGCTTATTCCAAAGACAATGTGGTTGTAGTTAAACTTTCAGGAGCAATTAATCCTGCAGTCGCTGAATACGTTTCGTATGAGATTAGCCAGGCTAACGCTGAAAAAGATTCGTTGATCGTATTACACATGGATACTCCTGGTGGGCTGGACACTTCTATGCGGGAGATCATTAAAAAAATCCAGAGTTCTGAGGTTCCAGTGGCTTCATTTGTAGCACCTACTGGATCCAGAGCTGCATCAGCGGGGACGTTCATCACTATGGCCTCTCATATTGCCGCCATGGCACCTGGTACCAATATTGGTGCTGCTCACCCGATAAACATGTTAGGAGGAGGAAACGATAATGAGCAGGCAAAAACTATGAAAAAGAAGGTGGTCAACGATGCTGCTGCCTACATACGTTCTCTGGCAGAACTTAGGAAACGAAATGCTCACTGGGCAGAGTTGGCGGTGGTAAATAGCGTATCCATATCAGCGGAAGAGGCTATGAAATTGAACGTAATTGACCTTGTTGCCGGGGATGTAAAAGCGCTGGTACTAGCTATTGATGGAAGAGAGGTGCAGTTGGCATCAGGTTCTGTCAGGCTGAAGACAAAAAACTTGAAAATAATTTATCACGAGATGAATCCACGTCAAAAATTGCTAGACATTATTTCCAGCCCTAACGTTACATACATACTCATGATGCTCGGGTTGGTGGGCCTGTTTTTTGAACTATCTAACCCTGGGCTGATTCTGCCTGGCGTGATTGGTTCTATCAGCTTGATTCTTGCGCTCTATGCAATGCAGACTTTGCCTATCAACTACGCAGGGCTTTTGTTAATTCTTTTTGGAGTAATTCTATTTATTGCTGAAATTAACGTAATGAGTTACGGTTTGCTGTCCATATCTGGGGTGGTATCAATTTTTCTTGGATCCACTATGTTGATAGATAGTGATGACCCTGCTTTGCAGATTTCCAGGACAATTCTTTACCCAACACTTGCTTTGTCAGTTATTTTGTCCCTAGGCATTGTCCTGCTGGCAACCCGTACCCGTAGTCTCAAAAAATTAGGAGGAATTGAGGGAATGATAGGTGAGACTGGTCTGGTGAAAGAAGCTCTTAATCCACAAGGGCGCGTTCTGGTTCATGGAGAACTGTGGGAGGCAGAGGCAGATAATCGGATTAACGAGGGAGAAAGAGTTCAGGTCGATTTGGTAGAAGGACTGAGAATTAAAGTTTCAAAAGTTCAAGACTCCCAAAAGGATTAATAGGGTGGTATCAACTAAGTATACCCAGAGCTACTAGTTTTTTAGTTTATGCGGTTTTTATCCTAGTAAGGTCGGTTATTTTCAGACTGTGGCCTGGTTTATCACCAAAACTCCAATATTAGAGGATGACCTTCGCGGAGTTTTAGGTTACATTTTCCTTTTTCACTCCTCTTAACAATACTTTCTCGGTTTTCAGGGAGGGAGTGAATATCTTGCTTCTAAAATATGTAGCTTAGAGAAAATGACAGTGCGTAATGAAATCTTAAAAAATGTAAAAACTGTGGTTATCAAGATTGGAAGCAGTGTTATTTCGAATCGAGATAAAGGTCGGTCGTCATTGAAATGTGGTCTTAGCAATGACTGGGTGCGACATTATGCGCGTAAAATAAAGTTTATCCGTGATAAAGGCTACGATGTGGTGTTGGTTTCATCTGGTGCCATTATGGCTGGGCGAGAGCGTCTGGAGTTTTCCCGTGCCGACTTAACTATTCCTGAGAAGCAGGCTTGCGCTGCAATTGGGCAGAGTTTCCTGATGCACACCTATGAGAAGGCTTTTGAGAAAAAAAAATTAAAGGTTGCTCAGATTCTTTTAAGTCATGATGATCTGGGAAATCGGAGGCGCTACTTGAATGCTAAGCATACTATAGAGGAACTTCTTGAGAAGGGCGTTGTCCCCATCATTAATGAAAATGATTCGGTTACAGTTGAGGAAATCAAAATCGGTGATAATGATACTCTTTCCGCAACAGTAGCTTGTCTGGTGGATGCGCAACTATTAATCATACTATCTGATGTTGATGGTTTGTATGACAAAGACCCTTCTCTGAAGGTCAAACAGGGTACTGCAAAAGCACAGTTGATCTCTCATATCTCCAAAGTCAATGAAGGCATCGAAAAAATTGCAGGAAAAAGTAACAATCGTTTGACGGTTGGAGGAATGATTACCAAGGTTCTAGCAGCAAAAAAAACCATGAGCTTTGGTATTCCTACGCTTGTCGTTAATGGCCTCGATGAAAAAGTTATTGAGAATATTTTTGCAGGTAAGGATGTAGGAACATTATTTTGGTCAGGTAAAGATAAGATCCGTGATCGTAAGCATTGGATCGCTCATACCCTCAAATCCTCAGGAACTTTAACCATCGATGAGGGAGCCCGCAAAGCTCTTATGGAAAAAGGAAAGAGCCTGCTCCCAGCAGGGCTAGTGAAAGTGAAAGGAAACTTTGAATTTGGTAACGCCCTAACCCTTATGGATATAGAGGGAAAAGAAATTGGCCGAGGCTTGGTCAATTATAATTCTCGTGACCTCGAAAAGATTAAAGGTATGAAAACTTCTGCTGTTCGAAGCCTTATTGGAGAATCCTATTACGAAGAAGTAATTCATCGGGATGACCTGGTTATCTTCTATTCTTTGGATAATAAACAGTAGCATCTTGATCCGACAATTCTGTGTGGAGTTACTTTTATTGCTAATTTATGTTCGGGAAACCAAACATGGCTAAGTGGTGGGAAAAAGAACCGATTCGTTTTGAATGCCAGCCCGATTGCTTCAAGTGTTGTGTCAAACCAGGTGTCGTTCACTTTGACCGAAAAGATATTCGTAATGCTGCAGATTTTTTGGGTACCTCTCCAGCAGAATTTAAGAAAACCTATCTCGTCCGTGATGAAGGTGAATGGGTTCTAGAAGTAGGAGATGATGGTGAACCCTGCACATTTTTAACTGCTCAGGGATGCAGCATCCATGAAGGTAAACCAAAGCAATGTTCCTCCTACCCGTTCTGGCGGGAGAATATGGACTCTAAATTCATGTGGCGGCTCGTTGGGGGATTTTGCCCTGGTATTGATATTGGCCCTATGGTTACCCTAGACACTATAAAATCTTTCCTCAAAAAATTCCAGCGCTAGCTTTTACAAGACTTCTTAGTCACTAAGGTGGTCATATCTCTTCATAGCATGAGGGCTCAGGATTAATCCTTTTTTGTAATGAAAAGCATTTAAGAGATTTTTCAACCCAAAAAAATCTTTGCTATCCAAAAATAATATTGCTCGCTGGGCCTATCAGTGCCTTTGGCGCCTAGTGGTTGACAAGATGGGAGTGGGCAAGGATAATACCCCGCTGGGCGCAGTTTTAGCTGCTTTATTGTTTATCTTGAGAGGTTTATATGTCGGTCGCAGTCGTTGTAGGGATGCAGTGGGGTGATGAGGGTAAAGGCAAAATTATTGATTTGCTTGCTGAAAATGTTGATATTGTGGCGCGATATCAAGGCGGACATAATGCGGGGCATACTATTTGTTTCAATAATAAGCAATTCGTCCTACATCTCATCCCATCGGGAATTTTTCATGAAGACAAATTATGTGTGATTGGTAATGGGGTTGTAGTGGATCCGCACGCTTTGGTTGATGAAATGCGCCAGTTAGAAGAAACGGGACTTAACTTGGAAGGCAGATTGATCATCAGTGATCGAGCTAATATTATCATGCCTTATCATGGCACTAGTGATAAAGGTCGCGAGAGTGATAGCGGGTTTCAGAAAATTGGTACTACGGGCAGAGGAATTGGTCCCTCCTATGCGGATAAAATTGCTCGCGCAGGAATCAGAACCTGCGATCTTCGCGATGAAACTTACCTGACCGAACGATTGAGGGCTAATTACGACGAAAAGCAAAAGATTTTACAAACCCTTTATAGAACAGAGTTGCCCGAGTTTAATAGCCTGCTTGATGAGTTGATGAGTTATCGGGAAACAATCTTGAAATACATTGCCGATACTCACACTTTTATGCGTGACCAGATTTCTCAGAATAAAAATATTTTATGTGAAGGTGCGCAGGGAACCATGCTGGATGTGGATCATGGAACCTATCCGTTTGTGACTTCCTCTAACTCAACAGCGGGAGGTGCTTGCACTGGCCTGGGTATTCCACCTACTAAGATTGATAGAGTCCTAGGAGTGATCAAGGCTTATACCACTCGGGTTGGTGAGGGTCCATTCCCCACCGAGTTGTTAGATGCTGATGGCGAGCGTCTCGGTAAAGTTGGGCATGAGTTTGGAGCGACCACTGGCAGGGCTAGACGGTGCGGATGGTTTGATGCAGTAGTTGCTAGGTATGGTGTGCATCTCAATGGTGTCGATGCGCTGGTTCTCACGAAAGTCGATGTTCTGGATGGATTCGATACGATCAAGGTTTGCACTGGTTATAAGTATAAAGGAAAAGTTTTTTCTGATATGCCGGCGGATCCTGAAGTCATAGCAAATTGTGATCCGGTCTATGTTGAATTTGATGGCTGGTCAGAGAGTACCCTTGGGATACAGGATTATGATAAACTTCCTCAAAACGCTAAAAACTATATTGACCGGTTGAGTGAACTTGTTGAAACTCCGTTTATGATGATCTCTACAGGCCCGGACCGGGAACAAACTATTCTGCGTGAGTCTTTGTTCTAGTGGCCCTGCTGAGGACAAAAACTACCCATCTTTGATATAATATTTCGGTCTAAATTTTTTTGAGTGAATATATGTTGACCGTTGGTATTCTAATTTCAGCCTGCCTATTTTTTTATTTCGTCGGTTACCGGGCTTATGCTCATCGGCTAGATAGGGAACTGATTCGTCCCGATGCTTCCAATCAGACCCCCGCTATAAAACAAAATGATGGTGTAGATTATGTGCCCAGCAAACCGCTAGTATTGTTCGGACATAATTTTGCATCTATTGCTGGTGCAGGTCCTGTTATTGGCCCTATCATTGCCATGCACCATTTTGGTTGGGCGATCACGTTAGTATGGATTGTGTTAGGGAGTGTTTTCATTGGAGCCGTTCACGATTACTTGACTCTGATGGTTTCAGTTCGCAATAGGGGGAGTTCTATAGCCGATATTGCGGAGACCACAATGGGTTATCGGGCCAAAACCGTATTTGCTATTTTTCTTATTTTGGCCATGTTATTGGTGATCGCCGTTTTTGGTGTGGTGGCAGCAAAGACCCTCATCGCGCAACCAGAAATGGTTTTCCCCTCATTTGCGATCATACCGATTTCAATGATCCTCGGTTGGTGCATTTATAAAAAGAACTTTAGTCTTAAGCTAGCATCGACTGTTGCGATTCTGGCCGTTCTGGTTAGTGTTTATATAGGATTCAAAACCCCANTCCTCTTGCAAGATGAAGGNGTGATGGGGCTTTCTCCACTATTATTCTGGTTTGTCGTATTGTTGGTTTATGCAGGGGTAGCCTCTATCTTGCCNGTACAAACCCTTTTACAACCACGTGACTATTTATCAACATTTATTCTGTTTGGTTCTATGGCACTGGGTATTATTGCTCTGCTGTGGGTGGCGCCGGGACTTAACACACCCGCCTGGCGAGGTGTGATGTCTGATGTGCAAGGTCCNGTCTGGCCAATGTTGTTTGTATTGGTGGCGTGTGGAGCAATATCTGGTTTTCATTCACTTGTTGCGGGTGGCACCACTTCAAAACAATTGGCTGATGAAACTCAGGGAAAGGCTATTGCCTATGGCGGCATGCTCACGGAAGGAGTGGTTGCAGTCGTCACGGTTCTTATGGTTGGTGGGGGGCTTTATTGGATTGCTCCTGAAGGTGGGGGTATTGATATGGCTCGATTAGGATTCCGAGAGACTCTAAAATCTGGCGGATGGATTTTGGCATTTGGAAACGGTTACGGTAACGTGGTGCACCAGATGCTGCCAATTTTGAGTTTCACTTTAGCCTCCATGATCGCTGTACTGGCGTTGAATACATTTGTACTAACCACCCTCGATACAGCGGTGCGCATTACACGGTTTCTGATACAAGAAGCTCTGGGACAGCATGTACCGATTTTTCGTGATAAATATGTTGTGACCATTGCGGTGGTGTTAGCTGCTTATCTGATTGGTGCNACTGATGGCTGGCAGAAAATCTGGCCCATTTTTGGTGCGACCAACCAGTTAATTGCTGCGGTGGCTCTGTTTGTGGTGGCTACATGGTTAATGGCAGTCAAGCGACCCACGCATTATGTCCTTTATCCCGCTTTATTTATGGTGGTAACCACAATTGCCGCATTAGGCTGGCAAGCNTATCANTTCTTCACCGCGAAAGACACCAACATATTTCTTGGTACGACGTCATTGTTGCTTATNATGCTGGCTATTTTTGTTGCCTATGAAGCCATGCAGTCACTTAAAGGACGCCGAGTGACTATGAACTCAGTTTTGGATGTTCCCTCCAATGCGGAGTAATTCCAGATAATATTTGGTTACCAAGTTTGAATATATTAATATGNTTTATANACTCTAAACTTTAAATNTTGAAAGCTCTATTGTTGTGAAGATCAGCGAAATTCTGGCCATCCAGGAAAAATTGAAAGAAAAAAATGCTACGGCAAACAAGCCGAAGCCAAAACCGAAAGCGCGCCCAAATCTTAAAAAAGCATTAAAAGTGGTGCGAACTAAAGAAACTCCAAACCCAAATGCTTTGCAATTCGTTATCAATGGAGTAATTCTTGATGACGGAAATATTTCTTTTGCCAGTAAGAAAGAAGCTGAAGGGGATAAAATGGCAACGGCTTTGTTCGAAAGACCTGGTGTCTTAAGTGTGTTTGTCATGGATAACTTTGTCACCGTGACGAAAGACGATAAGACGAGTTGGGNGCCACTTAAAGATAGAATTTGGAAAACCATTGATGAGACAGTTNTCCTCTATCAGGCCGAAGGCAAAGTCCAGTTGAGTGATGTCGATGTCGTAAATTTCACCAACCTCGATAANGAAAAAAAGTTNCAAGGGATAGAGATGGTTCTCAATCGTTCGATCCGCACGAACCTGGCACAGGATGGCGGTGGTGTTGAACTCAAAGGCATAGAGGGAGATGAAGTGAGTATTCACTATCAAGGGGCCTGCGGCAGTTGCCCTACTTCCGAAAGCGGAACTCTTCAATACATTCAGACCCAACTGCGCCAGCAGTTGCACCCCAAACTGACAGTTAAATCGGTCTAGCGATTTATCGCAGGTTTAATAAATAATTACCTGTCACGCAATCTATAGATTCTTTCTACTTAAGAAAGGATTGAGTTATTATTTTTCTTCCGTTAGGTTTTGCGGCAAATTGAAGAGACCTTTTAAAATACTACCCGGTTTTTCAGTCAGAGTCTTATGTGCTTCCATAGTAAATTTGGGTTGGCTGAGCTTGCCATGCATTTTGAAATAAGTTTCGATCACTCCGCCTTTTTTCCCTCCGCCTAAAATTGCACCAAGTAACGGAATCGCTTTGATGGTTTTATCCAACATTTGCAGAGGCATGGCTTTGACTTGGGCTAATACAGTATCTTCCACCAGATTGGCTTTACCTGCAACTGTGAGATTGATTTGTGGGCTTTTCACTTCAAAATTGTTGGTGTGAACTATTCCATTTTCGATTTTAAAATTTCCTCCAAGGTAATCGTAACTTAGCCCCTCTTTTTGAGTATTAAGTGCTGTATTAGGATTTAGCAGGGTGAGAAAGTTTTCCAACATGCCGAGTTTAGGAATAGCTCCATCAGTAAGTTTGATTTTTATATCACCGGAAAGGTCCCGAGAGTAATCTGGCAGTTCTGGTGGATCATTGCCCTTGGGCAAGGATCCAGTTAAGGCTCCTGAGAATTGTAGCGGACCCATGAGGTGCTTTGATAAAAGATCCTTAGCCTGTAACTCTTCTCCTTTAAATTTTATCCGATATTCTCCTGACTTAATTTTAAGATTGCCTGCAAGTAGTATTAGTCCTTTAGATGGCCAGACCTTACCTTTAGTTAGGTTGATTTTTTGTGGAGTGATTTTAAAAAAGGCTAGAATTTTTTTAAATCGTTTGTCCCCAAGTCTAGTTTTATCGAGTTTGATCTGCACCTTAGTCGAGTGTGATGTGCTTTCATCGAAGTTCAATTCTACTGATTCTATGGTGTGGTTTTCAAGAACCAGTTTTTCCCCTATCAGAACTCCCTCCAGTTTCAATTCAGGGGAAAGCTTTTTATCGAATGGAA
>PAJA01000037.1 GCA_002705185.1 Nitrospina sp. | reverse complement strand
CTTTTATGAGCCATTCACCGCCCATGGTCAATTAGCGTTCTGGGAGCCATGGCCTTATGTAGAAGGGTTGACTATTAAAGAAGCCATGAACGAACTGGCATTTTTAGCCACTGGTATTTACGGGCATCCAATTCCAAAACAACACGGCGCCCCAATCCGTCTGGTTGTGCCGTGGAAATACGGATTTAAAAATATAAAGTCTATCGTAAAGATCGAATTGGTCAATTACCGCCCGGCAACTTTCTGGAATACACTACAGGGGCTGGAATATGATTTTACCGCTAACGTAAACCCAAAAATTCCACACCCTCGTTGGCCACAGACTCGTGAAAAAATGATTGGTAGTGGAGACATCCATGACACCCTCCTCTATAATGGTTATGGAGATTTTGTCTCCTACTTATATTCATAATGAGTTTTCCTATGCTTCAAGAAAGGTATCAACTTTTATCATTACGGCGCAGCTATTTCTTGCAAAAATATTCTCTTAGCTGAACTTACGACTGTTATCTATCAATGTCCCGTGTTAGTCAACTCGACGCCCAATCGAAAAAAACTGTTCTATTTGAGCGCTCATAAATCCAGCAATAGCTCCTCCGCTTCCTGCGGCGATGATGAGAATATCTTGATCACCACTACGATACCCAAAAAATGCACCTATTAAAACTCCTAAGCAAATTATGAACATATAGCGCCGCCCACCAATCCAGCCGATGAACCCACCAACCACCAAGCCTAATGTCCCGGCGATAATCATTAGTAGCGGACTATGAATCACCCAACCCATAGCTAGGCCGGTGGCACCCATCAGAACCATTCCCATATAAATTTCATTTTTTCTATATGATCTTGTCATACTGGCTTAGGTAAAAATTTTTAGGAATAGCTTATACTACATTTTAAAAACTATAGTTACATATTTTACCTCTCCTCAAACTAACCTTCTACTTCCAAGTGATAGAGAAGAAACTTTTTATTTCTTCTCCATTAATCTGAACGACTGATTGTATTTAAGCGAATTACTTGAAAATTTCCAACTATTAGAATGAAGGGGAAAGTTTTTTCAATTAAAAACTTCACAGAATAGACTGGGGTCCGGAGGATAATTTATTAATCTCTAATAAACCGGCGGGAAAAGCATACAGCATAAAAAAAATCTCCCGGACATAAATCGTCCGGGAGAATATTCAGACTTCAACAAGCATTTCATTTAACTATGCCCACAATCTCATTCTTATAGCTTTCTTGTCTCTTAAAGGTTTTTGAAAACCTCATCAAGACTCGACCGGGCATCGCCAAACAACATGCGCGTGTTCTCCTTAAAAAACAATGGATTTTGCACCCCAGCATAACCAGTAGCCATACCACGTTTCAACACGATAGTGGTTTTCCCTTTCCAGCATTCCATAACTGGCATACCGGCAATCGGACTTTCAGGATCGGTTTGCGCCGAAGGATTAACAATGTCATTCGCACCAATAATGATTGAAACATCAATATCAGGAAAATCATCATTGATCTCATCCATCTCAAAAACAATATCATAAGGTACCTTTGCTTCGGCAAGCAAAACGTTCATATGCCCAGGCATTCGGCCCGCAACGGGATGGATACCAAATCGCACATTAATTTTTTTTCCTCTGAGTGTTTTCGTGATCTCATTGACGATATGCTGTGCCTGCGCGACTGCCATTCCGTAACCCGGAATGATCATAATCTCTTTAGACTCCAACAACAAACCTGCAACTTCAGGAGCCTGCAAAGCAATAACCTCACCTTGCTCTTCTACTGAGGCGGCACTACCCGCACCGCTGGTTGTTCCGAATCCACCAGCAATTACCGAAATAAATTTTCGGTTCATGGCACGACACATTATGTAACTAAGAATCGCACCACTACTTCCAACTAGCGCACCTGTAACGATCAACAAATCGTTACTGAGCATGAACCCTGTGGCAGAAGCCGCCCAACCGGAATAACTATTGAGCATGGAAACCACAACCGGCATATCGGCACCGCCGATAGCCATGACCATATGAATCCCGAACAACAAAGCAATTCCCGTCATGATCAACAAAGGTGTGAGCCCACCACCAGATGCAGATTGATTGACAAATTCAATGCAGTACCAGACAGATGCTATTAATAGCCCCAGGTTAAGCCAGTGCCTAGCCGGCAATAACATTGGGTTTCCGCCAATCTTACCGCTCAGCTTTCCAAACGCAATGATGGAACCTGAAAGAGTTATAGCACCAATAAGGATTCCCAAATATGTCTCTACATCGTGAATGGTCAGTTCAATGCCAGTGAAATGTTGCAAGCGTTCTGGGTCCATGAAATTAGCGAATCCAACCAGAACAGCTGCCAACCCAACAAGACTGTGCAACATTGCTACCAACTCGGGCATTTCTGTCATCTGCACCCTCTTAGCCAAAATAAGACCGATGCTTGCTCCTATTAACAGAGCAACAATAAGAATTTCCCAATTAGCAGTTACTGCAGACATGGTGGCCATCAAAGCCACACTCATCCCGATCATTCCGAATAGGTTGCCGCGCCTCGCGGTTTCCTGATTACTCAATCCACCCAACGCCAAAATAAATAAAATGGTTGCCCCAACATAAGAGGCGGTTACTATACCTTCACTCATCTTTACGCCTCCTATCTACGAAACATTTCGAGCATGCGACGTGTCACCGCAAACCCACCTGTTATATTAATAGCTGTAATCAGTACCGCAAATCCAGCAACCCATGTGATTGTCATATCTGCCGAACTGATTTGTAATAATGCACCAATGATAATGATACTACTGATGGCGTTGGTAACGCTCATGAGGGGGGTGTGCAAAGCCGCCGAAACATTCCAGATAACCATATAACCAACAAAACAAGCCAAAACAAAAACGGTGAAGTGAGCCATGAAAGAAGCTGGTGCCACCGCACCCAATCCAAACAAAGCTAATGCACCCACCCCGAAAGTGACAAGAGGACCCATTGCTGAAGGCTTTTCTTCCACTTTTTCTAAGGGTTTTGCTTCTTCCGCAGGTTTTGCCGGTGCAGCTGAAAGTTTTGGTGCCGGTGGCGGAAAGGTGATCTCCCCTTCCCTAACTGCCGTGGCTCCACGAACAACTTCATCCTCAAAATCGACTTTAGCCTTGCCGTCTTTTTCCTTGGTCATATCTGTAAGCAGGTGGCGCAGATTCGTGCCATATAACTGGCTGGCCTGGGCAGCCATACGGCTTGGCAGGTCTGTATAACCAATAATGGAGACCCCATGCTTATTGACCACTTTTCCCGCCTCGGAAAGCTTACAGTTACCGCCTTGTTCAGCAGCAAGATCAACAATCACGCTACCATCCTTCAAAGCGACAACATGCTCTTCTAAAATCAATTCTGGTGCCGGTTTTCCAGGTATCAACGCTGTGGTAATGATGATGTCCACTTCTTTGGCTTGCTCTGCGAAGAGAGCCATTTCAGCTGCGATGAACTCTTTACTCATCACTTTTGCGTATCCACCTGTTCCGGAACCTTCTTCTTCAAAGTCGAGTTCGAGGAACTCCGCGTCCATACTCTCAATCTGTTCTTTCACTTCTGGACGAGTATCGAAAGCTCGGACTATAGCTCCCATACTTTTTGCAGCACCAATGGCAGCTAAACCCGCGACACCTGCACCAATAATCATGACTTTAGCAGGAGGTACTTTTCCCGCAGCCGTGATCTGCCCGGTGAAGAACCGACCAAAATGCTGGGCTGCCTCGACCACTGCACGGTATCCGGCAATATTCGCCATGGAACTAAGTGCATCCATTTTCTGGGCACGCGATATGCGTGGAACCATATCCATTGCCATAGCCGTGACTTTTTTATCTGCTAATTTTTTGAGTAAATCAGGGTTTTGTGCTGGCCAGAGAAACGAAATGAAAATCTGATTCTCTTTCAGCAGATCCACTTCTTCGGTGTTCAAGTCTGGATTAAGTTCAGGGCCACGAACTTTTAAAATGATATCACTTTCAGTCCAGATCTCTTTCGTATTTTTAACAACTGTCACGCCGGCTTCTACATAAGAAGCATCTGAAAAATTAGCCGCCGAACCTGCACCTGCCTCAATCGCGACTTCAAAGCCCAGTTTGATAAGCTGTTTTGCGACTTCCGGGGTAGTGGCAACCCGTTTTTCGCCAGCATGCACTTCTTTTGGAATACCAATCTTCATCGCTTTTATCTCTCATTCAAGAATGGTTTTGGGGGAATAATTAAGCGCATAAGACTAACATAAAATCACTGATTTATCTAAAAATCTCATGAAAGTGACCTAAATATAAAAAGAGAGGGATTAAAAAGATTAATACAAAATAGTCTGGAGTAGATCACTAGAAGGGATTTGTTAAGGAAATGATATAAAACGAGGTCACCAATAAACCTGATGCAAACAGCCTGTCTCCAGGTGGCTTAGTCATCTTGGTCGTCAAAGAGGTTAGAGGCTAAATTTTTTCGAGCAGTACGGGCCTCTTGATCAGCTCGGGTGATGCCACCATCGTAGTCGTTGTAGTCAACAAATTTCAGGACTGCTTCCATTTCCGGATGACGTGTGAGATATTCAGACGCCATCATTTGGGCCGTACGCCGATATTTTGGGTGACCGGCTTTCTGAGTACGTAATTCAACAAGATGCCCCATCTCCCTGAGATTCATGCCAACGTTCCAGCGAATAAAATGATTGAACAAAGTGGCATATTGAGCTTCCTGCTCCATACCTGCTCGCTTGAGATCGCGGTGTAAAGATTCGGTGCGTTCGAAACATTCCTCCACCTTTGAACCCATACCGACTTCTTCAATTTCCTCGGGCACCGAATATCCTAGATCAATTCCTAGATCTTGCCTTTGTTGAGTGAGCATCCGGTGGCGCTGCAGATCACGATACTCGGCAAACCCAGCAAGAATATCAAACTGAATAGGGTAACCATATTCCAAAGCTCTTCCGGGTCGGTCACGCTTGCTTTGCCGCGATCCAATATAGCTCTCAAAAATTTGTTTTTTACGTTCTTCTGACAAAGCCTTCACAACTCCTCGAATCTGACTAGAAGAATGCTGTACATAAGGAAAAATCATATTGGACAGCAGGTTGACCCATTGGTCTTCCGGCCTATCCTCTAGCAGCTCAAGTTCGGGCGAGCTCTCTATCTGGGCAGAAGTAAAAAGATCATGACACAACCTCCTCATCGTATGGTGATTATCAACCAAATAATCGTCTCGCTTGGCCCGCTTTATGAAGGTGGGAATTTGAGTATTAAGGGCTTTTCGAATCGACTCTGCAAGCTTATGAGCTTCATCTAAATCCTGGGACAGTAGTTTGGTTATAAGACCGGAGTAAAAACGGCCGTTGCCAACCAGTCCGACATTCGCCTGAGTGCAGGCAGGAAGAATACAACGGATCACATCACATGCTGCACTTCGCATGGTGAAGTTGTAAGCAATTCGATGAGCCTTGATCTCGTTCTCGCCTTCAAGAGATTTACGGCCTGCCTTTTGAATCTTGCCATCCCTCTCAACTTCAATCTTAAAAGCATCCTCAGTCAGACGCTTTCTGAACAAATCCTGCATTGGAGCCACCATTGCAGCATACGTCTCAAAAAGAAAATCCATATTTTCCACAAAAGCCTTACCTAGTCCAGACTCCTTAATATTATCTGGACACACATAACGCCAGCGCCCGTCCTTTTTAACATCGTAGAGAACGTAACGAGTTGATTCTTCGATGGGTGAACCACCTATTCTGCAGTCCTCTATTACCTTGGTCATCAGATTGGAAATTTCTTCTATGCAAAGAGGAGCAACCGCCAACTCGGCGACGGAATCATCGCCATACTTGTTGACAACCCGGTCTATCATCTGAGAACCCTTAACATCGTTGGGGCTTCCATCTGGATTCAAAAACTCACGCGCAACAGTTTCTTTGAATCCCGTCGGCGCACGGCTGTAGCGGGCTAGAGCACCCCCGATCACCTCAGGGTTTAGGTTTTCCAACGCAAACACATTTGCATCAACATCAGAAAGATAGGGCTTTAATATCTCCCGCTCTCGATCCGTCAGCTCATCGGATCTTTTTGGCTTATCAGTCATAATTAGTTTTTAAATTTCATATCAGGTGGAGCAGATTTAGCACAACGAAAGCCGGTATCATTGAACCGCACATCGGGTCGACTCCACCTGCGAAAGGCGCTTCTCAAAGAATCTGGAAAATTGACCCAGGACCCACCGCGAAGAGATTTAAACTCACCTTCGACATAGCCCTTGGGATTACTCTTCGTGCCGTATGTGTAGTAGGTACGGTTATACCAGTCATCCACCCACTCCCAAACATTACCAGCCATATCGTGCACGCCATAGAGTGAAACTCCGTTAGGATAACTACCAACATTGGTCATTGTGTATATGCCCTTCCATTTTCGATTATAGGAGGCCCTGCCTTTAGGGGATGACTCGCCCCAGGGATAACTGTTACCACTTGGACCCCGAGCCGCTTTTTCCCATTCAGCCTCTGTCGGTAAACGCTTACCTCGCCATTTGCAGTAAGCATCGGCATCGTACCAATTAACTTGCGTAACTGGCTGTCGACTAATCGCCGACGGAAAAGATGCTCCCTGCCATAAATTCCCTTCACGGCATGCATCCGTGGTGCAAGAGTTGTCTAAAGCAGGAGGGTGTTCAGTAGCTTTAACAAACTCCAAGTATTTTTCATTGGTCACTTCATAAATATCGATCCAGTAATTATCTAGGGATACTAGTTTTCCTGGGTACTCGTCGGAGAACCACCACAGTTTGCAAGATTTATCATATTTGCGGCACATTTTAAAAGCGGCCTTATTCTCTTCAAAGTTAGAACCTCGAAAAAACTTTCCAACGCGAATAAAAGCCATGTCAGACACATCATTGAGATCTGGCCGAGTATCTAAAGTTTTGGGTTCGCTAGGGTTATCAACATTCAGGTTGTCATCTTTAGCCTGAAGGGATGAAACCAAAAAAAGGGAAAAGGCTAAACAAACTAGTACCCTCTGAACTGGTGCCATAAGTTTCTGCATCAGAACTGATAAATCTTTATTTGTACTCAAAGAGATTGTCTCGGTTTAGCGGGCTATTGCTCACTACCACTCGCCTCTGGCCGGTTAGATCTATCAGGAAATCGGGCCATTTCTTTTCCATTTATATAAAACAAAGTCAGCCCCAGAACCATGTTGACGGTATAGAACCAGGTCAACCTTGAATGATATCTATCGAACTGAATCTTTAGCTTCTGATCAGCGGGGTTGGCTTTTTTGAGTTGATCCATAGCATGCATCTCAGGCCTGAGAACGCTACCGATATACAAAGCTAGAACAATCATGAGTGCAAGGCACACTTCTCTAGTATATTTAAGTTTTGTCACCACTTGAGGTTCGTAACCCGAGGAACCGTATCTAGCTATAAGAAATTTGATTACCTCAGCCAATATCATAAACGTAATACAAGTATAAATAATCTGGACATTAAAAACATCCATGACTTTATTCATGATAGTGCTAGCAACCTGAGGCTGTTCCTTCAAATTAATCCGCACCATTATTTCCACAAGAATACCTAGCAGAAACATCCCCCCAACCCACAGGCAGAGAGAAAAAAGGTAAAACCAATTAGAAATAAAAACTAAACGCTTCATTTCATTCCTATCTATAAGATTAGATACTCATAACCATTCAACTCGTACAAATCTACTACTGGTTAGCCGTATACTTAATGTCCGCCAGAGGTGCGCTTACGCAGAGATTTAAAGCTTTCCTTAATTTCCCGTTCTTCCCGTTCTCGGGCTTTGATCACATCCTGCCGGTCACCACCAAACCAACTTTTAACCGTGGTACCTGTTTTTTCGCGGTTAACAGTGTTAAGAATAGACAGGTAGATGATTCCGTAAAAAACAGCGATTCCATAAAGAATCCATGGAACCAGAGATCTCAAACGCCGTTTTTCTTTCAGTGATCTATGATCCCACAATCGGTACCATAAGGATTCTTTTTTATCCTCGGCCATATCTACTCCCCAACACTAGAGGCCCTTTAAATATATAGAGATAAAAGAACAAAAAATCCCTAGAAAAATCGATCATAACAGAATACCACAATCGAAACAACCGGGTGGAAATTCACTGATCTTCAAGGCCTAGGGCTATGAACGTTAGTTACAAAAGTAAATAAAACTCTCTTTCTTTAGAGAAATTCACTGCTTTTGGTCTCTACACTTAGGGTTGTGGTATATTTCTTTGTTTTAACCTTAATTTTTTCAGACCTTGATAGAAATCAGACCTGTAGAAAACATTCAAACCACTGTCACTATTCCCGGCTCTAAAAGTTATACAAACCGGGCATTACTGATTGCGGGACTTACTGATGGTGAATGCCGATTAGAAAAACCACTAGTGAGTGACGATACAAAATACATGATTCAAGCCCTGAAAGCTTTCGGGGTTCCAGTACAGGAGGAACAAGAAGCTTTTATTGTCTCAGGAAAAGGCGGGAAATTATCGACACCCGACGGAGATATTTTTATCGGAAATGCCGGAACCGCCATGCGATTTCTCACCACATTCTCTGCATTGGCTCCTGGGAAAATTCGACTAGATGGTGACGAAAGAATGCGTGAAAGACCTGTGGCAGACCTTCTAGATTGCCTCACACTAATGGGAGTTCACGCAGTATCAGGTAATAACAACGGTTGTCCACCGATAGATATTGCCGGTGAAGAAGTGAGTACAGGGGGAGAGGTTGAGCTTGCAGGTGAAAAAAGCAGTCAATATCTTACCTCCATTTTACTTTCAGCCCCCTATTTCAAAAAGGACACCTGCATTAATATTAAAGGGGATCTAACTTCAAA
This sequence comes from Nitrospina sp., assembly GCA_002705185.1. Taxonomy (GTDB): domain Bacteria; phylum Nitrospinota; class Nitrospinia; order Nitrospinales; family VA-1; genus LS-NOB. The sequence goes on along the minus strand of PAJA01000037.1, from coordinate 24,215 downwards.
ATCTTATGCCGACATTACCATCGACATCATGAAGACCTTCGGCGTCGAGATTGAAAATGAGAAATACCAGCATTTCAAAGTTAAAGCAGGAGACCGTTATAAAGCGCAAACCTACCAAGTTGAAAGCGACTGGTCTAGCGCTTCTTATTTTTTAGCCGCAGCAGCGGTTACAGGAGGAGAGGTAACTCTGACTGATATTAATACTCAAAGCGTTCAGGGTGATGCACAATTCACTTCTATCCTAGAAAAAATGGGTTGTCAGATAGAGAAGAAAGCTAAGTCCATTCATATTAAAGGAAAACCTTTACACGGAATCACGATCAATATGAATAACATGCCAGATGTAGTTCAGACCTTGGCCGTCACAGCTCTCTTTGCTAAAGGAGAAACCGTCATCAAGGGAATCGGAAATCTCAGGATTAAAGAAACTGATCGTATCGCTGCCCTGACTAAAGAATTAACCCGCCTGGGTGCAGAGGTCAAGGCAGGAGAAGACTACCTCATCGTGAAGCCAGGAGATTATACTGGTGCTGAAATCGAAACTTACAACGATCACCGAATGGCCATGAGCTTCGCGGTAGCTGGATTAAAAATCCCAGGGATTCTTATCAAGAATCCTAATTGTGTGGAAAAATCATTCCCAGATTTTTTCAGACGATTTGAAAATCTTTAACTGACATGAGATCGGACAACCCTACTTCCGGCACAAGACAATGATCCAGCACAAATANACAAATTNACTNATNAAAGANAAAAGNCCTTATCTTTTGCAACACGCGCATAATCCNGTTAACTGGNACCCATGGGGCGACGAACCTTTTAAAATTGCTAAAGAGAAAAACATCCCTGTTCTTGTNAGCATCGGATATGCTACCTGCCACTGGTGCCATGTAATGGAAAATGAATCNTTTGAAGATCCAGTCCTTGCAGNAGTACTTAATAAAAGCTTTGTAAGCATCAAGGTGGATCGCGAGGAAAGACCTGATGTCGATAGCATCTATATGCAAGCTGTACAAGCTTTAGGTCAGCAGGGTGGCTGGCCGCTAAATGTGTTTCTGACTCCTGAAGGAATTCCTTTTTATGGCGGAACTTATTTCCCTCCAAAGCGCCGGCAAAATACACCCTCTTTCCTTGAAGTCCTTCAGTTTCTCATCAAGACCTGGGCTAACGAGCAGGACAAGGTTGAGAAGCAAACCAAGGTATTGATGGACTATATTCGTGAGGCTTGCACTCGCAAACCGAGTTCCACTGAGCCATACGAATTGGACTTTAGTGGAGAAGATAAATCTGTTGAACAATTCGAGAAACATTATGACCCGCTCAACCATGGCTTTCAGTTTCACCCGCAAAATAAATTTCCCCCTTCGATGGGCCTTTCACTCTTGCTCAGGCATTATAAACGCACAGGGCACGCCAACAGCCTAACAATTACTGAAAATACCCTTAAAGCCATGAAATTTGGTGGAATTTATGATCAGGTTGGCGGAGGACTTTCACGGTATAGCACAGATTACAAATGGCTAGTGCCTCATTTCGAAAAGATGCTTTATGATAACGCCCTGTTCGGCACAGCCCTGATAGAAACCTATCAGGTCTCTGGTAAAAAAGAGTTTTCTGATTTTGCCAATGACCTTTTTCAATACATCGACCGCGACATGACCTCCCAAGAAGGCGCCTTCTTCAGTGCCGAAGACGCGGACAGTGAAGGCATTGAAGGCAAGTTCTATGTCTGGACCCAGGAGGAAGTTGAAAAAATTCTAGGCAGAAAAACCTCAAGTGTTGCAATCCCTTATTACAACATCACTCCCAAAGGAAACTTTGACGGGAAAAATATTTTAAATATTACTAGAGGTCCACAAACTATCGCTAAGGAATTGGGCATGCAGGAAATAACTGTCATGAACGAACTTCAAGTTGCTCGAGACAGGCTTCTTGAGATTCGCAGTCAGCGAATCCGCCCTCTACTAGATGACAAAATCATCACCTCCTGGAATGCACTGATGATCAGTGCCATGGCAAAAACGGGAAGGGTTCTGGAGGATACCGCCCGAATACAGAAAGCCGCACGCGCTATGAAGTTTATTCTCACTCATCTACGAACACCCGAAGGAAAACTCTTTCGGCGTTATCGTGACGGAGAAGCTCGCTATGACGGTTACCTTTGCGACTACACAGCCACGGCAATTGCCTGCATGGATTTGTATGAAGCCACTTACGAGTCCCATTATATTCAAACTGCCCGTGAGTTGATGCAAAGAGTCGAGGATAAATTCTGCAATAAAAATGGAACTTTTCATGATACGGCCAGCGATGGAGAAGAGCTTTTAGTAAGACAAGTCAGCGGTTATGATGGGGTGGAACCTTCTGGAAATAGTAATGCTGCTCTAGCTTTTCTGAGGCTTTCTGCCTATCTTGGTGAAGCAAAAATGTTCCTCAAAGCGGAGAAAATATTTTTAAGCTTTAGTGATGAACTGATGGAGTTCGGTCTTAACTCAGCATTCATGCTTCAAGCCCTGCATTTATATCTTGGTGGGCTTAAAGAAGTGGCCGTTGTGGGCAAAAGAAATGATCCTGCCACTCAGAAAATGCTCGACACATTACGTAAAGGTTTTTACCCGATTGCAGTTTTTGCTTTCGCCTATGAGGATCAAATTGAAAATGTGGGAAAACACATTCCTTTACTAAAAGACCGAAAATTGGTGAACGGAAAAGTGACCGCTTATTTCTGTCGACAGGGAACCTGCCTAACTCCTGTTAACTCTGCAGAAGAATTATTGAAACTATTGAGTTATGAATAAAGAAACACTATTATAGGTTCCTAATTTCAAACCCTAGAAAACGACAAATTCAATGCGAACAGAACTGATAGATAATATGGTAAATACCGCCTTAAAAGGTAAGTCCATTTCTTATGACCAAGCTTTGCAACTAGAATCGCTGACTCACGAAGAGCTTGACTATCTCTTTATTGGAACTGACCGAATTCGTGAGCAGTTTAAAGGGCAGGATGTTAAAATCTGCTCCATCGTCAACGCAAAATCTGGGCGCTGTGTTGAAGACTGCTCCTTTTGCGCTCAGTCAAGCTCATTCCAGACAGATTCGCCAGAATACGAGATGATGGATGTTGAGGAAATTGTTTCTGCCGCAAAAGAAGCGGAAGCTTTTGGGTCTAACGAATTCTCTATCGTTGCTTCTGGAACTTCTCTCGATGATCGGAAAGAACTGGACCGGGTGATAGAAGCTATCAAGCGTATCAAGAATGAAACTCAGCTTGAAACCTGTTGCTCCCTCGGACTAATGCCCATTGAACATTTAAAGGAGCTTAAAGAAGCTGGACTCGACCGGTGCCACCACAACCTTGAAACAGCAAAAAGCCATTTTGATAAAATAGTTTCCACTCATTCTTATGAGGATGAGGTTAATGCAATACAAAACGCTAAAGCAGCGGGCTTACAGGTCTGCGTAGGTGGGATTTTTGGAATGGGTGAATCGTTCGCTCAAAGAGCTGAGCTGGGTTTTTCCATTCGCGAGTTAGGAACACAATCATTTCCTATCAATTTCCTCAAACCGATTGAAGGAACTGGCCTGAGTCACCTAGAACCTCTGGAGCATTATGAGGCTCTTAGAACAATTTCTCTTTTAAGGCTGATTTTACCTGACATCGATCTTTTTGTCTGCGGTGGACGGGAAGAAGTCCTGACAGATCAGCAAGAACGACTTTTTTCTGCTGGGGCGAATGGGATCCTGGGAGGCAACTATCTCACGACCAAGGGTCAGGATCCAAAAAAAGATATAGATATGATCGAAGGTCTGGGGCTACGCCCGGTCTACACATCCATCTAACAAACCTAATAAATAAACCCCCTTCTCGCATTCGGGAAAAGGGGGTTTATTTTTTCCAACTATTTTTGAAAACCAAAAAAATTTAAGCAAGCAGATTTTCTTCAATGACCTTCTTAATTTCTGCTTTTGACTTTACACCAACAACCTGTTGCACCACTTGCCCATCCTTGATGAAAAGCAGAGTCGGAATACCACGGATACCATAGGTGGTTGCAGTATTAGGATTGTCATCCACATTTAGCTTGCCTACTAGTATTTGTTCCTCAAAATCTCCGGCAAGCTCTTCAATAGTAGGTGTAAGCATCTTGCAGGGTTGGCACCACTCGGCCCAAAAATCCAGCATAACGGGCTTTTCAGACTTTAAAACCGTTTGCTCAAATTCGGCATCCGAGACCGTAACCACTTTTGCTGACATAAAAAACTCCTTAAATTAGAAATAAATATTCACCCTTGAATCGAATTCTTGGGGGAAAATATCAAAATTTTTTAAATTAGCCTGTTTCTGATAATTCGTTTGCTAGAATCGCCCTGAATTAAAAATATATTCAATCAAATCAAAAATGACGATCACGTAGGTATGATTTTTTGATACTATCATAACTTCCCCATGACCGGCAAGTTCTTTGCCAAAGACTCGTAGGGATAAGTCAAATAAGTCTCATAAGTCAAATGATTTGGAATAGGAGTTTTAATAATGGCTGATGTCGTCCATTTTTTTGCTTACAACGAATTGATCAACGAAGATTATTTTAAAGAACAGGGTCTAGAGTATTTATTCAAATCCTCCGTAACTCTTTCTGCCTGGCAGTTGGTATTTAACAAGATCCCTGTCGATAACGCAGGAGTCGAAGGACTAGGATCGGCAAATATCGAACCCACCAACGATAATGCAGGGATGATGCACGGAGAGCTTTATGCTATGGATGAAAAGTTACTGCCAAAACTGGATAAGATTTTTGGCCACCCAGAGGAATATCAACGCAAAGTCATGCGCTTTAACCGTCACGATTTCACCATGATTAATGGACTGACTTATATCGCCCGACCCGATAAAACCAAGAGAGGGCTAAAACCTGATAAAGCCACTATGAAAATTTTAAGGAAAGCCAAAAAGCTCTTTCCCATGCTTTACTTTTCACGCATGATGAACACCCCAACCTGCGATTAAGTGACCACTTTGCAAACGATCACAGCGTTTGTAAGAAAGCCCGGGCTGAGTTTCCCTCAAGCTCTGTCTCGGCATCCAAGGAAAAATGATATCAGCCTTGCTATCGCTCTCAATCAGCATGAGACCTATGTAGAAGCGCTAAAAAAGGTCGGAGTAATCGTGGAGTATTTACCTCCTCAGGATCACCTGCCTGATGCGACATTTATCGAGGATACCGCTGTTATTTTAGAAGACAAGTTCCTGCTTTGCCCAATGAAAGAACTCTCGCGCCAAACCGAAACCCAACTTACCTCGTCTGCACTGGGAAAGTACCTAGATCGCTTAACTCTCGATTCTATGTCAACTCTGGATGGTGGAGATGTGATGGACACTCCGGAAACAATTTTTGTTGGCCTATCAAAACGTACCAATTTGAGAGCTATACAAGCGCTTTCCAAGTTCACATCTAAAAAAGTAGTGCCTGTAGCAGTAACAAAGGGGTTGCACCTTAAAAGTGCCACCACATTCCTTGGCAACAATCTATTAATTATAGATCCAACGCGAGTCGATTCTTCCAATCTGAAAAGTTTTGACTGGATCGAAGTGAACCCTAGTGAATCTTATTCTGCCAATTGTCTTGCATTAAGGAACGTAACCTTGATGCCAGCTGGGTTCCCAAATGTTCGAGATAAAATTCACGCACATGGGTTAAAAACTCTGGAAATAGAAATGAGTGAATTTGAAAAAGCCGATGGTGGCATAACCTGCTTGAGTATAATTATTCCTCGGCAACTCAGCATCCATTAGACATTGAGCCAACGAAAAATATTTGTTCGGCTGGTTCAATCTTGAAAACAAGGTAGTGAATGATAAAAACATCTAAAGTGGTAAAAACTTTTTATGGATAGCGAACCCCATTTAGTTGGCCTCCCGCTAAGTGTTTAGTTCCAACGGGCCGAGTTAGGGTTAGCATTACGAACTTTGGAGAGGTGGACGAGGTCGATTTTCATTTTAAGAAAACTATGGAGAAAGTCCACTCGACGCAAAACATCTAGCTCCTCCAAAAAAGTTTGCTTCTGCTCCAGTGAAAGATCCAATCTATATGCGAAACGATCAACAAACTGACTGAGTTTTTCTCCTAGAGTCCTCCAGTTCGGTTCCTCTTTCAAGGAATTGCCCTCAGGAATAAGGCTGATAAACTCTCGGTAGCTCTCAATCAAGCCATCGCGGATTATATTAGGCGCATCATCAATTACCTGCTCATTCTGCTCTTCCAACAGGACAATTTCAGCTAGCCTGTATAGTTTTCCTTCCACTTCCCTCACGATGCGGAATCGGCGTAGCCCAATCAAGGTAAAATTGTATCTGCCATCTGGGTGAAGGATTTCCTTATTAATACTTCCAACGCAACCTATAGAAAATAGCTCCGGCCGCTGAAAATAGTTCTCTTCCCAGTTTGGCTTTAAAAGAGACATTCCTATTTTGCGTTTTCCTTTCAAGGCATCAGCAGTCATTTCTCGATATCTCGGCTCAAAAATATGCAAAGGCAAAAAGGTACCAGGATAAAACACAGTTGAGGGTAAGGGAAAGATAGGAATGATTGCTTCTTTTTCTGAATCTTTTTCCATAGTCAGCTTATTAAATGATCAAATTATAATGAATTCATTGTAACATCTCATTTGCTAACAGGAAATTTGACAATTAATATTTATTTTTTTAGTCTTATGATACATGATTGCTCAACCNGAAGACATTTGTTTAGAAATTCAGACCTCGTTGATTCGTTCTGGTTTATTTAAGGATACAGACACTGATCTGGGTAACAGCTGGCGTGTTTCACCTGAGCCGTATTTTCTCTCNCCAGAGGAAACAGAGTTTTTCCATCAGCTTGGCCCCAAACTCCTCAAATTCTATTCTGCCTGGAACAAGCTTTACTTTGAAAGTGTCAAAGAAATAGGCCCAAAATGGTTCGCCGAGTATCTGGATGCAGGAAAACCACAGGAACTGATTGAGTTTGGGCAGATGAAGAGATTTCGCCAATCATTACCCGCTATCATCCGACCCGACTTAATTGTAACCAAAGATGGGTTTTCTATGACAGAGCTCGACTCCGTTCCGGGAGGTTTTGGGCTTACTGCTGAACTCATGTCCCTATATAAAGATCCTGCGTGGAAGATAATTGGTGACCCTGAGATTGGAATCCCTTCGATGTTTTACAACATGGCCAAATCTCTATCTAAAGAGGAAAAACCCTGCATCGCGATTATTGTTTCAGATGAAGCTCAGGACTATCGTAGTGAGATGGTTTGGCTCGCAGGTCTTTTAAAGCAAAAGGGTTTCCCCGTATACACAATCCACCCAAAAGAAATTCATTTTCGCGAGGAGGGCCTCTTCATTCAGGATGAAGTAAAGTGGGTTCGAGTTGATATTCTTTACCGTTTTTTTGAGTTGTTTGATCTCAAAAACATCCCAAAATCCGAATTGATGATGTATGCGGCAAAAAAAGGGCAGGTCGTTANCACTCCGCCTTATAAAACCTGCCTAGAGGAAAAACTCAGCTTCGCATTATTCCACCATCCGTCGCTAAAAAGGGATTGGGAAAAAGCGTTAGGTTCCGAAACTTTTAACTCCTTATCTCATCTAATTCCTGAAACATGGGCTATCGACTCACGTNCTATGCCTCCTTATGGAGNAATTCCAGGATTGGAAATAGGGAATACACCGGTTCAGGGTTGGCATGAATTGATGGATTTGACCCAAAAAGAACGCCAAATGGTGATTAAACCTTCAGGTTTTTCACCAGAATCTTGGGGAAGTCGAGGGGTTGTGGTGGGTCACGATGTTTCCGGAGAAGTTTGGAAGGAAACTATGAAGAAAGTATTACAACAATTCCCCAACCAAACTTCAATATTACAGAAGTTTTATAAGGGAAAACGAGTACCTGTTTCTTATCTGGACAAAAAATCTGGGCAGGTGAAAACCATGCAAAGCCGGGTGCGGCTGACACCTTATTATTTTGTGGTAGAAAAAACCACTTATCTGGCGGGGATTTTGGCAACACTTTGTCCTCAGGATAAAAAGAAAATTCATGGTATGGCCGATGCAGTTATGGTNCCATGCGCTACAAAANGATCAAGGTAGTTTTTAGATGAAACTTTATAATATAGACGGATGTGGCTACTGCGCAATGGTTAGAGAAGTGCTAACGCAAATGAGTCTNGACTATGANAAAATAGATGTTCCATGGCCTCATCATCAGCGNCAGGAGGTNCACGAAATATCCGGACAAACCACTGTTCCCGTCTTGGTAGATGGTGACACCATTCTTTCAGATGAATACGAAATTATCGATTATCTAAAAAAAACCTACTCGGTCAATTCTTAACCTTTACTCATTCGCCTTGAAGGCGACAGGCTAGTTTGGGCCATTNTGAATTAGATGGTTAGCAGATAAAACTTATTGTAAATTCAGTCCATCTCACTGGACATAAAGTAAGGAAAAAAAATGGAGTCTTGGCAACAACAGCTCAGCCAAAGCGCAGTAAAGATTGAAGNCCTGCCGTTTATTCCCGAGTCACCCGAATATCGGGAGCAACTAAAGAAGGTAGGAGAAATCTATCCCATTCGAATCAATTCATATTTCCTTAATCAAATCAAGGGACCTAATGATCCACTATGGAAGCAAGTGGTTCCTACTGTCGAAGAATTGGACGATTATACAGACGGAGATATTCTGATCGCCGACCCACTTAATGAAGAAGGCGATATGCCCGTACCCGAATTGGTGCACCGATATCCAGACCGAGTACTGCTAATGATCAACAACCAATGCCCCATTGTCTGCCGGTTTTGCACAAGAAAACGGAAAATTGGTTTTCCCGGAGTTGTTACGCGTGAGACCCTAAGGCAAGGCATTGAATACATCCGTAATAATCCTGAAATCCGTGATGTCATTATGTCCGGTGGAGACCCGCTGCTTGTTCCTGACAAAGAACTGGATCGTATTCTTGGCGAACTTCGGTCCATTCCACACTTAGAGATTATTCGTATTGGCACACGTGTCCCTGGAACCTTACCATCTAGAATAACGGAAAATCTTTGCTCGATACTAAAGAAATATCACCCGTTATATTTCAACATGCACTTTAATCATCCTTCGGAGATCACTCCTGAAGTGGAAAAATCCTGTGCCATGCTTGCAGACATTGGCATCCCTCTAGGAAGCCAGACAGTGCTATTAAAAGGAGTCAATGACAACTCTCAAACAATGAAAGAGTTGATGCTTAAATTACTGAAGAACCGCGTTAAACCTTATTATATTTATCAGGCTGATATGACAGAGGGGACAGACCATTTCCGCACATCCGTAGAACAAGGACTCGATATACTGAGAGACCTTATGGGACATATATCAGGTATGGCGGTTCCTTATTTCGTCATCGACGCGCCGGGTGGAGGTGGCAAAGTAAGACTGCTACCCAACAGTATTGTCGAACAGAACAAAGATGAAGTTGTAATTACAAACTATGAAGGAAAGATTTTTCGCTATAGCCAGTACAATGGTAAAAACGAATCATCTGGGAAAAACAGTAAACCGAAACATCAAGATATATGTCAACTTCCTGCTTGAGAAATCACTATTACACTGCCTCTAAAAAACTAGTCAACTTTTTATATTAGGCTTTGAGTTAAAACCNGTTGATTAGAAAGTGATATTGCTAGNAGTAAGCCAGNTTGAGAAATATGTCAATAAAGACTAAGCCTAAAAAATTTATTGGCAACCTGTAAAAAAANCTCGCCAATACAAGCCTGCTATCAAAGAGCTGCGCAAAGCTATTTACTTAAAGTATAACTATGCGAAACCTTATAAAAATAGGCGTCGTGGTACACAGTGGTCAAAGATACTCTAGAAACTATAATAAGAATCTGAACTAGATTATCATAACGGGGAAGAAAATATTAAGTAATTGGTTTCTTTTTTACTAAGGCTTGGTCGTAAATAGCCTTCTAAAATTATCAGTTAAAGTCAGAAAACATATTCAGACTCTGAGATAAAAAATCTAGGTAGCAAGGAATCCTTCATGTTTCAAAAAGCATTCAAAAAAAACTTGATTGCCGGTTTGCTAGTAACCATCCCGGCAGGCCTGACTTATATGATCCTATCCTTTGTCATCACTCGCGTTGACAGGGCCATGACACCGTTGATCAAGGGTATTTTTGGGCCTCAAGGCCTACAGTTTATGGAGGAATCGAATATCCCAGGTATGGGATTTCTCTTACTCGCTCTGTTTATTATTGGGGTAGGACTATTTGGAACAAATTTTATTGGAAAAAAAATTGTGACCATGGGAGAAAACTTCCTTCACAAAATTCCGGTAGTTAGAGTTATTTATACGAGTATCAAAAGAGTTGTAGACACTATCTCCCTTAGTGAAACCCCCAGTTTTCAAAAAATGGTTCTCATCACATACCCTCGCGAGCCACTAAAAACTCTAGGGATCGTATGCTGTGATACACCTGATGGCATTAAAGACGTGGTAGGTGAAAAAATGTTGAATGTATTTGTCCCGACCTCACCTAACCCTACGACAGGATTCCTGTTCATGGTGCCGGAAAAGAGTGCGGTTCCTCTGGAGATGTCTGTCGAAGAAGGGCTGAAGATGATTATATCTTTTGGTATGACCAATATCGAATCACCCGATACCTCTCAAAAACTAAAGAAATAACAAGGCAGTAGCCTTGACACTTATTCTAATTTACCNATCAACAATTATTTGTGGTGTCACTCNTTNNCTGCTATTTCTGTTNCCGGCTTTTCTTTCTTCTCAGAAGGCTTATCAATAGCAGGTTTCTCTTTCTTTCCAGCAAGTTTTTCACTGATTCGCTTAGCTACTTTAACATCCAATTTGCTTAACACTTGTCCTGCAATTTTACTTTTCATTCCCGAAACAATACTTAAAGCAAGTTCTTCATCGATTGCCTCAACGAGACTAGCAGCTTCCTCCGGCTTCATACTCGAGTAAACCTTGATCAGAGAATTCACATTTGCCTTGGTCTTCGCGTCTTGAGCTCCCATCTGCTCCTTTGATTCGGAAATACTTTTCTCGATTTTTTTTAAGTCTTTAAGAATTTTATCTTCTAATGCCTCCAAGCGGACTTCCTTGAGGCGTAACTCNTCTTCCTTCTTCTTAATTTCGCGATTTTTATTTTCTATAATCTCTATCATCCTGAAAGTTTCAGGGCTGACTGCANNGGTCTGGCCCGGCAAACGAACTTTTTCTTTTTCCTTAGCCTCTTGATCCTCTACAGGTAAAGTTTCAGTCTCCGCTCGAACCTTACCTGCCTCTTCATTAATCTGTTTTACTTCGGCATAAGCAGGACCAAGACTTTCTGAAAGATATANCCCNGAAACGAAAGCTACCGTAGCTAGTATAGTAATTATTTTAAACTTCATCATATGCACCTTAAAATTTTCTTACCCAGAGATTAGAGGCTACCTCATCTAAAATCGCAGTTTCCTTGGCTTCTCTGACTTTTTTCTGTCTCAACATATCCCGTTCTTTCAATATTTCCATTGTTCGGCGCTTGCGCATAGCCTCCACCACTTCTTCTCTCTTAGCTTCAAGCTTTGTATTAATTTCAGAGATAATTTCATCCTGTTTTTCAACCTGAATCTTAACTCCACGAGTAAAATTATCACATAAAATCATTGTCTCAACGCTGATATCTGCTCTTTTCTTTTTATTCAACTCATCCTTACTTGCTTCTGTGGCATCCCGCATAAACTGTTGTCGATCCTGCTGGCGTTGATGGTGAACATTTATTTTCCCCATATCCTTTTGCAAGAGATCTTCCTTCCTCTTATTTAAACGAAGTATAGTTTCAAATCGGAAGCTCAAAATTAACTCTCCAGAATATTTTTCAATGCATTCATACTAGTTCTCCAGTCAACACTTTCTGTAATTCCCTGTCTAAGATAGGGAACCATGAGATCATATTTTTGAATGGCCTGATCAATTTTTGGGTTACTACCACGAGTATAAGCTCCGATATTAATNAGGTCTTCGGCAGATTTATAAGTCGCCAGAATATCCTTAAACTTCATCGACAAATCATAATGTTCCTTAGACACAACATCAATCATCAAACGACTAACACTGTTTAGGATATCAATAGCTGGATAATGATTATGCGAAGCCAATTCTCGGCTTAATACAATATGCCCATCGAGAATTGCCCGCACAGCATCTGATATTGGCTCATTCAAGTCATCTCCCTCAACCAATACTGTATAAAGTCCCGTTATCGAACCTTCTCCGGAAGAAGTTCCTGCGCGTTCCAATAATTTTGGTAATAATGAAAACACAGAAGGTGTAAATCCGCGTGTTGTTGGAGGCTCTCCAACAGAAAGACCAATCTCTCTTTGCGCCAAAGCAAAGCGAGTTACAGAATCCATCATTAACATAACATCTTTACCTTGGTCACGAAAATATTCAGAGATGGTCGTAGCGATATATGCTCCGCGGAGTCGAACAAGTGGAGGCTGGTCAGAAGCGGCTGCGATGACTACCGATCTTTTAAGACCTTCGTCTCCCAGGTTCTCATCAATAAATTCTTTTACCTCTCTACCTCTTTCACCAATNAGNGCAATCACATTGANATCGGCATTTGTATTNCGGGCAATCATNCCCATTANNACTGATTTACCNACNCCNGTNCCAGCTAAAACTCCTAGCCTCTGGCCTTTGGCAAAAGAAAGCAGACCATTGATGGAACGAATTCCAACATCCAGTGGCTCTCTCAACCGTTTTCGTTCCAANGGGTTCATTGGACGTCCCATAAGCGGATATTCTATTCCNCCTGTAATTGGTCCTTTACCGTCGATAGGCAGACCGTTACCATCAATAATTCTTCCAATCAATGCATTACTAGGTCGATAAGTTGGGGAGTCTTCTACAGACTCAATAATGCTTCCAGGTTCAATTCCCGTAATATCTCCTAGAGGCATTAATAGAATTCTTTTATCCTGAAATCCTACCACCTGAGCCTGAATAGACACCCGNTTTTTGGGATAAATTGTACAGAGACTTCCCACCGATACTGACGGACCATCGCCTTCAATGACTAATCCGATAATACGGTTCACCTTTCCCGTTTTTTTTACAAAATCAATTTTATTAACAAACGAATTATATTTTTTTAAATCAATGGTATAGTCCATAATTTCTTAACTCGTTTCCTCAGGAGGCTCAATTTCGGTNTCANTNTCCTGTGACTGGNTTTGNTCATCTACTGAACTCTCNGGGTTAATCTCTTCNGATAATTCTTTTTCATCTGATGACACTTCCGAACTTTCTTCAGATGCCGGGTCCATTTGAACACTTGCCGCCGCAGCTAATTCTTCTGGCTCTGAAGGAGCAAGGTTTAAGATTCGGTCGATTTGTTCTCCCAATATATCGACTCGTGCATCGATCACGCCAAAGCTAGTCTCCACAATACAACCACCCCGTTTCACTCCAGAGTTTGCCTCAAANGTAATATTTTTTATGTCACTAAACAAACGTTGTAACTCTGGACGAAAATCATCCGCATGTTCTTTATCCGCAGGGTTGATCTTTATGATCATCGACTCACGATCAAGAACCGATTGAACTGCCAAGCGAATCATCTCCTCGATAGCAGAATCACGCGTAGAAAGCTCAAAATGAATGACCTTCTTCGCCAAACCAACCACCATTTCGACCATCTCCCGCTCTGCCTTGTTATACATATCTTTGCGGAAACCTGTTAATTTCGAAATCAAACCCTCTAAAGTTTCTAGAAAAGGCTTAAATTCCTCGCGGGCTGCATCTTCTCCTTTTTTGAAACCCTCGGCATAACCAGCATCATAACCCTCTTTTTCAGCGAGCTCCTTAATACCCGAAACCTGCCTCTTCGCTTTATCTAGTGCATCTTTAAGAACTTCTTTGACACCTTCTTTAGCTTTCTTAACATTGAGATCGTCAAAGTTCCTGGCTGTTTCAGATTCATAAGTAAAGCCTCGGGTCTTAGAAGAGGTATCTATAATCAACTCATTCAACTTAAAAGTGTGAACCTCAGACGAGGGCTTGACTGCCTCACTCTGAGCTGTCTCAACATTACTGAGAGTAAAAGTTTTGCTTGATTCAGACAAAGATCTCTCCTCTATTAATCAGGGTTCTTTGATTTTGTTCCAATTGCTTGCACACGATAATAATACTTTGCTAGCTTTTTTCGATTTCATTAATTTTCATCGATACTTAACCTTATTGCCCCACTTTAGCTTCTTTTTGCCGCATCCACTTTCGGATTATGCCGGCGGTATATTTAGGGTCTTTCCCGACAAATTGCGCGACCGTGTCACGAATTTTTGCCGATTCAGCAGCCGCTTCAGTAAGACGGAGTTTTTCTTGTTCCTCTGGACTCATTTCTCCCTCATCAATTTGATCCATTTCCGGAACCACATCCACCGTCATTGTCATCCAATTTATGATAGGGCGAATGATACGGGTAAAGAACAGAATGAGGAATATTAGACCCACGACCAGCTTGCCAATTTCCATACCAAGATCAATATTCTCTGAGAGAGCAATGCTCTCTTTCTGCTCTTCTAGGTCCGATCTATCAAATTGAATATTCTCAACCTTAATGATATCACCTCTTTCCTCATCAAACCCTACAGCGGACTGGACAATCTGTAGGTACTTATCCATGTCCTCCTGAGACCGTGGTTCATATACAGGAGGATCTCCCGCCATCGTACCATCTATCATCACGGCAACGCTAAGCTTAGTAATTTCTCCAAGAGGTTTTGAAACTCTTTTGACAACCTTATTTATTTCATAATTGAAAAGGGAGTTCGATTTATTCCGCTGAGCCGCCTGTCCAGCACCTCCTTCCGGAGCCTCACCGGACGGAACAAGAGACTGAACACCCGGGACCCCACCTGGAGGTACAGCACCAGTAGAATTCTCATTGATCTGGTTCTCACTTCTCACGACCTGAGAATCTGGGTCATAAATTTCCTCAGTTCTCTCTACTATTTCAAAGTCCAGACTCGCCGTAACTTTTGCAATCACTTTTCCCGTTCCTAATGCTTCTTCAAGCATTTTGATAATATTTTTTTGTAATGCGCTTTCTACTTTCGTTTTATGTTTAAAGTTGGATGACGATAACATCGCTTCATGAGAGGGCTCCTTGCCACCGGAAAGTAAATTTCCTTTCAGATCGACCACTACCACATCCTGAGCATCGATACCCCCTACACTTGCGGACACCAAATGAACGATTCCTTGTATCTGAGTTTCGGTTAGAGTTTTACCAGATTTTACTTTTAATGTAATAGAAGCTTTACCCTTAGGTTTATCTTTACGAAACAGGTTATCTTTTGGAATAACCAAATGAACCCGAACTTGAGCTACCGCATCAAGGGTTTTGATTGTTCGGGTCAATTCTCCCTGCAAGGCTCTTTGATAATTCAATTTTTGAACAAATTCCGTCATTCCTAAAGAAGTATCCTCAAAAATTTCTAGACCAACATCGGAACCCTCCGGCAAGCCTTCGCTGGCTAACTGCAAACGCACTTCATGTAACTTATCTGAAGAAACACGAATTGTTCGACCTCCATTTGATAGCTCAAAAGGAATTTTCTGGTTTTTTAGTTTATCGACAATGGCTCCTGCATCTTCCTGAGAAAGGTTCGCATATAAAAGCTGGAAATCCGGAGTTTTCAACCAAAAAGACATAACTAACAAGGATGCCAAAGCCAAGGCGAGAAGAGATAGAGCTGCTACTTTCTTGCCTTGTGAAAGTTCGTTGAAACGTTCGCCAAACTGCCGTAAAAAATCCAGAAAGTTTTCCATAAGAATATTAGTTTAAAGGTTTTAAATATTTTATATTAACGACCTAAATCAATCGCACGGAGGGCCATAGTCTTGGAAGCATTAATCGCTGTAATGTTTGCTTCAAATGACCGTTGCGTGGTGACCATATTAACCATTTCCGTCATTTGGTCTATATTGGGCATAGCGACATAACCTAAGTCATTAGCATCAGGATGGCTTGGGTTATAAACTAAACGTGGTTCTTCCTGATCTTCAATTACATCTGTAACCTGAACCTTCCTAAGTTTGTCGTCCAGCTCATTTTTAAAATTGTTACCAAATTCATTCTCTACAGGCAAAGCAGTAACGAGGACATCTTTACGGCGATAAGGTCCACCTTCAGGAGTCCGTGTGGTCTCGAGGTTGGCCAGATTGCTGGAAATAGTTTCCATACGCTTACGTTGAACACTTAAGCCAGAAGAACTGATTTTCATATTTGTTAAAAAGTCCATAATTCGCCCTTATCCTATATGTTTTGTTTTGTTAAAGAGAGAAAGTACTCTCAATACCTTGCTTAATATAAAGCAATATCCATGCCATTGAGATCGAAAGAAAAAATAACGGGCGGGCAACAGTAAGGCGTTTATTTATTTATATTTATATAACTATAGCTGGAGGATAGAAAATCAAGAAAAGGTTTTAAAGAGGGTGCACTTTCGTCATAATTTTGACTTACACTAGTTAAGCGTGGAGTTATTTTATTCCTTTTCGGTCTCGTTATATTCGTTGATTTTATTGCGCAGGGTGCGGATGCTAATGCCTAAAGATTCGGCAGCTTTTGTTTTATTACCACTAAACTCTTCCAGAGTTTGCTGAATCAGCTCTTTTTCAATATCATAAATCGTTCCTGATAGTTTCGGTGCAGCGTCTTTTTTCCCCGACGAAAGAGGCTCGTCATCAAAGAATAGATTCGCTGGAAGAAGAGTATCCCCCTGACACATAAGGCAAGATCTTTCTATAATATTCCCAAGTTCGCGGATGTTTCCGGGCCAACTGTACTTTTTCAATAGAGTCAGAGTTGCAGGGTCTATCTTAATTAGAGGGCGAGAGTTTTCCTGGCAAAACTGGTTCATGAAATATTCCGCTAGCAGTGGGATGTCATCTTTTCTGTCACGCAAAGGAATCAAAACCAGAGGAACCACATTTAAACGATAATACAAATCCTCCCTAAACTCTTGATCTGCAATCCGACTGCGAATATCCCTATTAGTGGTAGCAATCACCCGCACATCGACAGGGACAGGAGCTTTCCCACCAATCTTATCAACTTCATGTTCTTGTAAAACTCTTAGTAGTTTGGCCTGTAAAGGCAGACTCATCTCAGTTACTTCATCCAAAAGCAGAGAACTTTGATGCGCCAACTCAAACTTTCCTTCCTTATTTTCCAAGGCCCCAGTGAACGAACCCTTTTCATGACCAAACAGTTCTGACTCCAGCAACCCTTCAGGCAAAGCAGCACAATTAACCGCCATAAAAGGTTTGTCGTTACGAGGACTACATTGGTGAATATAACGTGCGAATAATTCCTTTCCAGTTCCTGTCTCCCCCATAATAAGGACGGTCGATTTACTATAAGCAACGTTTTCAGCAAATTTTAAAAGTTTTTTCATTTCCTCGTCTTGGGTCACAATTCTCTTTACCTCTGAGCTACCAGCTTTATTGATAACACCTGATGGTCGAATGGGAGCAACATAATCATGTGGATTTAAAAATGCACGCTTCACCGTAGAAACCAGAACATCGGCAGAAAACCCAGAACCCTTTATTAGATAATCAAAAGCTCCTTCCTTCATTGCCTCGACTGCATTATCAATTGTTCCATAGGCAGTCATCATTACAACTGGCGTCTGAGGTGAACGTTCCTTAATCTCACGTAATAATTCCAAACCGCTTAATTTTGGCATGCGAACATCTGTTAAAACCATATCAAATACTTGGCTTTCAAACTGTTTTAAGGCCTCTTTACCATCTACTGCGCAAACGAGCTGGTAGTTCTCGCGCTCAAGGGTTGTTTCCAAAGCAACCCTCATTTCAGATTCGTCATCGGCAATCAGAATTTTTTTTGAAGCGTTATTTTTCATCGAAATCCTCATCCCAGCAGGGAATCTTGATCTTGAAAGAAGTGCTCTTGCCTTCTTCGCATACAGCTTCAATCGTCCCCTGATGAGCCTTAATAATATTGTGCGATATAGCTAGTCCCAAACCCGTCCCCTTGTCCTTAGTAGTAAAAAAAGGATTGAAAACTTTCTCAAGATCATCGGGAGAAATTCCACCACCAGTATCAGTAATTGTCACAGCAATGAATTTACGGTCTGCTGCAACCCCATCATTATCGCGAACCGGTATAAGAGCTTTCCGGGTTTGTATGTGCAATTCTCCTCCCTCCGGCATAGCTTGAATTGCGTTACGTATCAAATTCGGGAAAACCTGTCGCAATAACTCCCGGTCACCATTCGCCATCATTTCTTCTTTACCAAAATCACGTCGTACTTTAATATTCTCTGGCACTTTTACATCGTCCAAGCCATCCATGAGTTGTGACATTAAAAGATTGATATCGCATTGTTGGCGGGATGGCTGGGATGATTTCGCAAACAGAAGGAGAGTCGAAATAATTCGATCCATATTCTTTACACCCGCGCGGATATGTTGAACTAGTTTTGCTTTTTCGTACTCACCCTCCAGGTCTTTTTTAAGTAACGATGCAAATAATTCAATACTTGCAAGCGGATTTCTAATTTCATGTGCAATTCCGGCCGCCATTTCTCCCATCTCCCTAAGGCGCTGGTTACGGTGAGCTAATTCTTCCAGCCGACGCAGATCCGTTCTATCTTGAAGGATCAACACTGTTCCTATCTGACCACCATGGTTGTCCAATACTCGGGAAGCGGAAACACGGATATGGATTATTTTCTTATCCGGAGTGGTGATATCCTGATCTCGACTAATCGTTTCCCCTCGGTTTTTTTCAAGTCTAGTAACCATGTTTTCAAATAAATCAAATGGAAAAACTTCTTTTAGAGTTTTTGCTAAGCAGCTTTGTGGCTTTAAACCCGTCAAAGTTCCGGCCGTCTTGTTAAAAGTCGTGATACTTCCCCCCCTATCCACGACAATAACGCCATTGGTCAGACTTTCCAGAATATCGTTTAAATAATTTTTAACTTCCTCTTTTTCAACTAGGTTCTTTTCCAGCTCCGTATTTTTGCTTTCTAGCTCTAGGTCAAGTTGTTTGACCCTCACCTGCAAATCATCATAAGAACGTTGAAGTTGTTCCGTGACTCCGTTAAAAGCCTCCATATTTTTGATGAGTGCTTCTATATCGCTTTTGTTTTCTTTGCTGATTTTTGTCATAGACGGAGGACCTATGGAGTAACTTGTATATTTTTTATACTTTACCCCTGCACAATGAGTTCTTTCTATTGCCTCTCTAGTGCACGGAGTATGAGGCAGGAGCTTGTAATTATAAAATAAAAAATCATCCTTCTTTTAACTGTTTTTCCCATTCTTGGATTTTTGCTCTTGATTCGGCTGCCTGTCTGGTAAGGTCATCAGCATTTTCACTTTTTACCAGTCTATTTAAGCCCTCTGTCACCTTTGAAGGATCACCCAGTTTTTCCAAACTTTCGATCATTAGAAAGTCTGCCCAGTCTCGGAGTGAATTATCAGGGAAAAGCTCACGGGCAGATTTCAAAGCTTCCAAAGCCGGACCAAAACGATTTAAATTATAAAAAGATATGCCCAAGCGGTAATAAGCCTTCTGAAGATATTCGGGAATCACTTTTTCTTGGCGATCATATGTCTCAATGGATTTCTGGTAGGATTTTGCAGCATCTACTAGTTGATTCATGTCTGTATAAGTTTCTCCAATGAGGAAGTGCACCTTGGCCTTGTCTTCAGATTTATCTAGAAGCTCTTTATAAGCAGCAAGGGCATCTAAAAAATCCCCCTTTCTTTTTAAAGCGTCAGCTAAAAGCATCATCGCATCTGGAATCGATTTGCTTCTAGGGTAATTGTTCAAAAAAGTCCGCCCGACTAAAAGAGCCTCATCGTAGTTTGAGCTTTCGAGGTGAATTTTCCCTAAGTTGAGATAAACTCTGTCCCAATAATTTTTCTGAGAGTCCACTGATTTTACTTTTTCATAGAGTTTAATAGCCTCAGCAAACATCCCAATAGCCTGATAAGCTTCCCCAACCTGCATTAGAGCTTGAGAATTGTTAATATCTTTTACAGGGAGACTAATAAAATCACTGTAAGAATATAATATGGGAAGGCTCCCACCCTGCTTAGCATATTTGTCAACGAGAGCAATGAGTGCTTGTCGGATATAACGATCAGCTTCCTGAAAGAACTTAGATTCTGGCCCCATAGGTAAAAGTTTCTTCAGTTCTTCTATCGCCTTAAGATAATTTTGCTCTAGCAAATATGCGATACCTCGACTCAAGGTCACTTCAGCAAGAATTTCAATACTTCGAGCCTCAGAAAATATTTTGTCGTAAGTCTTGAACGGCTTGTAGTAAGGATCCACATCAAAAATAATATCTCTTACTTTCAAACGTGGGCTTCGGACTCCAATATCAGCCATACGGACTTTCCCATACTGGGTTTCCGCAGTTTCTTCACGGATTTCTTTGCCCTCTTCATCTAAAACTGGCTTACCCTGTTCATTCAACTTCGGGTCTTTTCTTTTTCCAGATTCGTCAAAAACAGCTAGAGCATTTTGATAGTTTTCTTCTATAACAAAAGAGTCGCCGATTCGATTTAGAGCTTTATGTGCATTTGGAGAAACCGGATCCAAATTTAAAAATTTAAAAAAATGTTTTCGGGCTTTTTTATAATCTTTTTGAGAAAAATAGATTTCTGCCATAGCAAAGTTAATTTCTGGCTTCTTATTGAGCTCTTTCGGCCAACGTTTAGCTCCGGACTCAAAGATTTTTAGTGCCCGGAAATAATCTTTTTTCTCAAAAAACTTATTGGCTATTTCAAAAATTTTAGACTTAGCCTCAATACTATTCGGAAACTTTATAAGTATCTTCTGAAATGCTTTAAAGGCTTCATCCAGACGATCTTCTTCCATCAACATTTTAGCTAGGCTGTTTTCTCGAACCTCATTATATAGGCTACTTGGGTCAGACTTAAGACCTTGATTAAAGAGCGACCTGGCCTCAAGACCATAGCCAATTTCATTGAAAATACTAGCCACCTTTAACAAAGCATGATCATAAAGTTTTGATTTGGGAAATTCCCGCATAGCAAGCTGGTAAGAAGCCAAAGCTTTATCAAAAATTGGGTTCAATTCTTTCAAATTGTTGCGATATTCCGCCTCCGCTTTTAAATAATAGACATGCTCGAGGTATTTGCTTTCAGGGTACTGTGATGAGAAATCTCTAAACAAATTCGAAGCTTCGGGATAATCTGTGCTCTGAAATTTTTTCAAGGCTTTCTGATAATCTTCCCAGCCGTGATTTTCCTTATCAGCTATGGCTTTGTCTACCAAGTCCTGAATTTTCTTTGGGCTATAACCTGCCAGACTAGCTTTTTTAGTTCGCGAACCCAATTTACCTTGACCACTAGAATACATCTGGTTTTTGGGATTTCGTTCCAGGTTGCCTATTCGAGTTCTCAAAATAGGTCGACTTTCACTTTTAAGATCTAAAATGATCTGTGACTTTTTCGAATTCAAAGAATGAAAAAATCGAGTGTTTGAATTTTTTAATAAGAATGTTATTTGCAAATCATCTCTACTGAGAAGGACAGAGTATTGTTTCAGGTTTTTATCCTTAAATGACCTACTTCTTAAGCGTAGACTTTTTCCCGTCTGAGGCAGGNTTAATATTATCTCTTTTTTAGCAAAATCCGGCTTGACTTTATAAGAAACGGGTTCGGTCAGATTAACAAGAATACGAGTATAAATAGGATGAGGGCCTATTTTTATTGAGGAAACCTGCGGGCCTCGAACGGATCCAAATTCTTCCTTAGCCCAAGCTAATTGACAAGNTCCTTGTAACCCAGCTACCAGAAACAGTAGTAATACAAGAAATCTGAAGAAATTTAAAGTGATAGTCATAATTTTTGACGTAATTGCTTTTTAACTTGAATAAAGCAAAAACTATACCAACCCAACCAAAGAATGATACTAATACCAAACCAATAAGGATTAAACTAGGTTTTTAAAGGTTTTAATTGATAATTAATATAAACATGTCTATTAATTTTTGTAGAGCATTTTCCTAAAAAAATGGTCTGTTTTTTGATAAATTATAGAATTTGACAGCCCAAAGTAATGGATAGAGTGTCTCCGGTCTAGAGATTATTAATTTTACCTTGAATTTTCCGAGCAGGTCGACTATCCAAAAGTAACCTTATGCTCTATTAGCATGCAGTAAAAATTACTATAAANCTAAGTTATGTCTTTTCCGAACACATAATTCTCTGCTTTCGGGGGTTATGATTAATACAGACGATTTCAAGGGCACCAAAGATCCCGATGGACACTAAAATAGCAATATGTTTTTAGAATTTTTTGCGATTATAAAATAATTTCACCGAGAAACAATAAGTTTGCTTAAACGCCAGCTTCATTANCTGGACTCCTGATAAACTTCATCAATCCTAGATAAAAAATGTACTATAGATCGCGTGCACCCCAACAAATCAGGCATGGATAAACTTTCTCCCGGCTCATGCATTCTGGCTTCAGGATCATAGGCGCCTAGGCAAAGGGGATGAACATTGCCTAAGGCCTGCATGAGCTTTGCAACAAATGGAATTGTGCCTCCACAACCATAAAGACAAGCTTTCTCACCAAAACCCTTCTCTAAAGAATCCATCATCAAGGAAAATACTGGGTGTTCGATCCCTGTCATCCAAGGAGGAGCCCCTTTATCAATCTTAATATCCAGACCAAATCCCGGAGAAATATTTTTTTTGAGATGTGATTGGAGCGCCTCTCCAGCTTGTACTTCATCGTTTCCAGGAGCCAACCTCATTTCCACCCAAGCCTTGGCGGACTTATCCTCATAGAGAAACACTGAAAAATCGTGCTCCACTCTAATAGACTCTGCCCGAACCATCCCTCCTCCCGAAGCTCGTAATTCCTCAAGCTTGGGATGCCAACTACCCTCAGAAAAAATGAGTTCATTGATCATGCAAGCTAATTGCAACTCTGGAACAGGGACTGGACCGCCATTTACTCCCGAGTGAGGATCTTTCTCAGCAGAACGTAATAAGATATCTATCGTTACTGGGTTTTCGCGGATCATTACAGTTTTCATTTCGAGAAGATAACGATTTTTATGAACAAGGATTTTCCTCAGCCGATGTCCAAATTCCTTGGGGTCAGTTATATCTGGAAAAGTCAAACGTACGCCAGCGACTCCCATAATCACGCTCCCAGACACTCGATGCCTTGGGCGAGCATTTGCAAAAGAAGTTCTAAGCTGAGCAATGAGTATAGAAGGAATGTCCTCAGCGACTGTTAACCTAGTATTTGGAAGGAGGCCCGCTGTCTCTTTCAAGGCCAACAGAGAAGTTGGTACTCGCGAATAACCTTCTCTCTCAACATCCGTAACCGGTACGTCTAAACTGGCAATCTCTTNAATTCCCAGAGAATGGTCACCCTCAATTAGAGTAGCAAGGAGCTTGTAAAGAGCTGTTTGCTCATCAATAGCAAGTTGCTCTTGTTCAGAGTTTACGGTCACATCCATCTGAATAATGCCGCGTAACGAAGTGGTTAGGCCAGGTTTTCCCTGGGCTGGGTTAACCACATCAGTAATTACGACACAGTCGATACCTTTAAAAAAAGAATTATTTTCACGAATCTGATCTATTAAGCTATGAGAACCGCTTTCCTCTTCAGTCTCATATATTATTTTAATGTTACAGGGAAGTCCTATTTCTCGATTGTCTCTTCCCGTCTTTTTAAAAAAATTAAATAGGGTATCAACTGCCATACCAATTGAAATGACTCCACTCAGGTCATCAGCTGCTCCACGCCCATAAGCCCGAGAACGATCTTCATTCCACCTTAATTGCGTTGGAGGAGTTCCTCCCCATTTCTGAAAATGCTCATCGTCCATATAAGGCTGTTTATCAAGGTGTGCGTAAAAAAGAACTGTTGGTTTCTCTTCGGAAATAAAAGTTTCTGCCATCAAGATGGGAAATGAACTACTGGAATGAGAATCATTTATTTTGACCTCGGACAGNCCAATTCCCAGAAGGTAGTCACGCGCACATTCAAGAATTTCCCGCATATNGCTCGGTGTGGTNCGGTCACCCTCGAACTCATTGACCCCAAAACTTCGGCTATCGATACTGACCATTTTTTC
>PAJA01000036.1 GCA_002705185.1 Nitrospina sp. | reverse complement strand
GATGTTCGTATCTTCACCCCGAAAAGAGAAATTCCTTTTGCCGGTCACCCTACCCTAGGTACTGCTTATGTTCTTAGAACATATTGTGGAGTCACTGCAAATCCTATTCGTTTGAATTTCAAGAAAGGGATAATTTCTGTTTGGGTCGAAGGTGATAAATTTTTTATGGAACATCCTCCTTCGGAAGTACTAAATGAGTTGAACCGATCTGATAAAATAGCTGAGGCTTTAGGCTTGACTTTCTCAGAATTAGACGGGAAATTACCCATTCGGGTCGTATCTACAGGATTTCCTGCATTACTTGTTCCAGTAATTTCTTTAAGTATTTTAAATAAGGTAAGCATTAATACGCAGGTTTTAAATGAGATATTACAACCCTTGGGAGTTGATATGATTTATCCATTCTGCCGGAAAACTATAGATCCAGACAATACAGTTCATGTGCGTGCCTTTGCTCCCAATTTAGGAATTTCTGAGGATCCTGCAACAGGAAGTGTGGCAGGAGCCATGGGAGCTTATTGGGCAAGTATTAACTCTGAAAATAAGGCAAAAATGGTAATCGAGCAAGGGTATGCGATGCATCGACCATC
Organism: Nitrospina sp.; assembly: GCA_002705185.1. Classification (GTDB taxonomy): domain Bacteria; phylum Nitrospinota; class Nitrospinia; order Nitrospinales; family VA-1; genus LS-NOB. Next base: position 30,318 of record PAJA01000036.1, on the reverse strand, counting down.
ATTGATCTATGTAGAAGTGTCAAAAACTCAGAAAATTCTTGTAGGTGGTCAATGCCATCCAGTGTTTACCGGCAATATGATGCTTAAAAGGGAGCTTTAAAATGATTTCAGGCGAGCTTTTTTTCCTGGTTTTCTACGGGAGCATATAAACAATTTTCACAGATATGATCTTTTTCTCTACCACACATTAGGCATGTTTCAATTTCTTCTTGCCCTCTAAATGCACCACTACAGTGATTGCAACGAATTTCGTTGTCTATTTTTTTCTTTATACGTCGTTTAATCCGTTTCTTATTAACTAAAAGCTGATTATAAGAAATGTTCATTTAAGCCTCGATTCAACCATTATTATATAAGTCACTTAAAACTTTATTTGTTTTTAGATGATAGTGCATCTAAATAGTTTCAAAAAAAATAGTTTTATCTTTATTTGTAATATTAGTGAGAAAGTGACTATTTAAGATAGATTATGCTCTCCATCTATATTTAGCTAAGTCAGTTATAATGCTAATTGAGTAACTTGAGTAATTTATATAGTTTATTGGTGATGCTGATTCCTAAGCAGAAAAATAAAATAAACTTTTTTTTCAAAAAACATGCTTGAATAAGTCCTCTTAGCTAAGGCTATTATTGCTAGAAACATTAAGAACTTGTTTGTTTTTTTTCTAACGAATATTTAATAATAGTTTAACTTATAGTGCGAAGTCTTTCTTGAAGCAGATAGTTACAGATGTTAAGATTTGATGATTACGTTAAATTTAAATTAAAGTGTTGGACATGCCATCTTCTCAGCTCAAACCAGTTTTTAGTTTTAAAGCTGATCAGGCAAGCCGTATTCAGGACATGTTTAACGCTGTTGCGCCTAGATACGATTTTCTTAACAGGCTATTGAGCGTTGGTTTTGACAAGTATTGGAGAACAATAGCAGTTGATGAGCTAGAACCCTTAGCAAATCGACTTTTTCTTGATTTAGCGACGGGAACTGCTGATATTGCTCTAGAATTAGCCCTTCGAGATCAGTCTCATGTGATCGGTATTGATTTTAGTGGGAAGATGCTTGAGTTGGGTAAGAATAAAGTGAACACAAATAATATGCAGTCATCTGTAAAGTTATTTCAGGGAGCAGCTGAAAACCTTCCCATTAAAAGTAATAGTTTTGATGGTGCCATTTCAGCTTTTGGTGCCAGAAACTTCTCCGATATCAATCATGCGATTACTGAGGTTCATAGAGTTTTAAAACCCAAAGGAAAAATTGTTATATTAGAGTTTTCTTTTCCAAAAAATAGTTTTTTACAATGGCTGTATTGTTTGTATTTTGAAAAGGTTTTACCTGTTATTGGTCGTTGTGTTTCCGGTCATAAAAATGCCTATTCTTATTTACCTGATTCTGTGGGCAAATTTCCAAATGGTAAGGCATTCGCTTGCATCCTAAAGGAATCTGGGTTTGAGTCTGTTGAATTCAAAGAGTTGACTTTTGGAATCACAACTATATATACCGGATTCAAAAATGCCTGAATTAAAATCCTCTCAATATTCCATAAAATTTGCATGGGGATGTTTAATTATTGCCTTGATTGTTATCAATACAAATTATTTTTTGAGCAAATATAGAAACTCTATCTCAAAGAAACCAATTTCTAGGAGTCTTGAAGATACTCATGATTATAAAAATATTCTGGACTTACAAAACGCATTTATACGTAATACCAAAAAGATTAAACCCTCGGTAGTTAGCGTAAACAAGGTCAAAGAGCTGGTTGAGAAGTCATCTTGGTTTGAGCCCCATAGTCCGAGACCTTGGTATTATGATATCAAAAAATGGTTTACTCAAAATCTGAACAGTCGGAAATATAGTGTTGAAAATGTGGGTTCTGGCGTCATTCTCGACTCAAATGGTTATATTTTAACCAATTATCATGTCGTTGAAAATCTCGATAGGGTTATGGTCAAATTATCAGACGGAAAAGAATATTTTGCCAAAATTTTGGGTTATGACACTTACACAGATCTTGCTGCTCTAAAAATTGCCACTCTGAGAAATCTAGCTGAACCGAAGTTTGGCGAGTCTAAAACTTTAAGTGTTGGTGAGTGGGTTATGGCTATTGGTAACCCATATGGACTTGAAGGAACCCTGACTGTAGGTGTAATTAGCGGTATTGGGCGTACAAACCTAGGGATTAGCCGCTATGAAAGTTTTATCCAGACTGATGTCTCGATCAACCCTGGCAACAGTGGTGGCCCTTTGATCAACTTAGATGGGGAAATTATTGGGATCAATACAGCCGTGGCGGCAATTGGATCAGGGGTAAGTTTTGCTATCCCCGTAGAGGTAGCCTTGGAAGTTGGAAATCAACTGATAAGAAATGGATCTGTGGAAAGAGGCTGGCTAGGAATAGGGATTCAAAAATTAACCCCAGAACTTGCAACTACTTTCAATTTAAATCAATACGGTAAGGGAGTACTTGTTAATAGTATCAGAAAGAAAACTCCGGCCGAATCTGGAGGTATACTTCAGGGTGATATTATTATTCAGTTCGATGGTAAAACAGTTTCCAGTTTAAGATACTTCCAAAACCTAGTTGCAAAAACAACTGTCGGTAAAATGGTTGCAGTTAAAATATTTAGGGACGGTCAAGAAAAGATACTCAATGTAAAAATCGGCAAAATGAGCTCCTAACTAACTTCTACCTCAAAGCCTGCCTCGATTATCTGGTGAGATATCTTTTCAAGTTGAGTTTTTGATTCTTCAAACTCTATGCTTACTTTTTTTTCTTCTAGGTTGACCATGACATTCGTAACACCTGTGATCATAGTCACCTTTTCAGTAACAGTATCCACACAGTGTTGACATGTCATCCCCTCTACTTTCAAAATCTTCTTCATCATAATCTTACCTTGAAGGCTTATATGGTCCATGCGCAAAATCTATTTAATTATCTCATAAATCGACATTCAATTATGCTTTCAATTACACAAAACTGCATATTAGTAAGTATTTTTCTTAAAAACTACTTTAAAGCTCAAGAACTTATTATTTAAGCCGTAATGAACTTATGGCAGTTTGGAGACTGTACTGAGCTAAATAAAAGAAAATAGCTGCATCTTATGAAGAACAATTCATAGAAAACACTTTTGCAGCACATATTCNGATTTCAAGGAGGAAATGGAATGCCAATAAGAACCTTGAATTATTCAAGTTCANCTCATAATNAGAAGTGCCTAGTTATCCAAACAAAACTTGAAAAAAATATTTAGGTGTTNTGTATCGAACATTTCAGTAACTAATACAAACAATGATTTATGTGAAATACTATATTCCTACAGAATTAGTATTTTTGAAACTCTAAATAGATTCATAAGCTCTTTTAATATATGGAAGAAGGTGGTTAATTAATTTAATTATAAAAACCGAATTTTTAATAAGGCAAGTTTTATTATAATGATTAATAACTTAACTCAATAAAATTATTATTAAGGGTTTCATTTTCAATTACAGGTTAAGCAAAAATAATTTCTAAATAAGTATTGTTAATTCTTTAGAAACTAAAGATATGAATGAACTAGACCCAATTATAAAAACAGGTAGGCGTAATTCAAATAAAGAGTCGTCTAAATTAGATAGTAAGCCTATAACTGTAAGAAAAACTGTATCTGGAAATGTTGATAAGGTATCAATTTCTAATTCATCTAAGGCTAAAGTCTCTGCTGGTAGAAGCAAGTCTAATACTGGTGAGATTCGCTATGAACTTGTAAACAAGTTTCGTGATATTTTGCAGAATGAATCTTACGAAGTGAAAGCTCATGAAATCGCAGACAAAATAGTTCAAAAAATTCGAGAAAATAAGAACCATCTTATTTTGTAAACTTTTTTAAAAGTTTTATATCTTAGACTATTTTTACCGAAGATAATTTTGAAAAATTCATACTTGACTTAAGTTTTTCTTCCCAGACTTTTCCAATCCTGTTTGACCTCATATCTAGTACTTGTAAATCTCCCATTTTTCCTGATTGAGCTAAAATCTCCATTCCTTTTCTGGTAATTTGATTATTTCTCAAGTCCAGTTTCGTAATATTGTCTAGTTTGTCCGATGATAAAAGAGCATCTAATCCCTCATCACCCAATTTATTTTTTCGCAAATCAAGATCTTCAACATTTTCTAAGCCTGGATATTGACTTAAATAAGCAATTTCAAACCATGTCAAATCCATATCGACCAACCTTAATAATTTAGGGTTCAGCAATAACCGCGCACGTACAAATTTTTCAAATAATGTAAGACTTCTCTTCTGGTTACCAAATAAACTGTTATCAATTGCGGTATTAATATCATCAATATTTCCTTTAGTATTATAGAATATCTTCAGGAGCATCTCTTTATTCAACTCATCCTGATTCAGTTCATCTTGATTAAGTTCATCTGAACTCATATTTACCTCTATTTTATTAATTTTATGTGATTGTTTGAAGAGCTATAATATCTGATTTTAGGTCCATTCTTGTTATTCTTTACTTGTAATGCTTGCTCGATCGTGAAAACCTAATGATCTAACCTTAAAGTTAATATTTTAATCAGAAAATATTAAANCATTNTACTTATATATCTAAATAAANTCCTGACTCAGTGCATATTGCAAAGATCATAATTTCAAAAATATTTTCGGCATTTATGGATGTTTTCCCCATTATAGTCGTTATTACTTTTTTTCAATTAGTCATTATACAAAAACCCTTTCCTCACTTGAGTCAAAGCCTTTTTGGAGTCGTGTTAGTAATTATAGGACTTTTTATTTTCATATTGGGTTTGGAGAGTGCCCTCTTTCCCATTGGTGAGAAAATAGCTAATGAATTTGCTATAAAAGGAAGCTCATTATGGATTATTCTTTTTGGGTTTGCTTTGGGATTTTCTACTACTATAGCCGAACCCGCCTTAACAGTTATAGCAGGAAAAGCAGGNAGNCTTGCCGCTTCAGCNGGTGCCATCAAAAATAATAAAATTGCAATTGCAAGCTTTGTTTTGGGGCTACGCTTTACCGTTGCTTTTTCTGTAGGGTTCGCCATTGCTCTTGGCGTGGTCCGTATACTCAAAGGATGGCCTTTGATTTGGTTTATCCTTGGGGGCTATACCTTAATTGTCTTTACAACATTNTTTGCGCCTCAGGAGATTATAGGAATTGCTTATGATTCGGGAGGGATCACAACTTCTACCATAACCGTACCATTAGTAACGGCNTTAGGTGTTGGTCTCGCCACATCTATAAAGGGTCGAAACCCTTTGCTTGATGGATTTGGGCTTATAGCATTAGCAAGCCTTAGCCCTATTGTATTTGTTTTGGNATATGGAATTTTCATTTATGGAGTGCCCGNCTCATGAATTTTAGTAACTTTGAGTTATTAGNAAACGCTATCAAAGGAACATTATTCGATATTCTNCCGATAATTNTGGTATTAACATTCTTTCAGGTCGTTATAATCCGAAAAATCATTCCGAACCTGAAGCAAAAATTGACAGGTCTCGTTCTAGTTGTTCTTGGGTTGGGAATTTTTATCGTTGGTCTTGAGCAATGTGTTTTCCCCATTGGAACACAAATGGCCAATCAGTTGACTGAGTTACCGTTTCTTACTGGTAACGATGCTTCTAAAATAGAGATTATAAAAAANTCGAAACTTATAGATCCCGGACTATATTTGTGGACATATATTTTTGCTTTTTTAATAGGTTTTTCTACCACACTTGCTGAACCAGCGTTGATTGCNGTTGCTTATAAAGCTCGGGATATTACCACTGGGGCCATTTCTGCCTGGGGTTTACGACTAGCTGTCGCATTAGGTGTTGCTGGAGGTGTGACTTTAGGNGTTTATCGTATAGTTACAGGTAATCCTTTGNATTACTATATTGCAATAGGATANGGTCTTCTACTTATTCAGACTTGCTTTGCCCCTAAAGAGATTATTCCACTTGCATATGATTCTGGTGGTGTNACTACCTCAACTGTAACAGTNCCCTTAATTGCTGCATTGGGAATCGGTTTAGCCTCAAATGTTCCTGGACGATCTCCTTTAATAGATGGCTTTGGGTTGATTGCATTCGCCTCTCTTTTCCCTATGTTCACTGTAATGGCATATGCTATGATCAGCGAAAAACGGTCAAAACGTAAATAGACTGATGAAACATTCTAAGGGGTTAAAAACTCATGCGTTTTAAAGTTATATTGGCAATGGTTAATGATCAGTATCAAGACGATGTTGTTGAGTCAGCAAAAAATGCTGGTGCTACAGGAGTTACCATCCTTAATGCACGTGGTGAAGGTATTCATCCACAACAATCTTTTTTGGGGCTGACCATGGATGCTCAAAAAGAAATGCTTCTTTTCCTAGTTGAAGATTTTATTGCTGATAAGATTATGGAAGCAATTTATCAATCAGGACATTTGAGTGAACACGGAAATGGAATTGCATTTAGTCTCAATGTAGACAGGGCAATTGGCCTGGAGAGCCAGATATCNACCATGGAAAAAGACGCGAAAGATCGTTATTTCTAATTAGCNCAGGAGATAGGAATGGTTAACAACCAAAAAGTCCGTGACGTGATGATGCCTAATTTCACTAAGGTGGAAGGTGTCCTGAAAATCTCTGATGCATTAAATACGATGCGAGGAAAAAANATTAATGCGATTTTAGTAGAACCTCGAGATAAAAATGATGTTTACGGCATCATGACTTTAAAAGATATAGCAAGAAAAGTAATTGGACAAAACAGAANGCTTCATGAAACACATGTGTATGAGATCATGTCCAAACCTGTTTTGTCAATCAACGCTGATATGCCTATACGCTATGCTGCAAGGTTTCTTACAAACTTTAATGTTTCCTACGCAATGGTTATTGAAAGCAATGAAGTGACNGGAATGGTCTCACTAAATGGAATTGTAGATAGATGGGANGATTGAAAGNTGTTAACCTTTCTTTAAAGAGGTTCCNGCGCGACTATCCCAAATGACTGTGTCAGGACTTGAAACATGTCCTGCCTCAGCACGCCAATAATCAAACTCTGCCTGTACATTTAATATTTTGACACACTCATTCATGCCNCCTGCTCCNCCAATATGGGAATAAAGCTTTCTCAGGTCACCTATATATGTTTCTTGTTCAGATTTATATCTATCCTGGGCTTCGGCAATATTAGCCAACGTGGCCTCAGCCATAGAGTTATGATTAAAAATTTCTTTTTTAAGACTGTTATAGTCAATAAAGAAATTTACATAAGCCCAGGCTACAAAAGGAAGTATAGCTAAAAGCAATAATGTCTTTTTCCAAATTTTATGATCAAAAATAATACCTGGAATCATGAATGCTAAAGCAAGCCATAAAGCATACTGAGAGANTTGATCAAAAATACCTAGCGCAGGAATCTTCTCTCCACAAGAGGATTGCNCTAAAGCAACACCTGGCATTATAAAAATTATTAACAACCATAAAAATATTTGGTTTCTTTTATTACTCATCAGACCTTAATTTCAGTTATATTATAATCTTTCTAGNAGAATCGATAGTTGGGTTGTATCAAATTAGAGTCATGATTTCTAGCAGCAAATTAATTCAAACTCTAATTTCTATTGAATTATGACTCAATAGAGATTATTAATAAAATTTTATTTCCGTGTTTTATGATTTTTACACGCCAGTGATTTTTGGAGTTATTCATAATGAATGAAACTAGCAGATTTATAGATAATGGGGATGGAACCCTATTAGATAATGATACCGGTTTAGTATGGTCGAAAGAAGACTCATGGCCAGTGGCCCAGGACTGGTTGACATTTCAAGAGGCCCTGCTCTTTGTCGATGAAATGAACAAAAAAGATTATCTTGGTTATCATGACTGGCGTATTCCAGAAAGAGAAGAAATTGAAAAGATTTTTATTTCAGACAGTACAATTATGGGCAGATCAAATAGTGAGCTTCATATCGATCCACTTTTTGCAACTGGTGGAGGGAACGCATCATGGTGTTTGCCCTTTGATCAGCAGGCGGCATTTTATTTTTCCTATACATCTGGAAACTCTCAACAATTTGACCAAGACTATTCTCAAGGCTATGTTCGTTTGGTTCGTCTCTACCCTGAGGATTGAGAGTGATTTGAAATTTTTTTTATATAGATATTTAGTTATATTTTTAATTTTTTTTCCATCATTTAGCTATGGGGGTAATTGCCCCATTCTTTGTGGGGTTGCTCCTGGATTTAAACAAATAGATCCACACACACTCTTATCTCCAGCCAACCTAATTAAGGACTTTCCGAGTATAAATAAAAATGGATCAGTAAATGTTGTGATTGAAATACCTGCAGGCCGGACTGATAAATGGGAAACAAGAAAGTCAGATGGAGCATTAACATGGAATATAAAGAAGGGTAAACCAAGAGTTGTTAAATATATAGGCTACCCAGGTAATTACGGGATGATACCTCAAACAATGCTTCCAAAGGAACTTGGTGGAGATGGTGACGCACTTGACGCAATCGTATTAGGACCAACCCTAGAAAGAGGTAGTGTTATTAAAGCAAGATTAATAGGCGTTTTGAAATTATTAGATAATGGCGAGCAAGATGACAAACTAATTGCAGTTAATCCAGATTCACCATTTACTAATATCATGTCAATAAAAGAGTTAGATAAAAAGTTTAACGGTATTACTGATATCTTAGAGACTTGGTTCATAAACTATAAAGGTCTCGGTGAGATTCAGTCTAAAGGTTTTGGCGACACTAAAGATGCTAAGTTTATTCTACACAAAGCTAATAGCTACTTTTTAAATAGAAATAAAAATTAAAAGAGACTCTCCATGATAAAAGAAGTTTTACCTAATATTTTTAATTGGAGTATATATTCAGAAGAGAAAAATTTGGATTTCAATGGATACTTTTTAGTACATAATAATGAATCGATTATTATTGATCCTCCTGAATTAACTAATGATGAGGAAAAGGAACTTCTAAGCCTTATAAATATTAATCCCTCATCTCCCCTAAAGGCAATATTGCTAACTAATATTCACCATGAGAGGGCCAGTAACTTATTAAAAGATACTTTTTCTATTCCAGTTTGGGTAAATAAATTTGATAAAAACAACTTAGAAATGTCAACGGATAACACCTTTATAGGCGGGGAAAAGCTTTTTTGTGGGATCGAGTCTATTCAATTAGAAGCACAAAAGTCTCCTGGTGAAACTGCTTTTTATATAAGAGATCTAAAGGTTATGATTTTAGGTGACGCATTAATTGGAAAATTTCCCGGCCAGGTAAGCATGTTACCTTCAGAAAAATATAAAGATATTAAAAAGGCGAAGGAGAATTTAAAACTACTTATGAATTATGAGTTCAAAACATTATTGTTGGGCGATGGAATACCAATACTAAAAAACGCAAAGGAAGCAGTCTCTGATTTCCTTTCTCTTTAAATTAAAAATATAACTAGATGAACTTTTGGTAAACATTTGTTCGTAAGAACTTTTAATTCTATTTGTTTTGTTTGCTAGTTATTGTGTGGCTAATCTTTAGACCCGATCTTTTTGCAATGCTCTTGCAGGTTAGTACAGGGCCTTGACACCGAATATAGCAACCGCTCCAGTGAGCGCATCTTACAAAAATCCAGTGCATTGGTGAATCTTTTAAGTTTCTTGCTTTTACTTTTACCGTTCCATTACCACTAACTTTGAATATTTTAGAAGAGCCTTTGAAAGGTTTAGGTACTGCAGTAGGGTGTGACGCACAAGAAGTGAGAAGGAATGCTAAGGTAATGCTTATTAAAAAGATCCCTTTATTCATTAGCTAACCTCCGCTTTAAACCCGAGGTATTAAAATATTCTATATGAATTGCATAAGCATAGTATTACATGGCGAGGGAAGTGTGCAAGCAAAACAAATACAAATTATTAGTAAAAGCTATTGCTGACTAAGCCAATGATGAAAAAGTTTAATGCGACAAGCAAGTTTATGAGGCTTAACCGATAAGATAGTAGTGATCATTTTTCTCATAAACCAGGAGCTTCATACAAGAAAGTTTGCCAGAGTTTTTGCCGCTACTAATAGCCCCTTAAGCTCAAAGCTTAATTTTACCTACCTTAAATAAACAAAAAATAAACAAAATATGCTTTCGTAGTTAATTCAACTTATTTTAAAACGGTTCCATTTAGAACAGAGGTAATTATTCTTGAATATTTTTATAAATATTTGATTTTATTTGTAAGAGTAGTTCATTAAAACTTGCAAAGTTTATTATATTATATATGATGATTTAAGTAGAGTTTTTGGATATCGTATGGGTATTTTTGAAAGTATTATTTGTCTAGGTATCGTTCCGCGCAACTCTTAACCTACCGAATATCTCATCAAAAGACGCATTTCCTTAAAGTATTTCTGAATATTTGTTAAACCGTTTTTTAAATTTGAGATAGAATTGAAAATAAAAATATTAGTACTAGTCGTTGTATTTTGTTTATTAGCAACTAGTCCCTTTATTTCTTTTGCCGATACTTTCAGTGATGGAATAAAAGCAGTTATCAAACCTGATCATAAAGATGCAGTCAGGATATTTCGAAAATCTGCCATAGAGGGTGATAAAAACTCACAACATAGTTTAGGGTTAATGTTATATAAAGGTCTCGGGGTAAAACGAGACTATAAAGAGGCATTTAAGTGGTTAAATTTGGCGGCAAAACAAGGTCACTCACAAGCAAAACTAGATTTAGCAATCATGATCTTTCACAAAAAGGGATTACCAGAAAACTATATAGATGAATATTAATAATAAGCTGTCAACTGAATCCTCTTTGTATTCGGCTTAAAATATTTGTGAGGATTATTGATAAATTTACTCATATATTTATCTCAACTCTAGACATACTTAAGCTACGAAGCCTCTCGTTTTCTACAAGGTATAAGCTTCGGCATTTCCTTTGGTGATGCAACCATTTGTCGTATTTCTACCTGACTGGATTCATAAGCTATCGTTGCAATCTGATATCTATTTGTGTCGACTTCATTTAAATCACCCTGATACTGTTTGAGAGCTGCTCCCAAAGCATCCCATTCTAAATACAATAAGAATTGTTCTTCTGAGCCTGTCAGTTCAAGGTCAACCACCAAATCACTAAACTCTAATTGAATAACTTCATCTATATGTTTTCCGTTACAAAGATCTACAAAACCTGTCCCTCCACCAACAGCTTTTTGGCAGGTTAATTTCGAAAAATCAAAAGTAACTAGATAGTCCTTTTCATCGAGAATCACTGTTATCTGAGCTGTCGTGTCCTTGCAAGGCATTTCTATCGTTCCTTGTCTAAAGGGCTAATGATATTCATGCTGATATCGACAGCTGGGGCCGAATGGGTCAATGCACCTATAGACACAAAGTCTGCTCCAGTTTTGGATATTTCATCAAGACTTTTTAAATTAATACCACCACTTATTTCAATTTTTGCTTTGCCATCGATGAGCTTAACAGATTTATATATGTCATCTATTGACATGTTATCAAGCATAATGATATCGACTTTTTGATCCAAAGCCTCCTGAACTTCACTAAGGTTTTTCGTCTCGACTTCAATTTTATTTTTATTTCCAAGAGCTTTACGTATTCTTTCAACAGCTGGGGAAATACCACCCGAGGCTTTTATATGATTATCCTTAATCATCACAGCATCATACAACCCAAACCTATGATTTGAACCTCCACCACAACACACCGCATATTTTTCAAAAACTCTTAGACCAGGAGTAGTTTTACGCGTATCGAGAACCGTTACGGGATTTGCTTTGGCTACAAACTGTTGTGTAAGTGTTGCTATACCACTTAGCCACTGCAATATATTAAGTCCTGACCGCTCTCCCTCTAATAGTTTAGTGCATTCAGATCGAAACTTAATTATTACTGAACCTTCTCCCACAGAATCTCCATCATGAAAAGGTTCAGAGAGAAAAATGGTTTCAGAATCTAGTTTTAGGAATAGTGCTTTAAAAACTTCTAGTCCAGAAAGAATCAATGAATCTTTAGCGATTATCTCGGCTACACTGGATTGCCCCTTGGATATAATATTAAGAGTAGTTATATCGCCTCTCTGGATGTCTTCATTTAAAGCAGTGTTAATGAGTTTCTCAATATCATCATGTGTAAGTAGTTTATTTAGCATCATTTCTATATAGTGATAATGGTAATAACAATATTTTTACTTAGGTAATTAAAAGATAATCATTTTAGCAACCTCATTACCAAGAAGAAACACTTATGTCGGAACTTCCCAAAAGCCTGCAAGCGGTTTCTCTGCCTAACATAGAACAGGATGATCGTTTTGCTACTATTTCCAATCTTGTCAATACGATTTCAATGAAAATCATTGATCCCGATAATGAGTCAATATGGGGATATATATCGATCGATAATACTGATAGAGGACCCGGCTTAGGAGGGATACGTATGGTTCAGGAAGTCAGTTTAAATGAAATAAGGCGATTGGCGCGAGTTATGACTTTGAAGAATAGTGTCGCATGTCTGCCCTACGGAGGAGCTAAGGCAGGAATCATCCTAAAATCTCATAAATTAGTAGAAAATACTTCCCTCAGAGAAGAATTAATGGAAAAGTTTGCCGATTGTATTTTTGATTTACCGGCCTATTGCCCGGCCCCTGACATGGGAACCGATGAAATAGACATACAAATTATTCATAATAACCATTCTCAAAAACTTGGCACAGAAAAACATTCATTGGGAGGTGCAGGAAGACCATCTAAAAATGGAGGGATCCCAATCGACGACTGGGAGCTAACTGCCTGTGGTTTGTTTTCTGCTGCAAAAGCAATTGAGTCAATGGATGAATCATTAGATTTATCCAAATCTAAATTTATAGTGCAAGGCTTTGGTAATGTGGGAGCACCTATTGCTATGAAACTACAGAAATTGGGTGCGATTCTAGTTGGTGCTTCTGATATTCATGTTGCTTTATGGAATCCGAATGGATTGGACGCATACACATTGAACAAAGTCCGGAATCAACCTAATGGGCTGCTTAACTACCCTCTTAAAGTAAGCAAAAGGTTTGATTCTGATCAACTTGACTGGCTCCTTGAAGCTCCCTGCGACATATTGATTCCATCAGCTAGGCCAGATGCCATAACCTCAAAAAACGTAGACCGAATTCAATGCCGTTATATTTTGCAAGGGGCAAATACCCCTAGCAGTAAATCCATAGAATACTATTTATATCATCGGCGTAAAATTTTATCGCTGACCGACTTTATAGTTAATGCCGGAGGGGTAATTGGCTGTGCCGTTGAAAGAAACTTAATCGTTAATGATTCATTCGTAAAAAAAAATTCTTTGAAGGATGGAGTCAGAACCTATGTAGAAAATTTAATTCACAACACAATTAGTAAAAATGTTTGTGATGTATACACACGGATGAAAAAAAATGGTGATAATATATTTCGCGATGCTGCCTGGGAATTAGCTTTGGAAAGATTAAAAACTCGGGAGGTATGGCTTTAGCCCTTAGCTAGAATGAATTTCTTGCATAATTTTATCGCCACCCATATCTAATAACGTATTGCCCAACTCTTTTCCAATGGACTTTGCATTTAGTTTTTTGCCTTTTAACTCTGTTTTATAGACTGTTTTTCCATCAAGACTTGCTACCAGACCCTTTAACAGTATATCTCCACCTTCAATCGTCGCAAACGCGCCAATGGGTACGTTACAACCTCCTTCTAGCTGGGTGACAACTGCTCTTTCTGCCTCCAACGCCAAATGTGTATCTTCATCATCCATATCAGCTAAAAGAATCTGGTTATCGACATCGTGTTTTCGTGCCTCAATTCCAACAGCACCCTGCCCCATTGCTGGCAATAAAATTTCAGGACTAATAATTTCTGAAATTTTATCGTCCCAACCCATCCGAATAAGACCTGCAGCTGCCAGAATGATTGCATCAAGCNCTTCTNTTTGCAGTTTTTTAATCCTTGTATCAAGGTTGCCGCGAAGGGGAACTAATTCCAAATCAGGACGATAATGTAGCAATTGCGACATTCTTCTTAGACTACCTGTCCCAACCTTTGCTCCTTTTGGTAGGTCATCAAGTTTGATATTATTTTTAGAAATCAAAGCATCAAAAGGATTCTCTCTCTTTGTCACCGCTGCAATACAAAGTGTAAAGGGAAATTTTATGGGCATATCTTTCATACTGTGAACGGCAAAATCGACTTCATTTCTCAACATAGATTCTTCTAGTTCTTTAACAAATAAACCCTTACCTCCAATTTTAGCCAAGGGAACATCCTGAATCTTATCACCTGAAGTTTTTATAATTACAATCTCTACGATAATGTCAGGATGTAAAGATTCCAACTGACCTTTGATCCAATTAGCTTGCCACAATGCAAGGGGGCTCCCCCTACTACCAATCTTAATTTTTCGGGGATCCATTAATCGTCCAAATGAAATAAGTGACGAATAGCCTTTAAATAAACATGGCCATCCTGGGATTGAGTTTTCTTTTTTAAATTGATGGTGGGTTTATGCAGAATCTTATTGACCAGAGATTGTGTTAATTGATGAACGGCCTGGTGGTCCTCTGCAGAGAGATGAGTGAGAGTTTTGAGAGTTTTATCTACTTCGCTTTTTCGCATAACCTCGGCACGATTTCGCATTTCAACAATAGTAGGTACGGCATCAAGAGTGGAAAACCAGTCGTTAAATTTGGTGACTTCCTGCTGGACGATTTCCATAGCATTTTCAGCTTCTTTTTGCCTTTCTTCCATATTTGCGTTTACCACATTTTGCAGATCATCAATATCATATAGGTAGACATTTTCTAGATCATTAACATCTGGGGCAATGTCTCGGGGAACCGCAATATCAATAAGGAATATAGGTTTATTTTTTCGTTTATGAATAGCATGCTCAATCATTTCTTTGGAGATTATAAAATTAGGGGCAGAAGTTGAAGTAATAACAATATCAGCCCGGTACAAATCTTCCTTGAAAGTTTCAAAATCCAAAGCACATCCATTTAAACTCTGAGCAAGAGAAGCCGCACGTTCAAACGTTCGACTGGCAACATAAACAGTTTTCACACCATAAGATATGAGATGTTTTGCCGCAAGTTCGGCCATCTCACCAGTACCAACCAGCATGACTGAGTGATTTTCCAGGTCCTCAAATATTTTTTTAGCCAGCTCCACTGCGGCCGAACTTATAGAAACTCCACGCTCAGAAATCCCGGTTTCTTCCCTTATTTTTTTAGCAACATTGAAGGCTTTTTCAAATAGTTGATTCAGGACTAGTCCGGTCGAACTTGAGGCACGGGCAGTACTATAAGCATCCTTCACTTGTCCCAGTATCTGAGCTTCCCCCAGAATCATAGAATCCAAACTAGCAGAAACTCTAAAAAGATGTTCAATGGCCTGATTGTCACAATAACTATAAAAATACTGATCCAGACTACCGCGCGAAATTCCATGGTAATCACAGATAAAATCTTTTAAGAGTTGTATTCCTTGATCGGTGTTATCTACACGGGCATAAATCTCTACCCTATTACAAGTCGAGAGAATTATATTTTCAGTAATTTCTGGATATCCAACCAAATGTTCCAAAGATGCTTCCAGTTTAACTTGATTGAAAGCGAGCTTTTCTCTGATTTCTACTGGGGTTGACTTATGGTTAACCCCTACCAGAACAAGATTTGGTTCAGTTGATATCATAAAATATGTAAAAAATAAGTACCAATTACAGTTACAAACCCAAGAATAGCCCCTTGAGCAGCTTTTTTACCTCTTAATCCAACGATCATTCTTCCAAAGAAAACTAGGCTATAGATAAGCCAAGTTGCCACCAACGGCAAGGTACGAGTCAGATCCCATGAAAAAAATGACTGATTTAATTGCATATTTGAAATTGAGCCAGTCATGAACCCCAAGGTAAATAATGGGAAGCCAATGATTATTACCTTAAAGTTCAAATCATCTAAGACTTCTAATGAGGGCATTCTAAAGTACATAATACCCAGCTTTTTGGTTTTGACCTGATGTTCTTGGATTAAATACATGATCCCAGCAGCAAATGCGATTGAAAAGGCTGCATACCCAAAAATAGACAAGGTTCGGTGCAAAGTTAGCCAAAAACGCATCTCTGATGATTCATAGACTAAAACCACATCCTTTGAAAGGAAGGCAGAAATTAATAAAACAACAAAAACTAGAGGGATGACAAATGCTCCCAGATTTTTAATTTTATATTTCCACTCTGTTAGAAAATAAACCACCACCATCAACCATGCTAAAAATAATGCGACCTCAAAAGATGATGTATATGGCCCATGTCCTGTCTGGCTCGACCGAATTCCTATAGTGAGGGTTTGGCAGAGCAGACCAATGGCAACCATCCACCCGGCAAAAGTTGAGACCAAAGGTCTTCTGTATGCCAGATAAACAAAATAACCTAATGAAGCCACCAGATAACTCAATAAAGAAAGGTTGAACGAAACTTTATCCATCGCCAAACGCAAATATAGTATATAGATTTTTTAGTATTTAAAGAAAATGTATCGTAACATTTTGTTTTAAATGATTCAACTCTTCGCCCAATAGACAAATAGAAGCATTTTCAAACGCCTATGCTACGTGAAGTAAAATAATAACAAGATCAAATATCTAGGTTGGTAGTAATTAGATTTAATCTGGAGGGGGTTAGTTACCTTCTTTACTTTTGAGCACTTCTTTTAGCTCAACCATGAACTCATTAACGTCTTTGAAAGAACGATAAACTGAGGCAAAACGTACGTAGGCAACATCATCAAGATTATACATTTCACTGATAACTTTTTCACCCACTTTCACGGCAGACACTTCCTTTTCACCTAGTTCTTGCAGATACTGTTCGACACGATCTACAAGTTCTTCTATTTCTTTTACACCAACAGGTCTTTTCTGACAGGCTTTTTTAACTCCATCAATAACTTTTTCACGATCAAACTCTTCTCTACGCCCGTCCTTTTTAATCAACATAGGGAGAGATCTTTCCAGTTTTTCATACGTCGTGAACCTATCTGAACAACTTAGGCATTCTCTGCGCCTGCGTATAACAGTACCCTCTTTATTTAAGCGAGAGTCGATTACTTTGTTTTCCATGCCAGAGCAGCCGGGACATTTCATAGTTTATTTGTTGGTAAGTTCCAGGTGAAGTGGGAACTGATCGCAAAGTTCACGAACTTTATTACGAGTTTCGGCATGGTAACTATCATCATCAATTTTTTCGAGTGTCTGAACGATCATTTCTCCAATTTTATGCATCTCATTTTCTTTCATACCTCTTGTAGTTAGAGCTGGTGTACCAACACGAATACCAGATGTAACAAATGGGCTGCGAGTCTCAAAGGGTACAGTGTTTTTATTCACCGTAATTCCGGCTTTTTCCAGAGCTGCCTCGGCATCCTTGCCGGTTATGTCTTGAGGTCGCAAGTCAACGAGCATGAGATGTGTATCGGTTCCACCACTAACAATTTTATATCCTTGGTCGATCAAAAACTGTGCCAAACATTTCGCATTAGCAATCACCTGTTTTTGATAGGTTATAAAATCCGGACTTAACGCTTCCTTAAATGCAACCGCCTTTGCCGCAATTACATGCATTAAGGGTCCACCCTGAATACCAGGAAAAATCTTTTTATTGACCTCTTTAGCATCCTTTTCTCTACATAAAATCATTCCACCACGAGGCCCTCTCAAAGTTTTATGTGTGGTAGTGGTTACAAATTCAGAATATGGTACAGGTGATGGATATAAACCCGCTGCAACTAGTCCAGAAGGATGTGCAATATCAGTCATTATTTTTGCACCGACCTCATCGGCAATTTCTCGAAACTTAACAGGATCAATCACTCTAGGGTAGGCACTTGCTCCGACTATAATCATTTTTGGTTTATTTTCAATAGCCAGTTTTCGTACTTCATCATAGTCAATCAGCTCGGTTTCTTGATTTACTCCATAAGATACAACGTTATATGTATACCCGGAAAAGTTTACCGGGCAACCATGAGTCAAGTGACCGCCGTGGGACAAGTTCATTCCAAGAATCGTATCTCCAGGGTTTAACACGGTATGATAAACAGCCATATTAGCCTGAGACCCGGAATGAGGTTGAACATTGGCATGTTCTGCAGAAAAGAGGTTTTTCGCTCTTTCAATGGCAAGAGTTTCGGCAATATCAACAAATTCACAACCACCATAATAACGTTTACCAGGATAGCCTTCGGCATATTTATTCGTCATGACCGAACCTTGAGCTTCCTGAACCTCAGCACTTACAAAGTTTTCAGAGGCAATCATTTCAAGGGTGTTATTTTCACGTTCAGTTTCATCTCTAATAGATTGAGCTATCTCTGGATCAAAATCTGCAAGTGACACTTTAACTATCTCCTTAAATTAAATATNTTTTTGAGGCTTTAAAAGGCATCTATTTGATCAATTTTATCGAGCCGCTTTTGATGACGNCCACCACTAAAGGGGGTTTTTAGCCAAGTATTAACAATTTCAGTAGCTAATCCTTTACCAATAACCCTTCCCCCCATGACTAAAATATTAGAATCATTNTGTTCACGGCATAATTTAGCGGTGAACAAATCTGTACACAGAGCCCCGCGAATCNGCGGATACCTGTTGACCACAATGGACATGCCAATACCAGTACCGCAAATCACAATNCCACGTTCCACTTTTTTTTCAGAAACCGCTTCAGCAATCTTTATGCCGAANTCAGGATAATCCACGGANTCTCCACTATGTGGGCCCAAATCATCCACNTCCCAGTCAGTATTNAAAAGATNGGAAATGATACATTCCTTAAGCTCGAATCCTCCATGATCTGATGCNATAGCAATTTTTTTCATTNTATNTACCGATTAAAAACTGTTTAAACCTCATNATATTTAAGGAGAATGGTCGATCCTGAGTGCTGAAAAATCTGCCCAAGGGGGAGGCTACTTGTTGGATAGTNTAACTTAAATCCGATACTAAATAAAGTATCAGGTTTTGTCAACTAAGTAGGTCAGAATGGCTATTAAGTTGTAATTTTTTGAAAAAAATTTTAAAATAACAAGTAGCTGTAAAACAAATTAAACCAAACCATTATGTGGAAAATATGTGGAAAAATATATTTCTAGAATCCTGCATTCTTTCTACACTTATTTTCGGGGGTTTTTATCTTAATACTGCGTTTTTGCAGGATGAACTCTACTCAGATGAAAAAAGACTTTCTTTGAACCACATNAGCGGTTTAGCTCNCNCCTACAATCCAGAGAAGCATATTAGCGGACAATTATCAGAAAAAGAAAATACAACTCATATTTCTGGTGGCATAGTTTTTGNNAAAAATGCAACGCAATAAAACCTCNTATGGTATTGANCANAACTCTCACGCAGAATTTAATCTAGTTTTCAGCATCACAATGTGAAAACGATCACTCCCATACTAGTTTTCTATTTTCTGGTTCTGTTTCCTACGGTCCATCTATTTTTTTCTCCTAATAAAATTATTTATGAATTTTGGGGAACCCTTTATTTTGCTCTCGCTTTATTATTTGTTCTCGTTTTAAAGCGCTTATCACTTCAACAGCTTGGGTTTAATAATACTTGGANAGCACTAGCTATTGGCTTCCTATTAGGAGTATTTCCTCTCATCAGCATTCCTCTATTGGATATCTGGCTTATAAAATCAGGCATGTCTCAAACAGAATTATTGATGGGAGCAGACCTTAGGAATCCCAAAGAAATAAAGTTTGGCATGTCTCTTTCACGAAACATTTTTNNNGTAACCATCGTTACANTTATAGACCAGATATTCGTGGTTGGATTAGTCATTAATAATTTATTAAAAAAAAAGAAGATAGGGGAATCTATTATTTTTGGCGGTCTGTTATATAGCTTAATTCANCTANAAATAANNCTGGGTAGCTTAGCTCTAGGAATGATATCAACAGGACTATTAAGAACTACCGGATCAATAATAACTCCGATTATGGTGAACTTAGGTTTTGCAATAGCAGGAATCTTAATCATTTTTAACTATCCACGATTAATTTCTATCCTAGTATTTCTTATATAATTAAGAAGCTTTACGTGTTTTTTTAGAGGATTTGGACTTACCAGCCATCTTCGCTCTTTCTGCAGCTTCTTTTGAGGCTTTTTTAGCTGCTGCTTCCGCTTGCATTTGCTTAAATGCCAGTTCTCGATTTTTTGGGTCCTCAAAAAACCTGGAAACCACAACGCCAAATTCATACAAACCATAGAGCGGGAATGCCAATAATACTTGAGTGATAATATCTGGTGGAGTGAGGACAGCGGATAAGGCAAAAGTTGCCAGAAATGCCCATTTGCGATAGAGCTTCATCTTTACTGTATTAACCACTCCAAATTTCGTTAACAAAACCATAATGAGTGGAGTTTGAAACGCAAACGCAAAGGCCAAGATCATTTTAACTACAAAGGAGAAATAAAAACCGATTGTGACCTGCATTTTCCACCAGTTCGTGCCATAATTTAGTAAAAATTTTAGGCCTAGCGGAACAACCAAAAAATAACAAAAGAGTCCACCAAAGAGGAAAAATGCTGTTCCGAAGGCAACAAATAATGCGGTGATCTTTTTTTCCTTCACTTTTAAGCCGGGAGCAATAAAACCCCAGACATGATATAAAATCCATGGCATAGAAATGAATATGGATCCCATGAAAGAAACTTTCATAGCTGTAAAAAAGGGCTCTGTAGGTGTTATAAAAGTGAGATCAGCATATTGTTTAGGCAGTGGATCTTCAAGCCATAGTAAAAGAAAGTCTATGAAATAAAAGCAAACACCAAAAAATACTGCAACTACTAAGGTAACCTGCACCAACCTGTTTTTAAGTTCAATCAGATGATGAGTAAGAGGTATTTTCTCTTTAAAATTTATTTCTTTAACCACAANTTCCCTCGATAAAGCTTAATAAGAAAAAAAATAAAAATATTAAAAACCCAATAGATAATGGATACNTTCCTGCAACTTTTTGAGTTTTCATGAGTTATTTTAGTTTTTTCATCTTACTCAATTGATAGGTTTATTTCAATAACCTTTCTTAAACAAATTCTTTAAAATTTCAATATNGATAATAAATATAGTTTCATGACGTCTAATATAAAATTATTTTGATTTATATCTTGAATTCCCAATTAACATTGATTACAAAAGATAAATAGTGGATAATAAAAAAAATTTGTTTTAACTGTAAAGCTCGTTTCCCTTTTAAATTCAAAGGAAAATGATGTATAGATAGGACGTATAGCTAAGTTAACTTCAAAACAAATGTCACTTAATAGCCAAAAGGTAATAGGTATTAGAGTTCTTGATATTGCCGAAGAAGGTGCAACGGCGATAGAAAATATGGTAAACAAGGTTATTCAAGAGCTCGATAAGCAGAATACACCAATCATAGACTTACAAGTAACCGAAACGAACTGTTTTTTAATTTTGGGTGAAAAAAAATCAGATTGAGCTGACAGGCTTATATCAGTCAGTAAAGTTTTAGATTCCCAATTTAAATGTTGCGGGTTAAAACCCAGTTTCCCGCTCTTTATAAATAGNTAAAGATCTAATTATCTAAATAATGCGTATTCAAAAAGAGCTTACCGAACTTCTCGCCAAAAANATTGTAAAGTCATTGATTGANAAGAATCTCATTATATGGGAAGAATCTNCCGAAAAACTTCAATCCATCGTCAATGAAATTATTACTNAAGATCTTATGGTNGAAGACCTACTCAATGATGAGGTAAAAACTTTGCTTGAATCTAAAACTGATGAGTACGAAAGAGACATGATGGACTACGGTCGTGTATTCCAAATGGTGAAATCTAAACTGGTCCGAGAGCGCGGACTCATCCTTTGAGTATCCACAAAATATGAAAATCAGCCGAGATAAAATAAACCACATCAGCAGCCTCATCATTCGGGACTTTGCTAAACGAGATGAAATTGATTACAAAGTTGATCTCAATGATATTCGACTAGAAATTACTAGAGTCATGACAGATCTACTCCAACTCGATGATAAGGCGGATGCAGAATCCCGTCGTATCTTAAACACATATGCCAATGCTCCTCGTGAAGGTTCACCAGAATGGGACATAATGTATCAGAAACATTTTGATGAATATATGAATAAGCAGGGCCTATAGTTAGCCTAACTAAGTTCTTATTTTGTAAGGTAATCCAGTTAACCCATTAAAGTCTCTTTTTGTTTGATGTTCCCTATTTTTCTCTTACAGCTCTCTTAAGTTATTTCTATATTAAGTATCCTAGGCTTGAATGATTTTTTTAGTTTGTCCTTCTTACTCATTACTGTTATATGAAACTAACTATAGGAAGTTAATACCGACTTTCTTAATTAAAAAAGTAAAGGTAAGAATATAAAAAACTCAGGACTAAAAATGATGGTACGAATATGGATTTAGGCCAGACTTAAACCTTTTATGATTGCTTTTAGTTCATCTCAAAATAAATGATATGGGAAGTTCTAATAAAACATACTGTTTATTTAATTTTTCAGGAATTGGAGGAAAGGGGCCAGCGTTTTTAACAGCGTTACGAGCCGCATCATCGAGAATATTATTGCCGGAAGAATTTTCAATAAGAAGTTTAAGCAATTCCCCATCTTTACCTAGTTTAAAAGATAAACCGATTTTTCCCTGATACCCTTTATCACGAGCTGATGGAGGGTAAACTTTTGCCTCAGCTATCATTTTTCTCACTGCGCTAGTATACCCAGCCCAAAGTTTCTTTAGTTCCTCTCCCGACAAGGGATTTTCTTGCTGCTCAGGAAGAAACTTGGGAACATGCCTTGCCTGTATTTTAATAGAGCGGTTAATACCTACTCTAGCTTTTACGAAATTAGGTGTAACTATATCTTTAGTATCGGAACTCCCAGCTATTCGCTCAATACTTCTCGGCTTAATATTATTTTTACTAAAATTTAGTCTACTACCTGAAACCTTAAATTCTTTAGAACGAGAAGTTTTTAATTCTGTGAGCAAACTAGAAATATTCTTAGGCTTTACTGTGACGTTAAAGTTAGAAAACGTTGATTTAGATACAAATTTACCAGTATGGATCTTTTGAATAGCCGATATACTAGGTAATACTATTTGCGATGGTCTGCTAACTGTCGGAACTATTTTTGGTCTGATCGATAAGGGTTGGCTAGAAATCTGTTTAACTGGGTTGCTGACAGTTTGAGGAATAAGTTTAGGATAAATAGGATTATTGATTTTAGACAGAAAAGGCCTTCGCTCGTCAATTACTTTTTTTATAACTGGTATAGCTTTGGTTCTCTTAATGAAATCTATCCTAACTTCTTTATATTTCTTTTTCAGAACTGGAGGTTTATCCAAAAAACTTAACGGTTGGGTAGATAAAAATATAGCATGAACGATAATAGAAATAACTACCGCATGATTTAAGCTAAATGTTTCATGAGCTAATTTAGTAATCGCTTTACTCACTTATGAGTATCTCCCTTGATTAAGATACAATCCGCCCTCGACAAAGAATGACATGAGGACCTTCTTCTCCAATTTCTGTCCACATCGCATAAATTCGCCCACCATTACCTTTGAATAAGTAAGGATAAGCTACACCGCTACCTGTTGATGGAAGTGAAGATGGGCTTGAGAGTATAGCTTCTGAATTAATACGAACAAGCCAAGCTTTGTCACGTCCCCAGCCACCCTCCTGAATAGGATCACGGCCCTGAAAAATAACCCAGGCCTCATTTCCTATCACTTCAATGTCAGGATGGTTGGCATCTAGAACTGGTCCATGTAGATCTTTAGATGCTTGAAAAGATTTTCCATTATTAGAAGAGTAAGAAAATTTTAGGCTGGCTTCATTATCTTTTCCTGTGTACCAAGTAATGAATAGATTGCCGTTCACGTACTTCATAGCAGGTCCTGAATGAGCGCAACCATTTATCTTCCAACCCGTCTTTGTAACTTTTACTGGTTCCCCCCATGTCTTTCCTCCGTCCAAAGAAGTAGCGACTACGATAATTCTTTCATCAACACCATACACATGGCGCCAAGATGCAAATATTTCTCCGTTATCACCAAAAGCCAATGCGGTCCGGCAACATGGGCAGATATCTCCTGCAATCTTTATATTTTTTTCAAATGTTTTTCCTTGATCTAATGATCGTGCAATGTAAACAGAGGAAGTGCCGGGTTTTCCTGATTTTTTATCACGTCCATCTAACCAAATTACATAAATAGCGCCGTCAGGCCCTACTTCCATAGTAAAAAAAGATTGCGAGGCTTTTCCAGTGTCATCATTTACACGAATAGCAGGTTCAAAACTTTTACCAAAATTCATAGAACGAGAAAACTTAATATCCCTCTTTCCTACCCAGGCGGCAAACATCCCCCTACCTTTTCCCTGTCGAAATTTAGGACCATTTTCTCCGTGTGCAGATACTTCTCCCTCATTTAAGTTTACAGGTATTGCCTCGGAAAAACTGTCACCAATATTCTTTGTTTTAGCCATAAAAAGATTCTGCTTACCCTTTTCATTATGAGCGGCATAGAGCATGTTCATCGACTCAGATGTTCGAACTAAAAGCTGAGCATCGTTACCCTCGGCTACAGGCCGAGGATTGGACTCCCAAATAACTAAATTTTTGAGTGTCTCAGAAACCATACTATTCCTAACTTTATCTAGATCAGGTCCAGCGCAAGACACAATAAAACTCAAAAGAAAAAGTTTTAATATTGTATGTTTCAACATAACTTTTTTATCTCCGCTCTTTTAAGACCAAGGTATTATTAAGATTAACTTAGAAAAGCATCATCAAACAACAACCAAGTTTATACAAAGGACTAGCTATTTCTAAGGTGTCGATTCAAAAACAAAGATGCGATTAAAAAAAACTCTTAATCAATCCCAAAAAATCTCAGGAGTACAATGTATTTATAACTACCCTCTTTTGCATTTTTCTGAACTAAAAAAGAATAATTAAAAAAGATTTTAAATTTTTCACATAAAACTCCATTTCCAATCAATTGAATATGTTCTATTGGGAAATGTATGTGGACCTGTATTAGCAAGTTCATTAGTAACGTTGTTAATGCTAAACGATGTATTTAAATTTTTAAGACGATAGGTCGTTTTGAAATCAATAAAGAAATATTCATCCTGTCCTCCATCCCCTTCAAGAATGTCATCATTCTGAATACGACCAAATGCTTTATCCTGATACCGTCCCGCTACCATTGCATCCCACTTATTTGTTATGTGGTAAAGAGACTGAATTTTGGATCTCCATTCAGGCACACGAGGTAGTTTGTTTCCTTCAACTGTAGTGTTTGAACTATGGTCCACGATTTCAGCATTTACATAAGAAATATTAAAGTCAAAATCATGCTTGGAAACTAGAAAGTCTCTTCGCTTAAGAACTAACTCAGCTCCAAATGTTTTGACTTTATCAATGTTGACGAAAGTACTTGTAGTAACCGATCCAGTTATATCTTGATCATTGAAAATGGTATTATTAATCTCATCAAAAAATAGGTTTAGTTTTGTAGTTGCCTTTGGAAGATAATGACCCACCATCATAGTCGCATGAGTGCCGACCTCGGGCTTCAAACCAGGATTAGACACACTGTTATCTGCCAAGGCATCAATGTTTTCAAACAATTCTTCAGGCAAAGGGAAGCGAGTGGCCCGAGCTACGGAAAGTCTAAAGTCAAGCTCATTAGTCGGTTTAAATCCTAGAGAAGCTTTTGGAGAAAAAGCAAATTCATCTCGTTCTAAATGTCCGCCTGTCTCA
The DNA here is from genome assembly GCA_002705185.1 of Nitrospina sp. Taxonomy (GTDB): domain Bacteria; phylum Nitrospinota; class Nitrospinia; order Nitrospinales; family VA-1; genus LS-NOB. Next base: position 4,427 of record PAJA01000036.1, on the reverse strand, counting down.
CCTTCGGTTTCATGTTTAAAGCCATCATATGAACGCCAAGTCTCAGCCCGCCCACCGACCTGAAGATCCCATTTTGGCAAAAACTCCCAGCCTAGGTTTCCATGAATAGCATGAGTATCAGTATCGCCCCCACTAGATTTATTAAATGTTCCCTCATTCTTTTCTGAATTTTTCCAGTTTGGAAGGTCTGTGTAGGTTGAAACCTTAAGTCGAGCATGATCATAGTGATATCCACCTTCAAAAGAAAGGTCTGGACGAGTCAGAAAAGAGTCTTTATCAACCCTAACTTCAAATAATTGCCAGCCTGTATCTGAGAATTCTGTCAATCGGCCACCATTGTCAAAAGCCGGTGAGTCTGGATTTTGATCTGAGTCTCTTGTGTCATCTTGTAAAACCGTATATGCACTAAGAACAGCATCATAATTCCAACCATCTCCAATCTTGCCACTGAACCCTACTCCAGCAAGGAGATCCTGCTTGTCCTGACTAGAGACATCAAAATCATTCTCTGAAATCGTAAAGTCTTTTCCATTAAAATTATAGGTACCACTCCAGACCCTTGTACCATCGACCTTTGTGAGATAGTTATTTACATTTTCCTGACTTCTATGACGATCGACAAAGCCTATCATCCCCCTTATCTTTAATTGTGATGAAAACTCATAGTTCAATTTAAATTTAAATAGGTCGTTTCTACTGATTTCTTCTCCATCATCAGCATAAGCAATAGAATCCCGTGCCCTTGAATCTGTAAAATTGTTTGCACCCAACACAGCAGTTGAAGCACCTGCAGAAACACCATTTTTGATTGTAGTGTTTGTAGGTTGAGTCTCAGACTCCAAACGGTTGTAAAACATAAAATATGAAAGTTTACCAATTTTATTTCCATGAGAGAAAAAGGTCTTGTAGCCTGGCGCAGCACCACTACTCTCGAATAATTCCCAGTCCTGAATCCAAGCCGTAGTCTGTAAGGTCCATTCTTCGCCTAAGGGTTGCCGTGATTCAATATCAATCACTCCACCCATAGCATTACCACTATGCTTTGGAGAAAAAGGACCATAAGTGATATTTACCGATTCTGTTTCATCAGGAGCCACAAAATTCCATTGAGGAGCCCCGTTCCACCTCGTACGCAACATGCTGTGAAGTGGAAAACCATCTACAAAAAGCATATGGCGTGCTGTTTGAAAATTACCATTACCACGCATAGAAATCACACTATTGGGATCGCCAAAATATCGTCGTCTGACTTCTAGGTTGGGAGCGTATCGAACTGTATCTTCGGCGGTAATAGTATTAATTGCATCAATTTCTGTACGATCTATTTTAATTTTAGATGTAGGTATAGGCATGAAATCATTAAAAGTATCTCGGATTTCGGCCTTTGGAGCTTCAATAACAAGTTCGTCTAAAGTTTTAGTTTCATTATCCGCCGCACCTACCCCACTAGTGTAAAAAAGACCAATTATTAGAAACATCAATACAAATTTATTTCGTCTAAAACAATTCAAAAACCTTCTCCTATTATATTTATTAAGATTACTATAAGCAGTTTAACTTCCTACCCCAGTTTTATAGAATTATTAGAAATTATTTCTGGATAGAAATAAATCAATCTAATAAAACAACTCGAGCTGACCAAAAGAGCAGAATAAGCGCTAAGAAATAGAAGTTAAGCTAGATATAGTTAGAATTAAAAGAGTAAAACTAGAGCAACTTTTTAGGAGGAGGATCCAAAGAATCAATAAAGCTGTTAAAAGAGGGGAATGATGTATGGATTAATTTCGATACTAATGAAGAATCAAACTGAACAATATTATTAGTTTCGGTAAACTTACTAAAGAACTTATTGGATATGGGGATAGAGACAGATCTTTTACCATCACATTCTTTAGCTATGATAGGAGTTTGCTCACCGTCTATTTTTGAGTGAGGACACACTAAACGATCTACATGACCTCTTAAAAGACAATGCAAAGAAACTACTTCCTTTTGACCATCAAATGGCGATGCTATTGAAGTTTGCTTATGTTGGTGGTCCTCATGATTATGAGATTGGGCCATTACACTTGACGAACCCAGAACAACCCACCACATAAAAACAAACAATAAATTGTTTCTAATATCCATTTAAATAATCTATTTAAATCATAATTCAAATTAAATTATAAGCTTTGATTGACAAGATTGTCAACTCATTGATAACATACACCAAAACAATTATATACTAACAGATTCTAAAAAATCTAATACTTCTAAATACTCATATAAAGCCTTAGGTATTTAAGTATAAGATATTGATATCATTATAGTTTTATTTCCACCTTGTTATTTTCGGTCAGTTTTAAAATGAGTTCAATTGATTAATTTTTTAGACTGCAAATTGGCCTCATCATAGATAACTCTGATAGGAACCTTACTCTTAATTGCTATTTTTTTACAGTCTTCGTATTCGGGCGATGCCTGAACTACATCTCCGTTTAATATTCCTATTTTTATTTTTACAGGGCCCCATGAAGTCTTCAAAGTTTTTACCTCCCGATCTAAAACCGTTCTTCCGACTTGAAAAAAACGAACTCCAAAACTCGACGTTTCCTGCAGAAGAATTTCAGTCATTGCCTGCCTATTGGTCTCTGAAGAGAGAACAGAAATTTTGTTGGCAGGACGGCCTTTTTTCATAATTATAGGTGTCAGGTAAACATCTAGAGCTCCTGCCTTAAAAAGAGATTCCATTGTCACTTCATAGAATTCAGGATTCATATCATCAATATTAGTTTCTATCACCACAAGTTCATCATTAGACGCTGTAAAAGTTTCGCCTAAAATAACTCTAAGCATATTTGGCATTTCTGGAATTATATGATCCCCTGCTCCATACCCATCGCTAACAATGCTCATAGCTGGAACCGAACCAAAATGCTTGGCATAAAAACCGATCATAGCCGCTCCCGTTGGGGTGGTTAGCTCTTTTTTAATTCCACTGGAGAAAATGGGAATCCCCTTCAGTAATTTTAAGGTAGCAGGAGCAGGAACAGGGAGAGAACCATGAGCACATTGCACAAGTCCTTCACCTACATTAATAGGAGAAGAATAAACCTTATCTAGCTTTAAGGATTCAAGAGCGACTACCCCACCGACAATATCCACAATTGAATCAACAGCACCAACTTCGTGAAAGTGAATCTTTTCCATTGTTGTTTTATGGACAGCCGCTTCAACTTGGGCAATACGCTTAAAAATTTCTTGGGAGTATTTTTTTGACTTTAAAGATAAGTCAGAGTTGGCAATCATCTTTTTGATGTCAGAGTATTTTCTAGCCGAAACATGAAAGTGTTTAGTTTTCTCAAGACTGACCTGAGCTTTAGTTCCCGATATGAGACCGCGTTTAACTCTAATGGACTTTAATTTATAGCCTTTTAGGTCCAGGGTTCGCAAGGCTTTACGGACTTTTGATGAGTCCACACCCAAATCAAAGAGAGCTCCAAGAATCATGTCGCCACTAATACCAGAATAACAATCAAAATAGGCAACACGTTGTGTTTTCACAGTGTTTTTATATTTTTGTGGTTTCATTATATTTAGGAGTTGAGGATGATAAAACACTTCTCCTAAAAATTAAATTATCAAAAGGATCTAGATTTGGAAAGCATAATTAGAAACTCCACCTATGCTTATAACGTCAGATCTCAAAATAGTGAAAGACTAATTACGGTGAGAAAAAAGTTGTCCGTTTAAAAATTCTTGAAAAAACGGCTGAGAATACCTTCCTTTTTAATTTTCTGTGCGTGATCTTGCACAAGGTCTTCCATGGGCGTGGTTTTTTCTAGATACTGATCGATAAAGAGCTGAATAAGAATATGGCAGGAATGACAACCACCACCAGCCTCACAAGCCTCTGTTACAGAATCAATGTCCTTTAAGTCATTCTTCGCAATGGTATTTCGAATTGTGCTCTCATTAACTTGGTAGCACTGACATATAACCTCGTCAGATTCAACAGCAGAAGGAAGATTCATAAATTTAGAGAAATAGAGCGACTAAAATAAATGTGAATACCATTATTTTAAGACAATTGTTTACTCATGTCCACTCGGTATATGGTGCAAAATCACATGATGGTTATAAGGGCTATTCCTTTTGTACGACCATTCAATTTCTTCCTCTGTTTCTAATAATTCCATTACTTCCTCTCCATAAAAAAAAGACCAGAATAAAGGCTCCCCCCTGGAACCAATATCCTGGTCTGACATTTTTTTGACAGTTTTTCGTTACTAGAGAACAAACGGGGAAAGGCAAGGATTTAAAACAACAAAAAGGCTACGGGAAAACCCGTAACCCCTTTGTTTACTTGGTAGCGGTGGAGGGAGTTGAACCCCCGACACTACGGATATGAGCCGTATGCTCTAACCACCTGAGCTACACCGCCA